>CAMAVA010000117.1 GCA_945861515.1 Brevundimonas vancanneytii | reverse complement strand
GCCGAGGGCGGCGATGCCCTCGACCATGGACAGGCCCATCTGGCGGCGGATCTCGGGCGAGCCGGCATGCAGGGGCGGAAGTCCGGCGGTGGGATTGAAGCCGTCCACCGGCTCCATCAGATAGAAGGCCGCGCCGATGACGGTCTCGTCGCCGCAGGCTGCGATCAGTCCGGGATGAGGCACGTCCGAGCCGGCGATGGCCGCCAGCACCCTGGCCTCCCGCCGCATGGTCTCGTTGGAATTGGCCCGCAGATGCGGCGGCGGCCGGCGAAGCACATAGCTGCGGTCGGCCCGTCGAAATTTCAGAAGGATGTTCTGGGTGCCGCCGGTGAGGATCACGGCTTCCTCGACCGGGCCGGAGCCCAGGCCAACACTGTCCATCCAGGTCGCCAGAGCGACCAGGTCCACGCCCGGGATTTCCAACCTGTTTCGCCTTCTTGTATGATTGGCTGCCTGGATAATCCGGTTTCCCAAACGGGACGCAAGGACCGTCTTTTTGTTGCCGGCAGGTCAGAAGGGTTGCCGGTCCCGGCAGGCGTTTCAAGCGCTCTTGAGCCAGCGATCCAGTCCGGCGCGGTCCAGCGTCAGATAGAGGCTGTCGCACCAGCCGATGTGGGTGTGCCAGGTGTTCCGCGCAAAGCCGGAGCGTTGGAACCCGAAGCGTTCCAGAAGGCGGATCGAGGCCCCGTTTCGAGGATCGACATCTGCCTGCAGGTGGTCCAGCCCCGCCCGCTCTGCGACATGCCGGAGGAACAGAGCCATGGCTTCACCCGCCAGTCCCTTGCCCCAATGGTCGGGGTGAAGGATGTAGCCAAGGTTTGGCAGTTGAAAACAGCCCAGCTTCCCGATCACGACGTCGTCCATCAGCACGGCAAAGTCATCGGCCTCCTCAGCAGGAACCGCCAGACTGTCGGCGAGCCAGACCCGCGTTTCCTCCAGGTCCTCATGGGGCCCTCGCGACCACCAGGTCATGGCGGCAGGCTCGCTGAAAACGCGATGCAGATCGGCCAGATCGGCCGCACGAAAGCGCCGAAGGGTGACACGATCGCCTTGCAAGGTCGTCACTGGGATATCCCCCCAAAGGGTTTCGACAAGCCTGGGCTGATCGGATCTGTGTGTAGCGCAAGGACGGCGATTGGGGCATCACCCATCCGATTCTGGACAACCAACCCATACATTATGTAAAGTTCATTTTACCTTTTGCCGAGTTGTGGCAGGCTCCGGTTCATAAGAAGGGGCGGTTCGCCGCCAAGGAAATCATGGTGTCCACGATCCTCAATCTGGTCGCAGGCCTGCTGTCCCTGGTCGGGCTGGTCAGTCTGATCATTGCAGCCATGGGCCGGAAGGCAACCAGAGGCGGCCCCGCACTCTGGACCGCGCGCATCGGCCTGACAGCCGCGGGCCTGTTGCTGTTTCTCAATGGCTTTCTTGGCGGCGGAACCGAGACCCTCTTTGGCGGCCTGATGCTGATCATCTTCGGGACCGGCATCACTGGCGTTGTCGGTCGCAAATCAGCCCGGGTCCGGGACTGAAGGCCGATCAGGCGGCGATGGACAGTCGCATTCCGGCGGTCGGGACCTCGCGGTGGATGTCCTGTTCCATGGTGTCCAGTTCCTCATGCAGGTCATTCAGGGTCTTGTCGACCTCCTCCATGGCCTTGTCCGTGTCCTTGTCCTTGCGACGGATGGCGGCCTGTCCCTTGGCGGCGTCCAGCAGTTTGGTGATCTCGATCACCAGGCCTCGCACCTGCTTTACGAAGTCGAGACTGTCCTCGCCCAGGGCCTTGCGCACCTCGGCGACCACCGCCTCATAGAGCCCCGCCCGCCCGGGCTCGTCTGGAACCTCGGCGGACCGGGACAGATCCGTCTCAGGCGGGTCCTCAGGATCGAAGACCTCCGGAGCCGCCTCAGCCCCTTCCGACGCCCGGTTGGCCTCGTCACCGGAGGGCGGAGGCGATATCGGCGCTGCGACCTCCTTCGGCGCAGCGTCAGCCGTCTTTTCCGGGGAGCGGTTGTTGGCGAGGGCCGCCCCGGCCAGTTCTCCGCTCATGGCCATCTCCTGGCCGCCGGCTTCACGGTAGGACTTGACCGCCGCCTTGAGGTCCTTGAACGCCTGGGCCAGGGCCTTGGCCATGCCCTTGGGGTCCTGGGCATAGAGCTTGCGGACAATCTTCAGCCATTCGACCACCTGCTGGATTTTTGCCTTGGCCTGGGCCTTGCGGGACTCCAGCCCGTCGAGCCGCGGACTGGCCATGGCCTCGGCCTTTTCCGAATCAATGGTGCGCTTGCGCTCGGCCTTCATGGCCTCGGTCCGGGCCTTCGCCTGTTCTGTCTGGGCATAGGTCAGGCGGCCGGTCAGGGCGGCCTTCAGCTGGATATACATGCGCCTCAAGCCTTCTGCTTGTCGGAGGATGGCGGCAGGCTAACAGCCGGCCCTTAAGGAGGGGTTGGCAGCCCCGGCCAGGAAAGCTTCCCTCAATCCTGCGCCGTCGGCTGCTGTTTTTGGCTGGCGCGACGCAGGGTCAAGGGGGTCACAAACGGGGCAACCAAGGGAGAGACACCATGGATATGCGTCTGAGCGCCGAGGATGAAGCCTTCCGGACCGTCGTCCGGGACTGGTTCCGGGATGAGTATCCACGCGACATCATCGCCCGCCTGGCCAATGGCCAGACGCTTGGCAAGGCGCAGCTTTCGGCCTCTGAACAGGCCATGGGCGCCCGGGGCTGGCTGGCCCCCGGCTGGCCGGAGGAATATGGCGGTCCCGGCTGGACCGTGACCCAGCGCTTCATTTTCGATGAGGAGCTTGAGCGGGCCGGCGCCCCCAATGTCTCGCCCATGGGCCTGCTCTATGTGGCCCCGATCATCTATACCTTTGGCACGCCGGAACAGAAGCAGCGGTGGCTGGGCGACATCCTGACCGGCAAGACCTTCTGGGCCCAGGGCTATTCAGAGCCGGAATCAGGGTCCGACCTCGCCAGCCTGCGGACCAGCGCCGTGCTGGATGGCGACAGCTACATCGTCAATGGCGAGAAGATCTGGACCAGCGACGCCCATCTGGCCGACTGGATCTTCTGTCTGGTCAGGACGGAGACCACGCCCCGCAAGCAGGATGGCATAAGCTTCCTGTGTTTCGACATCCACAGCCCCGGTGTGGAGGTCGTGCCGATCATCACCATCGACGGCGGCCATCACCTCAACCGGGTGGTCCTGACCAATGTCCGGGTGCCGGTCGAGAACCGCATCGGCGAAGAAGGCAAGGGCTGGAGCTACGCTCGCCACCTCTTGAGCTATGAACGGACCTCTTATGCCCATGTGGCGGCCAAGCGTCGCCAGTTGATCCAGCTGCGCAAACTGTCGGCCGAAGCGCCCTGGGGCGATGATCTGGCAGACCAGGCCAGCGGGTTCCGCCGGCGGCTCGCTGAGGTCGAGGTGCAGCTGGACGCCCTGGAAATGACCGTCCTTCGGGCGCTGGCCCCCCTGGCCAGCGGACAGGCGCCCGGCGACGAGGCCTCGATCATCAAGATCGCCGCAACAGAGACGGCCCAGGCCGTGACCGAACTGTATGTCGAGCTCGCGGGCGTCTATGGCCTGCCGATGTTCGCCGACCGCAGCAGGCCGGACTGGCGGGCGGGCCTGGAGGATATTCCGGCCTTCGCCGCCCCGGCCATCGCCAGCTATTTCATCACCCGCGCCCAGACCATCTATGGGGGCACAACAGAGATCCAGAAGAACATCATCGGCCGCCAGCTGGGCGTATAGGCCCGCTCACCGACAAGTCTGGTTGACCCGGGGCCCATGGCCGAGACAATGGCGTGGGATTCTGCGCAGCTCCGATGCAGGACCCGCCGTTCGGGGGAACGCAGTTTGGCAAGTATGGGTTGGCTGGCGCGGACCGTCCGATGGACTTTGTCGCAGTATTTCCGGCTCCAGGGCTGGACCGTAGAGGGTACGGCGCCCCTGCCCCGACGGTTCGTGATCATTGCTGCGCCCCATACCAGCAATTGGGACTTCGTCTTTTTCATGGGCGGCTCTGACGCTCTGAACCTGAATCTGAGCTTCATGGGCAAGGCCTCCCTGTTTCGCTGGCCCTTCGGCCGGATGATGCGGGAACTGGGCGGCATCTCCGTGGACCGGACCCGGTCCACCGACACAGTCGGGGCCATGGTCGCCGAGTTTGCCCGCCGCGAGGAATTCATGCTGACCATCGCCCCGGAAGGCACCCGGGGAAAGGCCCGCACCTGGAAGACCGGATTTTACAATATTGCCCTGGGGGCTGGCGTTCCCCTGGTCTGCGGAATGATGGACTACCGGCGCAAGGTCGTCGGGCTGGGGCCAGCCATCATGCCGTCCGGCGACTACGAGGCAGACCTCGCGAAGCTGGCGCCCTTCTACCGATCCTGCAGTCCGCGCCATCCGGAGTTGGCAACGGCCCTTTGACCGCCGACTGGTGACGGTTGATCGAACACGCCTTGTTGAGGCCAGGATTGACAGCCGGGCGAGCAGGACGATCAACTCGCGCAGCTGCGGAAGGAAAGAACAGTCGTGACCATCCTCGTCTGCGACGATCATCCACTGGTCCGCTCCGCCATGGCCATGACGGTGGAAGCGGCCTGTCCCGGTCCGGAAGAGGATGGCGGACGGCCCCCTGGATCTGGTGATTACCGACTGGCGCCTGAATCGGGGCGAACGAGGCAGCGATGTCGTCGGCGCCGTGAAATCGCTGGGCCTGGACGTTCCCCTGATCCTGATCACCGGCGAAGGTGACCCGGAGAGCCATCTGGCCATAGCCGCAACGGGACTGCCCACCCAGTTCAAGCCGATTTCCGGCCACCAGATCCTTGACCTGGCCGACCGGCTGGCTGCCCGGGAAGCAGGATGAGCGTTCTACTGGCCGGCCGCGGCTGACGACCGGCGCGGCGTCAGCCGCATCAGCCGCCCGGACCCGCCATCCTCCATCAACCAGATTGCGCCATCTGGCGCCTGCTCGACCTCGCGAATGCGGGTTCCCATGTCATAGCGGACCGTTTCCGTGGCCACTTCGCCGTCCACCGTCACCCGAATGAGGGCCGATCCGGCAAGCGCGCCGAGGAAGGCATTGCCGTTGAACGCGGGAAACATGGCGCCGGTATAGAACATCAGTCCGGCAGGAGCGACCGACGGGTTCCACCAGACCTTTGGCGCGGCAAACTCGGGATGGGTGTCATGGTCGGGAATGGTGTCGACACCTGGCCCGTCGCCATAGTTGGTGCCATTGGACACCACGGGCCAGCCGTAGTTGGCGCCGCGGGTCACAATATTGAGCTCGTCGCCGCCCTGGGGGCCGTTCTCGTGCTGCCAGAGCCGCCCCGCCGGGTCCAGGGCCATGCCGAGGGGATTGCGATGTCCCAGGGTCCAGATAGCATCCGTAGCGGGGTTGCCATCCAAAAATGGATTGGACTTGAGGGGCTTTCCAGTGGGTGTGAGGCGCAGCACCTTGCCCTTGATCGAGGTCATTGACTGGGCAGGAGAGCCCATCTGCCGTTCGCCAGACGAGACGTAAAGAACGCCGTCCAACCCGAACACCAGTCGACCGGCCATGTGGCCCGCGCCTGCCCCGACCTTCTCGCCATCGCGGAAGATGACTTCGAAACCCTTGATCACGCCGTTGACGAATCGGCCACGGCCGACGGCCAGTCCGCTGGCGCCGCGGGGCCCTGGTTCCGCGTAGCTGAGATAGACGAGCCTGTTCTCGGCGAACTTGGGATGCAGGGCGACATCCAGCAGGCCATTCTGTCCATTGAACGCGACGGCCGGAATGCCCTGGATGGGGTCTGATACAACGCCTTCGGGGTCAACGGTCCGCAATTCGCCGGATTTCTGGGTGACCAGCAGGCGCCCGTCCGGCAGGAACACCATCGCCCACGGAGAGTTCAGGGTCGCGACGGTCTTGATCCTGAAGACGCTGGACGCCGCCACCGTGGGCGCCTCGGCATGACCGGGATTGGCGGCCATGGCCGCACCCGGAAGCAGGCAGAGAAGAGCGAAGGAAATCCATTGAGCCGGGCGCATGATCACTCCGTTTCACAGAATGTCGCCTCATACCATGCCGACGGCCTGTCTGTCGCCTGAACAGGAAGGGCCGGCCTCCGCGACAAACGAAAATCCCCGCCGCCCATGAGGGCGACGGGGACCGATACCTGCCTGAACCCGAAGGCCTTCAGAACTTGCGGCTGATGCCCGCGGAAACCACCAGCGGATCGAGGGTGACGCTGGACTTCAGGGCGCCCTTGTTGATGTTGGCGTCGGTTTCGAAGAATACCTTCTTGGCATCCAGGTTGAGGCTCCAGGGGCCCTTCAGGGCGATATCAACCCCGGCCTGAACCGCGTATCCGATGCCGTTGTCGAGCTCGACATTGAAGCCGTTGGCGTCTTCGCCGCCGTAGAAGATCATGGCGTTCAGACCCGCGCCGACATAGGGGCTGACCTTGCCCGCCGGGTTGAAGTGGTACTGCACAGCGACGACCGGCGGCAGAACCCAGGTCTCGTGGATCTTTGCAGTGCCCGCCGGGCCCTTGGCGCTGATGTCATGCTGGGTCGTTCCCAGGATGGCTTCCACCGCGACATGGTCGGTGAAGAAATAGGTGAAGCCCAGGGTCGGCATGTAGTCGTCGCTGACCTTGACATCCAGGCCGGTGTCGAGACCGGCGGCGGTCAGGACATTGCCGGATTCAGACGGCAGGACACCGGAAATGCGGCCGGCGACGATTAAGGTTCCGGCCTGTTTGGGCTGGAAATCCTGGGCAAGGGCAGGCGTGGCGGCGGCAGCCAAGGCCAGGCCGGCCGCGGCGAGTACGAGCTTTTTCATCTGGCGATCCCTTGTCTTGGGCCCGTTCGGACCCGATGGGCAGGCTTCTAGGCCCGACCCCGGGCAGCCGCCTTGATCTGCCTCAAACAAGCGTTCGCTCCCTGCCTTTTTCGAGCGTGTTAAATGCATGGCGGCGCTTGACCCCGGGCGACCGCTCGGCAAGGTCTGCGCCCAGTCACCTTGTGAGGCCCCTTGGATATCATCGCCGACATCCGGGAATTTCTGGCCGGTCAGCCTGCCGCTCTGATCCTCGGCCTCGGCGGCGTCCTGGCCCTGCTGTCCCTGGCGACCGCCCTGTCCGCGGCCCTGCCCCTTCTGCGGCCATCGGGCGAATTCCGGGAACTGCAGCGGCGGCTATCAAGCTGGTGGGTCATAATCGCGGCCCTGGGCGGCGCCCTTTTGCTGGGATGGCAGGCCACGGTCCTGTTGTTCGGGCTGATCAGCTTCATCGCGCTCAGGGAATTCCTGTCCCTGGCCCCGACCCGGCGCGAGGACCGCCTGATCATCCTGGCCGCCTATCTGTCGATCCCGGTCAGCTATGCCTTCGTGGCCCTGGACATCTACGGCATCTTCCTGGTCATCATCCCGGTCTACGCCTTCCTCCTGACGCCCTTCCTGATGGCCTGTTTCGGTCAGACGCGGCGCTATCTGTCGACCGTGGCGATGTTCCACTGGGCGCTCATGACCTGTGTCTACAATCTGGGTTATGTCGCCTTCCTGATGCGCGTGCCCGAAACAGAGCCTCTGCCGGCCGGACCGGCCGGGCTGGTTCTTCTCTTGCTGCTGGCCACCGGATTCAATGATGTCGCCCAGTATGTCTGGGGCAAGGCGCTTGGCCGGCGCAAGATCATGCCGACCGTCAGTCCCAACAAGACCTGGGAAGGATTTCTGGGCGGATGGGTCAGCACCGCTCTGCTGATCTGGTTCGTCGGCCCCCTGCTGTCGCCCCTGTCAGGCTGGGGACTGGCTGTCATCGCCGCCACTCTGCCCCTTGCGGGGTTCGCCGGTGACGTGACCATGAGCGCCATCAAGCGTGACATCGGCGTCAAGGACACCAGCGATCTCATTCCCGGCCACGGTGGTCTTCTGGACCGGGTCGACAGCCTGACCTTCACCGCGCCGCTGTATTTCCACCTGCTGGCCTTCTTCGCGGTGGATCATTTCTAGAATGATCCGCTGGTTGCGCCTGGCCCTGATCGTGCTGCTGGCCCGGCCCTTGGCGCGCCTCCTGACCGGCGCCGATGTGACCGGCCGCGAGCGGTTGCCGCTCAAGGGGCCGGCCATCATCGCCGCCAACCACAACAGCCATCTCGACACCCTGTTGTTGCTGACCATCTTTCCGGCCCGGGCCCTGCACCGGCTCCGGCCCGCCGCCGCAGCGGACTATTTCCTGAGAGATCCGGTCATCAGCTGGCTGTCGCGCAACCTGATCGGCATCGTGCCCATCGCCCGCGACCGGGCCGGGACCGGAGAGGACATCCTGGCGCCGGCCCGGGAAGCCCTGGCCAGGGGAGATATCGTGGTCGTGTTTCCGGAAGGGACGCGGGGCGAGACCGGTGAAATGGCCAGGCTCAAGAACGGCGTGGCCAGGCTGGCCGAGGCCTTTCCCGAGGCGCCAGTCATTCCGGTCTGGATCCAGGGCGCCGGCCGGGTGCTGCCCAAGGGCGAGACGGTGCCTGTGCCCATGACCTGCGCAGTGCTGGTGGGAGAGCCGATCCACTGGCAGGGACAGAGAAGCCGGTTCATGGAAACACTGCGCGACGCCCTGCTGGAGCTTGAAGCCCAGGCCCCGCCCCTTCGCTGGAGCTGATCGCAAGCGCGTTGACCTGACTTGCGGTCGGTTGCGCCCCGCGCAAAGAGAAGGCGTTCGGAGGTATTCCATGACTGTGCAGATTCAGGCCGCCGCCGGCCAGGTGCTCCAGACCGTGAAGGGCCGGTCTTGAGGATCGTTTCCGGAAGTTTTCGTGGCCGGCCGATCCAGACGCCGCCCGGTCAGGCCACACGGCCGACCTCTGACCGCGCCCGGCAGGCCATGTTCAATATCCTGGAGCATGCGCCCTGGGCGCCGGACCTGAAGGGGGCCAGGGTCATCGACCTGTTCGCCGGCAGCGGCGCCCTGGGCCTGGAGGCCCTGTCGCGCGGGGCCGCCTTCTGCCTGTTTGTCGAAACCCACGACGCAGCTCGCGGCGCGATCCGGGACAATATCGAGGCCTTCGAGCTGTTTGGCGTCACCCGCATCCATCGGCGCGACGCCACCGACCTGGGGGTTCGCCCGGCCAGCGCTGGTCCCGCCTTCGACATCGCCTTCCTTGACCCGCCCTACCACCAGGGCCTGACAGAGCGGGCCCTGGCCGAACTGCTGGCCCATGGCTGGCTGGCCCCCGGGGCCGTGATCGTGGCCGAACGCGGCAGCGATGAAGCCCCCCTGACGAGCCCCGGCTTCACGGCGCTGGACGTCAGGCACTATGGCGCGGCGAGGGTGCATTTTCTTCGGCTGGCGTCAGCTTGACCCTCACGTGGCGTGATCCCCCAGATCTTCGCCCGTAGCGAGGAGCTTCCATGTGACAATAGACCTGCTGACAGTGCGACAGGTCGCCAGGGTTTCGGGCGTTTCGGTCAGGACCCTGCACCACTACGACCAGATCGGGTTGTTGAAACCGGCCAGGGTCGGCGCCAATGGCTATCGTCTCTATGGCCGGGCGGAACTGCTGCGACTGCAACAGATTCTGCTGCACCGGGAGCTCGAATTCCCGCTGGACGCCATCCGACAGATCCTGGCCACGCCGGGTTTCGACCGGCTGACCGCACTGCGGCGACAGCGGCAGGCGTTGGCGGCCAGGGCGGCGCGGTACCAACAGCTGCTGGATACGCTGGACGCTTCCCTCGCAGACCTGGAAGGAGAAACGACAATGACCGACGAGACGCTGTTTCAGGGATTTTCCCCGGAAACCCAGGCGCGCCATGAATCCTGGCTCCGGGACCGATACGGCCAGAAGATCCAGGGCTGGATCGAATCCAGCAAGCAGAAGCAGGCCGCGCTGAACCCCGGCCGCCAGGCTGGACTCCAGGCCGAGATCGAGGCGGTCGAGGCGGCCATGGCAAGCGCCATGACCGATGGTCTTCCCCTGGACAGCGAGGCCGTCCAGGGACTGGTGCAGCGTCATCACGCCTGGGTGGCCCAAAGCTGGCCAGCCGCGCCCACCGCCCAGGCCTATGCCGGACTGGCCCTGATGTATCTGGAGCATCCGGACTTCACAGCCCGCTATGAAGCGCGGGCGGCCGGGCTGACCGAGTATCTGACCTCAGCCATGCGGTGCTTCGCCGAGACCCGGCTTTAGCCCCGGGCGCAGTGTCACCACCCCTTGCCGGTGACCCGATTGTCCAGTTGGGCGCGCAGGTTTGCCAGCCCTTCACGGGAGATCCGGTAGGGACCGCCGCCGCGGCTGGCGATCAGCCCCTTGCGCTTGAGGCTCTTGAAGACCTGGACCGTGCAGTCGGCCATGCGCCAGCCTTCGCGGTTCCAGCACTGGGCTTCAAGGATGCGGTTGTTGTCGCGGATCAGGTCGATATGCCCGCCCTGGGCGAGCGCGTGCAGCGTCCGCTGCTGCGTCTTCGAGATATTCAAGGGAAGTTGGTCCGATGTCGTGAGGCATGACAAGCGACGCTCCCGCGGGGGCGGGAGCGGGCGGTTCAGCGGGCTCATCGACGACCGGTAGGGGTCTACCTGGCCGTCAGGCCCGTGCCTCGGCGGCAAGGGGTGACATGGGCGTCTCTCTGTTGACCCGTTAAGACTAGCGCGACGAACGCCGTTCGCCAAGCTGGACCGTAAGG
>CAMAVA010000116.1 GCA_945861515.1 Brevundimonas vancanneytii | reverse complement strand
CGCATCGGCCCCTGGAGATCCGGCTGGTCGGCGGCCACGACGAGGATGGTCTCGTCGATGAAGGGCGCCAGGGTCAGGGCAACGTCCGAACGGTCAGCCGCCGGGCTGTCGATCACAACCAGATCGGCATGCTGGCGCAGGGACGTCCAATAGTCTGCTGAGGGCAGGATGCTTGAAGCCTGTGGACCACGAAGGGCTTCCTGCCGAAACCTGGTGACCCACCATCGATGTTGCCCGACCTGATAGGCCACGACGTAGCGGCTGTCCGGGACCAGGTCGCCATCGGCATGTTTCTGGGGCGGCCTGACCGTGACAAAACATCGGTTGTCCGGACAGGCCCGCACCGGTTTGCCCAGGCCGCCATAGAGACCCGGGTCAGCGGCGATGGCGGCGGCCTGCGGAGAATCCTGCAGATCCAGGTCCACCAGCCAGACAGTCTTTCCCGCCCGGCCAGCGACAAACCGGCAGAGCTCGCGGGCAACGGTAGAAACGCCTTCGCCCTTATGGGCCGAAACGAACTGGACGACGCGCGATGTCCCGGGCGCAGAAGCGCCCAGCGAAGCCCACAGGCCCCCCATCTCGCCGCTCAGGTCCACCATTCGTCGAATCGCCACGGAAACACTTGGAGCCAGACCCTAACGCATCCCCGGCGTCAGCGCCTCTTCAGCGGGGCCGCGCCCAGCACCGGAAGTCCAAGGGTGCGGGACGCCGAGGCAGCGGTGGGCAGGCCGGGCCTCAGGAACATCCGCAACAGCCCGAGGCATAGGGCCGTGAAACCGGCAAACAGCACAGACAGGATGAGGACTGGACGCCTCAGGCTGGACCCCGTGGTGGGGGCTCTGGCCCTCTCGACGATCCGGATATTGTCTGTGGCGTCACCGCCGATCTGCCGCGCCGCCTCGTCCCGCTGTTCCTTGATCGAAAACTCCCGGACATTGGACTGCAGGATGTCGCGATCCCGGGCCAGCTCGACAAACTCCGGCTCGAGAGCCGCATAGCGCTGGAGTTGGCGTGTCGCCTCCTCCAACTGCCGCAGATTGGCGTCCTGGGCGCTTTTCAGCGCCGCAATTTCGGAGGTCAGCTGGATCTTTTCGGTCTGGAGGGTCTGGTAGACCGGGTTGATCCCGAAGCGTCTGGCCCCCGGCGCCTGGGTGCGGCCGGCGAGGATGGCGGCCTGGAGCTGGGCGATCTGGGCTTCCAGATCGGCGACCGGCTGGGCGTCCGGCTGGTAGCGGGCCAGAAGCTCCTCGCGTTGCAGCCGGAGCTGGGCCAGCCGGTCGTTGTCGCTGTTGTTGCTGTCCCGGGACAGGCCGATCTCCGGAGCGATCTGCATCAGCTGTGTATCGAGGGACGAGAGCCGGCCGCTCCGCTCCTGCAATTGGGCCTCAATGCTGTATTTCTGGCTGTCCAGCTGGCTGAGCATCTGGGTCAGGCCGCCCTTCTGGGCTGCAAAGTCACCCAGGTTGTTGGTCTCGAGAAAGGCCTGATAGGCCGCATCGGCCTCCGACAGGCGGGTCTCGAAGGCCTCGCGCTGCCGTTCAAGTCCGGGCGAAGCGGGCTGGATCATGATGCCTCGCCGATAGACCAAATATTCTTCCAGAAGGGTGTTCAGAACCTTGGCGGCGACGTCCGGTTCGTCGTGCTTGAAGCTGACCCGAACGACCGGATTGCCCGGCGAAGCGCCGACGTCCATGGCCTTGCCCATGGAGACCACGGCCGATGCCATGATGGCGGGACGCTCGGCAGGCGTGGCCTCGGCGTAGTCCTTTGCCGTCCTGGGATAGACATAGGCCAGGCCCAGCCGGCGCAGGGTGCGTTCCCGGAGCGCCGCGCCCATCAGGATTTCGGATTCAGACGCCACAATGCCATCGGTGTCGGTCACAGCCCCGCGACCGGCATCCCCGGCCCGGGGCTCGTAGACATATTCCTGGCCCAGCTGGATCAGCAGGCTCGATCCGGCCGTGAAGCTGGGCTTCAGCAGCATGGAAAAGGCCACCCCGGCGATCAGGATCACCAGGAAGGTGGACAGCATCAGCCACTTTTCGCACCACAACAGGATAACAAAATCCATGGGCGCATAGCGGGGCCGTGCGCCCCAGGTCGACAGGGCGGGCAGGTCATGGGGGACCGAAGTCCAGGATGTGGAAGAAGCCATGCGAATCCGCGACCGTTCTAGCCCGCTGTCAGCCTCGGGCGCCGGCGTTAACGGTCCGTTACCCATTCTCCTTAACCATCAGGTCATGGTTCGCAGCCCCCTCGCCCTGACCGTCATGCTGGCCGCCGTCTGCCAGACCGCGTCGCCGGCCTGGGCGGACGGCCTGAACCGCTGGTTCGGACAGAAGACTCCGGCGGCGCGCCAGACCCCGGCCTTTGCCGATATCAGCTATGCGGACTGGACGGAAAGCGAGCCGCCCTACCGGGTCTATCCGGGTGACGAGTTGGAGATTTCCGTGCCGTCGGCGCCGGAGCTCAGCAAGACCCTGGTCATCCAGCCGGACGGGAGGATCTCCCTGCCCCTGCTGGGGCCGATCATGGTGGCGGACCGGACACTGCCGGAACTGGAGGCTGTTCTGGGTCAGGCCTATGCTTCGCAGATCCTGCGCCCCAGGGTCCTGGTGGCGGTCAGGACAGCCCAGCCACTGAAAGTGTTTGTCGGCGGCGAAGTGGAGCGGGCGGGAGTCTACGACATGCCGGGCGACATAAACGCCCTTCAGGCTGTCATCCAGGCCGGGGGATTTCGCACCTCCGCCCAGCCAAGCCAGGTTGTCATTCTGCGCCGTGGTCCGGACGGGCGCGCGATGAAGCGGACGGTCGATCTCAAGGCAGGCGCCCGACGGGCTGGCGCAGACCTGGTACCGCTTCGCAGGTTCGACATCATCTATGTGCCACGAAACGCCGGCGTCGAAACCGGGCTGTTCATCCAGCAATATTTCAGGGACCTGATTCCGGTCAGCCTGGGGTTCAGCTACGCTCTGAACAACAGTTCCAGCCGCTGATTTGCCGGGCAGTCAGGGACCGCGTTCAGGCCGTCTCGGCCGAAGGGGACCTGCTTTTCCTGTGCAGTCCCTGGCTGATCAAGCCCGGGCCAGCCATTCACGCGCCTGGCGCTGGGCTTCGGCGACGTCATTGGACGCCATCTCCTGGCTCAGTTCCTTGCGATAGAGCTTGGCCTCGAGCGAACCACGCATGGCGGCAAGATTGAACAGCATGTGAGCCGAGACATAGTCCAGCGGCGCGCCGCCCTGGCCGGTCGAATACATCAGTCCCATGCGGAACAGGTCATCGCCCGAGGAGTCCGGCCCCGGCAGGGGCAGCGGCAGGCGGTCTTCGGTTTCGAGGCTCATCATCATGGCGCCGGTTCCCATCAAGGCCGCGCTTCTGGCGGCCGGTTCGTGTTGATCACGATTGGAAGGAAAGGGCCCGGCCCATGAAAGCAGGGTTAACCGAGTCGCGATCGACCCAATTTTCAGAGCATTTATGCGTTTTACTTCAGGATGTTAGCATCCTGTTCATGGAAAAGTAGAACGCCATTTACACTGCTTTCCAAGAGATGACCCGACATGGGCCAGCCTGGAGATTTCTGTTTATCTCTCATCAGCAATTGGCATCGGCCCCGGGTATCCAGCAGCCAGCCGGGGACCGCGCGATCCGGCCCTTGCCGCCAGTCCATGTTGATCTGCAGGCTGAAAGTCTTGTTCAGGCTGGGTTCAGGTCGGCGGGCCGAGACTGGAAATCTGTCGAGGGTCAGACATGTCGCCGCAAGAGACTGCGGTCGAACCTTTGAGTGAAAGGATATAGCCATGAAACGCTTCTTGATTGCCCTGGCCGCCGTCGCCTGCGTGGCGGGGCCCATTGCGGCCTCTGCGACTTCGGCCATGGCCGGGGACGGCCGTGGTCAGGGTGAACGCAGCGAGGATCGCGGCGATCGTCGCGGCGACCATCGAGGGGATCACCGGAACGACAACCGGAATGACTACCGGAATGACCATCGGAACGATCACCGCAACGACAACCGTTGGGACCGAAACCGCCATAACGGCTACTACTACCAGAACCGTTGGCATTACGGCGCGCCGCCGTCGGCCTATTATCGCAACCCCTATTACCGCCCGGGCTATAACGCCTGGCGCCGCGGGGCCTATCTGCCCCCGTCCTATCGCGGTCGGGGCTACGTGATCTATGACTATGGGCGCTATCGCCTGCGTCATCCGCCGCGCGGCTACTACTGGTACCGTTCGGGCAGCGACTTCATCCTGGCCGCCATCGCGACCGGCCTGATCTATGAAGTGATCACCAACTAGATCAATCGGCCAATCCCACCTTGCCGGGGTTGGACAAGACAAGCCGTCCCGGGGTTCGCCCCGGGGCGGTTTTCTTTGACTCCAGAGCCTTCGCAGGTCTCGGCAGTTTGGCCTGAGCGGTCGGCTCCCTGGCTGGCGCTTACCTGCTTATCAGGCCAGGTCGCCGGCGGCGGCATCCAGCAGCAACCAGGCCCTGCCGGCATCCGAAGACAACAGGGACGCCACCAGGAGACCGCCGCGGTCGCGTTCGGCTGCTTCGTCCAGCATCCCGGCGAACCGCCGCAGATAGCGTTCGGTCTGGCCCCTCAAGGCGGCGTCAGAAAACAGCCTGCGAACCAGTCGGCGGATGGCGGCGGGAGCCAGGCGGCGGACAATGTCCCTGGCGCCCTGCTGATCCCGGGTCTGGACCGCGGCGGCAATGTCGTCCAGCCGGGTGCGGGGCAGAAGGGCCCCGGGGTCGATGCCCATGGCCTCGATCTCCTGCAGCAATCGTTCGGCCTGGCCTTCGGCGTCACTGTCATCGCCTTCGATGGAGGAGAGAAGGTCCTTCCAGCTCCAGGCGCCGTCCGGCTCGGCGGGGGCTTCCGGCGGCGGGGCGCGCCCCCCGGCCGTTTCAAACACGCTGCGAAACTCTTCGTCCGTCGCGGTGGGGGTCAGCCTCAGCCGCGTGCGGCCGCCCAGGCCCGCAACAGCATCGCCGCCCACCTCGCGGCTGCGCAGGGGCGCTGGCGGCGGTTGGGCCGGAGGCAATGCGCCCGCCCCCTGACCGCCGGCGCCCGCCACGACTCCCATCAGCTTCACCGCATCGGTGAGCATGTCATAGTTCCGCTTGACCCGGTCCTGGAACGCCAGGTCGATGGCCTGGGTCTCCTCGGCTGTCCGTCTCGCCGACTGGACAAGGTCTTCCATACCGCGGTCGACAGCAGCCTGGACCTCCTGAGTCTGCACAAGCACCCGCTGCGGCAGCACCTGGGCCGTCTGTTCAAGCTCGCTCAGAAGCGCGTTCAGTTCCGATAGGGTGGTTCTGGCCGAGGCAGCGCCGGCCTCCAGCCTTTCGGCCGTTCTGGCGCCGGCCTGCTCGACCAGCTGGGCCGAGGTGTCGATCAGGTCCCGCGCCTCATCCAGCCGCGCCTGGAACACGGCGTCCGCCTTTTGCTGTGCAACGAAGGCGGCTTCATTGAGCTGGTCCACACGATCCCGCGCCGAGGCCGCGTGGCCTTCGGCCGCTTCCTGGGCGTCCTTGCCCACCCGGGTCAGCCGATCCACAGCCTCCCGCAATTCCTTTTCAAGCCGGTTCCGCTCGCCGGCAGCGGCATCCGTCAGCAGCGACAGGGCGTTCTGCGCCTCTCCCACCAGGGTCTCGCGCTCGACCGCCACCGTCTCGGACAGCTGGGCCAGGACGCCCATGCTTTCTTCCTGCAATGTTTGCCGTTTGGCAGCAGAGGTCTCGGCCAGCAGCGAGAGAGCGGTCTGGGTCTCCCCCGTCAGGGCCTCGCGTTCGGCGGTTGCCGTATCGAGCAGGGCCTGCATCTGGACCGCCGCCTCGCCGATCAGGCTGCGCAGGGTCTCGCCGCCGCGGGTCGCCGTTTCGCCAAGGTGCGAAGCGCTCTGGGTGGCCTGGACCATGAATTCCGCCAGCTGGGCCGCCCGGGTTTCGGCCTGGGCGGCGAAATCCTCCTGATCGGCCCGGATGGCATGGGATACCGTCACCAGGGAGGCGCGTTGCTCGGAGAGACCGGCCTCGACGATCCGCATCTGATCACCGACCCCCACGCCGGCGGTTTCCAGCCGGGCCACCTGGCGGGCCAGATCTTCGCCCGCCACCCGGGCCGCGTCACTGGCTTCGCCGGCGGCCGCCGCCAGGTCGGCCGCCCGGGCTGCAAGGGTGGCTTCCGCCTCCCGCAGTTGGGTTTCGGCCAGATCGGAGGCGTCGGCGACCATGCGCGCTTGCATGGAAATGGTGTCGGCAACGGACGCAGCCCGGGCGTCCAGTTCACCGCTCAAGGCGCTGAGGGCCTCTCTCTGACGGCCCAGGGACACGACCAGGTTCTGCGAGGTCCGGTCCGCGGACGCCGCCGCTTCACTGAGCCGTTCGGTCTCCTCCGCCAGGGCCCGCCGCAACGCCAGCATGGTTTCCCGGGCATCATTGGCCGAGGCCGCCGCATCGACAATCTGCTGACGAATGCTGGTGACGACGGCGCCAGCTTCATTGGCCGCCAGGGCCGCGGGTCCGACCATGGTCTGGGCCAGGTCCCGGGTGCGGCGGATCTCGGTGGACAGCTTCTGGCCCTGCCGCATCAGATAGGCGGCGATCCAGATGAGAGTCAGCGGTCCGACGACCAGCAGGCCAAAGACCGCCAACGCGATCGGGTCTGACTGCAGGGGTGAAATTTCCTGTCTGTAGCCAAAGGCATAGGCCAGGGGCGCCCCCGCCCAGATGGCCGACACGATACTGGCGGCAACCCAGATTCCGCTGCTCGACCGCTCCCGCGCGATCCGGGTCGGCGTCATGGTCAGGGGTGTGAAGGGTCTGTCCACCGAAGCTGCGGACGGACTGGAACCGGTCAGGTCCGTTGGGTCGGACAGGGTCAAAAGCGGCGCAGCGGCCCCGGTCTGGCCGGCCGCGCGCTCCGGCGGCGGGTCGCCTTCCGGGAGGGTCATGGGCGCGTCGAGAATCTGCAGGTCAGCTTCCAGGACCGGGGGAGCATCAGGGCGCAGATCGGCGCCCAGCTCGAACCGCGGCGCCAGCCCTTCGGGTGCGATCCGCGTAAAGTCGAGGGGCGAGCTCTTCTTGACCTTCATGCGCGGTCGTTGTCCTGAGCGGGGCGGCCCCAACACTGCACGGGCCCCCGCCCTTCGACCTCGCGCACAGGGGGAAACTACCTGCGAAACTGCGCCGCGTTAAGCGGCCAGCAACGATTTCTTCACGGATGAAGCGATCAGGCCGCAGACGGACCAGACTCAACGGCCTTTCCCGGCAAGGTGGGGCAAGGATCGAGGCGGGCATCCGCTTTACGGGCCCCGGCAGGAGGATCACGCTGGATGACTCGTTCGGCTGGGGGCTCTTCCTTTGGCAGACTCACATGAACGCCGAGGTGGTTCATGGCGGCTACCGCCATCCAGACCACAATCCCCAGGATCAGTTCCATAACAGCATGCATGGGGCGTCCCTCCCCTTGACCGGATACCGCCGTTATCTTCTGCTGCGGCATATGATGCAAGGGCGACCAACATGAACTTTTCGACAGGTCGACCGGCGGCGTTCGCCCTCAGAAGGTGAGGACGATCTTTCCAAAATGAGCGCCAGCGCGCATGGACTCAAAAGCCGCCACCGCCTCTGTGAAGTGGAAGGACTGATCCACGACCGGTTCGATACGGTGCAGATCGATGGCCCGGCACATGGCTTCGAACATGGCGCGGGAGCCGACAGAGACACCCTGCATGCGGGCGCTGGTCGAGATCAGCCAGCCCGTCTGCAGGGGCTCACCGGCGCCGGAGACGATGCCGATGATCGCCACATGACCGCCGATCCGGACGGACTTCAGGCTTTCCTGAAGGGTGCCGGCTCCGCCCACCTCCATGACAAAATCGGCGCCAAGCCCGTTGGTGGCGCGCTTGACCGCCTTGGCCCAGGCCGGATCGGTCCGGTAATTGTGCGTGTGGTGGGCGCCCATGTCCCGGGCCCGTTCCAGCTTGGCGTCCGAGGACGAGGTGATGAAGGTCCTCATGCCGGCGGCCCTGGCAAACTGCAGGCCGAAGATCGAAACCCCACCCGTGCCCTGCAGCACCACCGTATCGCCCGGCTCGAGATCGGCGTCCTCGAACAGGGCGCGCCAGGCCGTCAGGCCGGCGCAGGGCAGTGTCGCCACCTGGGCGTCGGTCAGGAACTCGGGGACCTTCGACACACCGTCCTGCCGAAAGACCGCCAGTTCCCGGCCCGCGCCGGGAATGGGCTGTCCCAGGGACGACATCTGCGACTGGGGCGTGGGCCGGCCGGAAATCCAGTTCTGGAAGAACAGGGTCGAGACCCGATCCCCTACGGCGACCCGGGTCACGCCCTCGCCGACGGCCTCGACCATGCCGCAGCCATCGGAAAACGGCGTGATCGGCAGGTTGGCGGCGCTGCGGCTGTACTGGCCCTGCATCATCAGGAGGTCCCGATAGTTCAGGGACACGGCCCGCATCCGGACCAGCACCTCGCCGGGGCCGGCAACCGGGTCAGGCCGTTCGACAACCTTGAGATTCTCAAGGCCAAAACCGTCGTTGAGTTCGAGGGCGCGCATGGGTTTCTCCGCAATGGTGGGGCAGTCTAGGCGGTGTTGGACACGGGTTCGAGCCTGACCCAGAGGAAGCCGGGACCCTCAGGGCCGTGCGGCGCCGGGTCGGCGGGTCTGTCGCATCAGAACGACCATGACGATCACCCCGCCGGCCGTCATCAGGGACATGCCCAGATAGCCGCCGGCCTGGAACCGGTCATAGAGGGCGCCGGACGCCAGGGTGGCCAGCCCGATGAACAGGCCGCTGGACAGCACCGAACTGATGGTCTGGGCGGCTGAGGCCGTATGGGGCGGCGCGTAGCGTTCAATCAGGCTGAGCGCCCCCAGAAAGGTCGCCGTGAAGCTCAGGCCATGCAGGGCCTGGAGCGGAAACAGCATCCAGAGGGGCGGACTGAAGGCAAAGGCCGTCCATCGCAGGATCGCCGCCAGACCACCGAGAAGGATCATCCGCTCAGGTCCCCAACGGCGTCTCCAGGGCTCGCCAAACCACATGAAGGCGGTCTCGGCCACCACGCCCAAGGCCCAGAGGAGGCCGATGGTCCCCTCCGAAATCCCCTCCCGGCTCCAGATCAGGGCCGAGAAGCCGTAGTAGAAGGCATGGGTGGCCTGGATGAGGCCGCTTCCGGTGACGGCCAGCAGAAACATCCGGTTGGTCATCAGTTCCGACAGCCCGCGCCATCGGTGTGGCCTGGCCTCGGCGGCATGGGCCTCGTGCACCGGCTCCGGCGGAAGCAGCACCCCCGCCGCAACGGCCGCCAGAAGGGCGGCGCCGACAGTCCAGAACAGGATCAGGTCCGGGCGGAACCAGGACAGCAGGGCCCCGACGCTGATATTGCCGACCACGAAGGCCACGGACCCGAAACCGCGCGGCAGGGCATAGGCAAAACCCTCTCGCCGGGCCAGGCGCATCCCCATGACGTCACCCAGGGGCAGCAGCGTCGACAGCAGGCAGGTGGCGACCACCCAGGCTGCGAGCCAGGCCCAGAATCCGTCGATCAGGCCTAAGGCGGCGTAGGCGGCGGCCGATCCCAGCGCCATCAGGACCAGCGGCGTGCGGCGGAGTCGGAAGCCATCGGCCCAGACCGCCAGCAGTGGCCCCGCGGCCATCCGCGCCATCATGGGCGCCGCCAGAATGATCCCGATTTCGGCGCCGCTCAGTCCCTGGGCGCGAAACCAGACCGGAAAATAGGGCAGGCTGGCGCCGGTGCCGATGAAGACGGCGGCATAGAAGCAACCAAGGCGAAAGGTCAGGGGCATGGGGGTGGATATCAGAGGCCGGCGCCGATTCCACGGTCAGACGCCAAATCGTCCATCCAGAGGCGACGGCCCATCTGTGGGCTTCAGGGCATGGCCTGGTCGACAGTCGCCCGGAACAATGTGGGCCAATGTTCCGTCACCACGCCGCGACAGTCGGTCATGATGTCCTGCCTCAGGAGCACAAAGGCGCTGCCGTTCCAGACCCAACGCAGCAGGGAGCGGCAATCGCCCAGGCCCCTGCCCTTGTCAAAGGCGCTGACCACCAGGCTTTCCGGGTCAAAATCCGCATTGACCGCATAGACGGTCTCCGCTTCCCCGGAGCCTTCGGCATAGGGAAAATTGACGACCTTTGCGCCCTGGCCCCGATCGTTGCTGGTGAAGAACTTGTAGCCGAAGTTATAGGCCCCGCTGCTGCAGATCGCGCCCCAGAGCATAAGGTTGGGCGCGAGCCTGGCCTTGATGACGGGAAAGTCCCCCTGGGATCCCAGGCTGTCGCAGTCCTCATCCTTGCTGATGTTGCGAATAAAGGCCGGAAGCTGGTCCGGCAGGTCAGACTGATCCGCCGCAGCGGGCGCCTGGATAATCGGCTGGGCCGGTCCCTCCGGCGCTGCAAAGGGCGAACCGGCGCCCTTGGCCACCAGGGCGTCGGTCAGCCCGGCTCGCCCCTGCCGGTCGTCAATGAAACGCAGCGAAGCGGAGCTGCCGGACAGGCTGATCTCAACAGGCTCTGTCTTCGAGGCCACGACCGTCAAGCTTGCGGCGTCACCGATGGCCTCCACCAGCTGGCGGGACTGCTCGTCGTCGAGGCCTATGACCTGTCCCCAGTCGCCAGCCTGGGACTTCAGGGCCCCAAAGCCGGCCGGGGGCTTGCCATCCAGTTT
>CAMAVA010000115.1:0-10723 GCA_945861515.1 Brevundimonas vancanneytii | reverse complement strand
TCGATTCCGATGATCCGGACCCCGTTGATTTCCTTGGGGAGCAGTTGCAGCGGCACGCCGGAGGCCGTCGGGACGCAGAGGTTGGTGACGACCACCGTGTCATAGAGTTCCGGATCGGCCAGCTTGAAAACCGCCTCGCGGATGTCCTCGAACAGCTTGCCCGTCACCAGGGTCTCGGAATTGAACGGCACGTAGCCGACCGTCCGCCGGGCTCCGTAAAAGTGCGACGTGAAGGTCAGCCCATAGACGCAGCAGGCCGAACCGCTGAGCACCGTCGCTGTCCGCCGCATGCGCAGGCCCACCCGCAGGGAGCCGAAGGCCGGGCACATGCTTTGTGGCTGGTCATGGGGTCCGACGGGGTAGTCCTTGGCGTAGCGCGCCAGGATTTCGGACTTGCCTGCCTTTGACGCCGCCTTGGTCAGTTCCTCGGCGCCGCCATGGCAGCCAGCGCCTTCGACCGGAAGGCCGGGATCCTGTTCAGACGAGAGGGGAGCCTTGTCCTCGAGCATGCCGTCAGACCGCCGCGTCGTAGATGACTTCGAGGGAAGGCTTGGGCGCAAAGCTGGAGCCGCGCAGATCGGCCTGGGTGGCCGGCCTCAGCGTAACGCTGCCGCCGGTCTCGTCAGGGCTGAACAGACCCAGCAGGCCGTCCTGGGTGAGGGGCCGCGGATGCTGCGGCAGGGACTCGGCGACTGCCTCGGCCAAGCCCGCAAACAGCGAACCCCATTCGCCATCGGGGGTGCCGATGATCTGGTAGTTAGCCGACTTCCGCCGAATATCTTCATTGGCGGGAATCGAGGCAAGTACTGGGATTCCGACAGAGTCCGCAAAGGCCTTGGCCTCTCCGGTGCCGTCGTCCTTGTTGATGATCATGCCGGCCACGCCGACATTGCCGCCCAGACGCCGGAAATACTCCACGGCCGAACAGACGTTGTTGGCCACATAAAGGGATTGCAGGTCGTTGGACCCGACCACGATCACCTTCTGGCACATGTCCCGGGCGATCGGCAGGCCGAACCCTCCGCAGACCACGTCGCCCAGGAAGTCCAGCAGGACGTAATCGAAATCCCATTCATGGAAGCCGAGCTTTTCCAGCAGCTCGAAGCCGTGGATGATGCCCCGGCCGCCACAGCCGCGCCCGACCTCCGGACCGCCCAGCTCCATGGCGAAGACGCCATCACGCTGGAAGCAGACATCCTCGATCTTCACCTCTTCGCCCGTCAGCTTCTTGTTGGCCGAGGTCTGGATGATCGTGGGGCAGGACTTGCCGCCAAACAGCAGCGAAGTGGTATCGGACTTGGGGTCGCAACCGATCAGCAGGACCCGCTTGCCCTGCTGGGCCATCATGTAGCTGAGGTTGGACAGGGCAAAGCTCTTGCCCGATCCGCCCTTGCCGTAGATGGCGATGATCTGGGTTGTCTTGGTGGCTTCGCCAGTATGAACCGGATCCGGCTCGACCCGGGCTTCCTCGCGCAGGGCCTTGTGGGAGATCAGGGTAATCGTCACGTACAATTCCTCCAGTCGAGGATCATCTTGAGACAGGCGGGATCGCCGAAAGCTGTGGAGTAGGCCTCCTGGGCCTCGCTCACGTCGCGGCGATGGGTGATCAGTCCGTCGAGGGCGAGGGCCCCCGATTCGATGAGCGCGATGACCGTGGAAAGATCATCGGGCCGGAATTCGGCGGCGATACGGAACCGCGCCTCCTTCATGAAGGCGAACGGAAAGGCGAAGGACAGTCGCTCTTCATAGAAGCCGGCCAGAACAATCTCGCCGCTGCGGGCCAGCCGCCCGACCAGGGTGTCGAGCAGATCGACCGCGCCGCTGGCGTCGCAGATGCAGCTGTAGTCGCGGCGAGGATCGTCATCGGGATGGACAGCGACGCCGTCCTGACGCGCCGGATTGGTTTCCCAGACGGTCGGCGCCGGAGCGCCGTTGGCAACGACCAGCCGGTGCAGCAGCCGCCCCAGGGTTCCATACCCGACGATCAGATCGGGGAAACGGTCGCCCGCAATGGCATGCTGGGCCGTGGCGGCGAGGGACAGCAGGATTCCGGAATCATCCAGACTGTCCGGCAGCTTGACCACCCGTGAACCGGGCGTGATCAGGGTGCGGGCCGAACCGCCGAACAGGCCACGGGCGTCGATGAAATTGCTGGAACCGGGCACAAAGACCCGGTCGCCGATACGGGCCTGGCCCTGGCCTCTCGCTTCGACCACACGCCCGACGGCCTCGTAGCCCGGCACCAGGGGGTAACCCATGCCGGGGAAAGGCGGCATGCGTCCGCTCCAGAGCAGCCGCTCTGTGCCCGTGCTGATGCCGCTCCACTCGACCTCGACGACCACATCGTCGGGACCGGCGGGCTTCAGGTCGAGTCGGCGGAGCGCAAGGCGATGCGGCTCCTCCAGTACGACAGCCAAGGTGTTCATATCGTCGCCTCAGACCCGGGGACGATCATACGCCCCCATGGCAGACTGTAAGCTTAGATTGACAGTCAGCATTGTCAATTTGTCATTACAACATTTGCTGTCAGGCGCGGGCGACAATGACCTGGGCAATCATCGGCATGGCGGTCGGGACACGCCTGGGCCGTGCGAAACCGGCTGCCTTCAGCATGGCCATGATCTCCGCGGGCGTCCGCGGCCGGCCGGAGCCCATGGCCAGCAGATACATTCCGAAATAGGCGTCTCCGACCCGCTCGGCGGGTCCCGGGCCCGCCATGGGCTCTGCAATCAGAATGGTTCCGCCCGGCGCGATGGCCTTTCGAACAGCCCGCAACAGCCGCCGGACCGGTTCGTCGTCATGATCATGAAGAATCCGCACCAGGGTCACCAGATCAGCGCCAGTGGGCAGGTCATCTTCCAGGAAACTTCCGCCGGAAACGGCGACCGACAGCGATTCGGCGGCGAAGCGGTCAGCGGCGATGGTCGCCACACCGGGCAGATCGAACAGCGCCAACTCAAGCCGGGGCGCGCTGCGGGCGGCGGCGCGCAGAAAGGCGCCGTCGCCGCCCCCGACGTCCATCAGTCGCCGATGGGCGGCCAGCGGCCAGGCCCCTGTGACCTGGGCGGCGACCATGTCCTGGGACAGGGACATCAGGCGCGAATAGCGGGCCGTCGCGGTCTCCGACTCCGTCGACGCCGTTGATCGGGCGACCGGAGCGCCAGCGGGCGCATGATCGCTGGCGGCATAGGGCCAATAGCCCGCAAGCCTGCCGCCGCCCCCGCCTTCCCGGCGGAGCAGCGCCAGGGGATCGGCCAGGTCCGCATAGAGGTGGGTATGATGCTCGATCATCGCAGCGACACCCGGCGCGCCCAGCAGGGCGGCGCCCTCGCTGCCCAGCCCATAACGGTTCCGGCCACAGGGTTCGGCCAGTTTCAGCGCTACCGCCGCCTTGAGAAGCCGATCCGCCCCAGCCTCCCCGAGGTCGAGCGCCCGCGCAAGGTCCGCAAGGTTGCGAGGGCCCGGCTGCAGAAGCTCCAGCAACCCAGAGCGGACACAGGCAAAGGCGATCTGTGAATAGACAAAGCCAGCGGACAGGTCGAACAGGGCCTGGGCGCGGCGACGGGCCAGGGGCCGGGTCAGGGGAAAGGCCGCCGCCCAGCGCTGAAAACCTGCATCGCCGGTGAATCGATTGCGCAGCGCTCGCCATCGATCGGCCCAGCCTTCGAGAACCCGGCTGTGAGGCCTTTCCGGCTCCTCGTTGGTCGTCATTGTTCGCTGCTCCACACGGTCCTGACGCTAAACCGCGACAAGCCTGTTGTGTCAATCAAAGTGGACACCGCCGCTGTCGTGTCAACGATACGAGAGGGCGTGTGCAGGGCGCACAAGCAATTCGAGCAGCGCTTTACCTATGGCGGCTGGCGCTCGGCAGGGGGGAACCGCCCGGGGATTAATCCGGCCGGTCCAACGGCCGGGAGCCCGCTGGCGGATGAGAGGCCTCTCTTCCGCGGGCGGCGCCACTCCCCCGGGGGCCTGCATGCCGACGGCATTGGAAAACCTGTCCCTGACCCGCTCAATTCACCCCTGGTCAGGGCGATGCTGCCCTTCCGCAGGGCCCGGGCCATTCGCTGAAAGGGCCTGGGCCGCTGCAGCCCTGTCCCGACGCTGTTGACGGCGAAGGGATACCAGTTCCCAGACAGCCCAACCCAGCACGGCGCCGTGAACCAGAACCAGTTCGATGAAAAAGATCGTCTGACCCTTCATGGTCCCTTCTCCGCCAGCTTGCGGATGATCTCCGCCACAAGATCGGGCCGCTCTTCGTGCGCCAGATGACCCAGGCCCGTCAGGGTCATTATCTGCGCATGAGCGACCGTTTCAAGTACGCCCCTGGCGACGGACGGCGGCACGGCCAGGTCGCCGGCGCCGACCACCAGATGAAGGGGCGTGGTCAACCGGCCAAGATCCCTGCGAAGCGTGCGCAGATCCCACTGGCCCATCATGCCCAACGTGCCGGCCACATGTCCGGCGTTACGGAACAGGCGGCCATAGAGATCAAGGCCCCGTTCATCAATCCGCGAGCCTGTGCCCTCGAGCACCCGCCGGACCCGGGCCGGATCCTGGGCGCTGGAGGTGAACAGTCTGACCGCCAGGGGGTTGGCGAACAGGCCCATGGCCAGGCCCTGGAAGACCGGCGCGACCATTCCGGCAAAGGGTTGCAGCGCCCCGTTGATCGAGACCACCGGCGCCGGCCCCAGAAGGCCGTCGAGCGACAGCCGAAGGGCGACGGCGGCGCCGGCGGAATGGCCCGCCACAAGAGAGGGCTGAACCTTCAGCGCCTCCAGCAGCGCCCGGACATGGCGGGTCATGGCGGGAAGGGACAGGTCCTGACGGCTCTGCGACCGGGTAAAGCCATGGCCTGGAAGGTCCGGCGCGATCACCCGGAAGGACGAGGCCAGAAGGGGCAGCAGATCACGCCAGCTGTGGGTGGCCGCGCCGGCGCCATGAAGCAGCAGAACCGTCGGGCCGTCACCCTGGTCCTGGATGTGCCAGGTCACGCCGGGGGTTTCAACAAACCGGCTGGCGGCGCGGTTGGGCCAGTCCAGGCCCTCGACAGCCCAGTCGGGCCGATCAGCGACGGATGTCGACATCCTCAGGCCGACGCACCAGGATCCAGCGCGCGGACCATGTCCTTTACCCGTCCCGCCTCGACATAGGGCAGGGCCGCAAAACGCGCTCCCATGGCTTCGGCAAGCCTGGCCCCATCACCCCGGGGGCGGGCGGAGATATCGATCAGGGCCGTGGCTATGGCGGCGACGCCGATCCTCCGGGCGGCCGCCAGGGCGTCGGTCTCGGCGCGGGTCCGGAAGGCGACGCCGTCCAGGGCGATATTGCCGCGGCCGTCCGTCATGATGACCAGCAGCGGCGTCCGGCCCCGGGCCCGCTCGGCCAGGGCCAGGGTCCGGCCGTCCTCAAGCGCCCTGGCCAGGGGCGTCGCGCCGCCGCCCGCCAGATCGGCAAGCTGGCGTCTGGCCCGGGTCAGGGAGCGGGTCGGCGGCAACAGAAGTTCGGGCGCAAAACCGCGAAAGGCGATCAGGGCCACCTGGGTGCGCTGGACATAGGCCTCCGCCAGCAGCAGCTCGACCGCGCCCTTGGTCTCGGCCAGTCTTTGCAGCGCGGCGGAACCCGAAGCGTCGACCACGAAGATCACGGTCGATTCGCGACGTAGCTCGAAGCGTTTGATCCGCAGATCGTCCCGATGAAACTTCAGGCCGGCCCCGGCTGCCTCTGAACTCTTGCGCCCAGGGGCCAGGGCCCGCAGCCGCTGCCAGGGCGCAGCAGCCTTCAGGGTCTCGACCACATCCAGCCCGCTACTCGATCTGGGCAGACCCCGGCGGACGCCGATTCGCCGCCCCCTTAGCAAGGACATCTGTCTTGCGCCGACGCCCGACGGCCCCGGTGACGGGGAGGCCTGGGTCTTGCCCTGGGATAGCCACAGCGCCTCGAGGCCCTCCGGCAAGGCCGATCGGGCCGCTTCCAGAACCAGATCATTGAGCGCTTCGGAAAGATCATCACCCCCGGACGGGTCGTCAGCCGGTTCAGGACGATCAGCCTCCGACTCCTCAGGCTGGTCCTGGTCCTCAGGTTCGGGGGCCTCCGGCTCGGGCGGCGATTCGGGTTGCGGAGCAGGGATGCGGGTCGCACGCGGCGCCAGAACCAGCCGGGCGGCGACACCCAGATCCTCCTGATCCACCTCGGTGCGACCTTCCAGGGCCGCCAGCGCGCAGGCTGTTCGCAACGCCTGAAGGGGCGGTCGCAGGGAATCTATACCCAGACTCTGGGCTGCAGCAATCAAGGCTTCCACAGCAGCTGCACCGGGGGCGTCGATCCGTGTCAGCGCTGCCCTGGCCTCGAGGATGTCCTCTGCGGTTGCCGAAATCGGCAGGGCGTCGCGATAGCTCACCCCTTCCAGATCGATCAGAAAGGCCAGCCGTTCAGCAAGAGCGGCGGGGGGGCGTTCATCGCCGGCGCCTTCGTCGAGCGCCAGCAGCACAAACGCGGCGGGAAGCCTTTCGGTCATGCCGTCACGCTCGACGGTCACGACCCCGTCGTCCAGGGCGCTGGCGAGTCTCGCTGCCGTTCCAGAACTCAGCCGCTCGGCCATCGGCGCTATGACCGCCCCGCCATCGGCCTCGGCCAACAGGCCGCGCTGCAGGATTCGCTGGCCTGACCCGAGCGCCGCAGCCAGATCCAGGCCGCCCAGCAGCCGCTCGTCCTCGATCTGGACGGGCATTCTGCGCCAGGGGCTGCCAGCCGGCATCAGGGTGCGGGCGCCGGCCAGCCAGGCCTCCCGGACCGGACCTGGGCCCGCGCGGACCAGCACACCGCCCAGACCCGGATCGACCGCTACCAGCGCGGCGGCCAGGAGAGCGTCGGCCCAGACGACGGAAATTTCCCTCACGACCCGGGGCTCATGCCGCCAGCAGTTCGTCCATGGCCCGCTCGATCCGGACCGTGGAGGCCTGGTCATCCAGCGGTCCACGGCGCAGCCGGTGGCGCAGGGCCATGGGCGCGACCCTGCGAAGGTCGGCTTCGGAAACAACGGCTCGCCCTTCCAGGGCGGCGAGCGCCCTTGACGCCCGCAACAGGGTCAGTTCGCCACGCAGGCCATCGGCCCCGACGGCCATGCAGAGACGCGATCCCTGCTCAAGCACGGCGTCGGGCGCCTCGACCGAGGGCAAAAGGGCCTGGGCCGCCGCGATCCGGTCACGCACCAGGCTGTCCTGTCCGCTCCAGGTCTGCAGGAAGGCTTCCGGGTCCCGATCAAAGGCATCCCGTCGCCGCACCACCTCGACCCGGTCGGACAGCGCGGACGGCGTCTGGACCTCGACCGAAAGTCCAAACCGGTCCAGCAGCTGGGGACGCAGCTCGCCCTCTTCCGGGTTGCCGCTGCCGACCAGCACAAACCGCGCCGGATGCCGGACGCTGAGACCTTCACGCTCGACGACATTCTCGCCTGACTGGGCGACGTCCAGCAGCAGATCGACCAAATGGTCCTCCAGCAGGTTGACTTCGTCTATATAGAGAAAGCCGCGGTTGGCCCGGGCCAGCAACCCCGGATCAAAAGCCTTTTCCCCAAGGGTGAGCGCCCGTTCCAGATCCAGGGCGCCAACCACCCGGTCTTCGGTAGCTCCCAGCGGCATGTCCACGACCGGCGCCGGCGCCTGTCCGGCGCCGCCCGTATGGTTGCAGACCGTGCGACAGGCCTCGCTGGGCCGGTCTGGCTCACAGTTGAAACGGCATCCGGCAATGACATCCAGGGCAGGTAACAGGGCGGCAAGGCCTCGAACCGCCGTGGTCTTGCCAGAGCCGCGATCTCCGAAAACCATCACCCCGCCCAGGGTGCGATCCACCGCCGCAAGCAGGAGCGCCAGCTTCATGTCGTCCTGGCCGACAATCGCAGAAAAAGGAAAAACCGAACGCATCCACCCGACCTGTCAAATATTTTGGACACTACAGTTTTCATGCTGCGGGGCTTTGGTCAACGCGTTGAGGCGACTGGCGGGAAGGCGCGGCGCCTGGAATGGCGTTTGCGGCCAACAGCCGCCGCCGACACCGCCAAACTGGTGAAGGGATCACTTTTGGACCTTCCCCTTCTGGGACGTTGACAGTTTGTCGGCGAGTTCTAAGTTCCGCTCTCCAAACATCGACTTGGGAGGTCGTCGCAGTGATTAAGATTCGGCTCATGAGCATCGTGGCGGCTTCCGCCATTCTTGGACTGGCTGCCTGTTCTGGTGGCGAAAAGAAGGCCGAAGCCCCGGCAGAAGCGGCCCCTGTCGCCGAAGCCCCTGCGGCTCCTGCCACACCGGCCCCTGAAGCGGCGCCCGCCCCCGAGGCTGCTGCGCCGGCCGCCACTGCCGAGGCCACGCCTCCGGCCGCTGCTCCCGCCGCACCGGCTGGCAAGGTCGTCATGGTCGGCGGCCTGACCGGCGACGCCACCCGTGGTGAAGCCGTGTTCAAGCAGTGCAAGACCTGCCACGCCATCGAAATGGGCGTGAACAAGGTGGGTCCGTCCCTGCATGGCATCGTCGGCCGCACCGCCGGGACCATCGCCGGCTTCCGCTACTCCGCAGCCAACAAGGCCAGCGGCGTGAAGTGGAGCGAGGACGTCCTGTTCACCTACCTGGAAAACCCCCGCAAGTTCATGCCGGGCACCAACATGAGCTTTGTCGGCCTCCGGGATCCGCAAAAGCGCGCAGACGTCATTGCCTATCTGAAGTCCCAGTCCTGAGTTAGACCTCAAGCGACCAAGCCGAACGGGCCCCGGATTTCCGGGGCCCGTTTTGCGTTTGGGGGTCAGTTCCGCCTTGAACACCGCCGGACCAGGTCCAGCAGATGCAGGGGAAAGGACGCTGCCAGGGCCAGGGCGATCCAGGGCCAGTCCATGCCGGTCAGGGCCGCCCGCAGGGCCAGCAGGATGAACATGCCCGGCCCGAAGGTGCACAGCGCATCCAGAACGCCAAACCGCTTTCCCGCCCCACGACGGGTGATCAGCCAGGCCGCCTCGGCCAACATGATGACGAGGATCATATCGACCACATGGCCGCCGGTGAAAAATCCGCTCATCCGAAGGGTCCGTTCATGGCGGCGACCGCAAAGGTCAGGGCTGCGGCAAAGCTGACCCAGACCAGATAGGGCGCCAGCAGCCAGGCCGAGGCCGGTCTCCGCCGTGCCGAGACAACGATCAGCACCACAATGGACGCCCAGAGCGCGACGACCTCTATCGACGCCCAGTCCGGCCGCTTCATCCGGAAGAACAGCAGACTCCAGAGCACATTGAGAAAGCCGTTCAAGGCGAACAGCCCGATCAGCGTCTCTCGCTGCTGGCGATCAGCAGACGCGCGCCAGGACAGGACAAAAGAGGTGACCGTCAGGCCATAGATCAGCGTCCAGGCCGGCCCGAACAGCATGTCCGGCGGTTTCCAGGCCGGTTGCCGCAGCCCCTGGTACCAGGGGCCGAGGTCAGTCAGGGTTCCGCCCAGAATGGCGATGAAGACCGCCACCCCGGCCGCCGCCGCCACCGGCCGCCACAGGCCGCTGCGCCGGCCGGCTGACATCAGGCGGCGCCGATGCCGAACAGATGCCCCAGGTCCTTGAAGAAGATACGCGCATGGGCCACCGGTTTTGCCCGGACCAGCTCCTTGTTCATATAGGCCTGCCAGGTGAGGGCCTGGACGTCCGGATCATCGCAGATGCTGACGAACCGCTCGCGTCGCTTGTCGCTGCGATACCAGAAATGCTGCATGACCCCCAGCACCAGAAACACCTTGCCATGGGCCTTCATGAACCGCTTCCGGGCGCTGGAAAGGGCCTTGGCGCGGCCGGTAGCCAGACGTTCCTCGACGGCCTCGGCCGCCAGTCGGCCGCCTTCCATGGCATAGTAGAGCCCCTCCCCCGACGCCGGGGCGACCACGCCGGCGGCGTCGCCGGCCAGCACCACGTCCTGGCCGTTGTCCCAGCGGCCCAGCGGCTTCAGCGGGATGGGCGCCCCTTCGGTGCGAACCGTTTCGCAGGCCTCAAGGCCGCTCGACTTGCGGAGGGAGCGGACGGCTTCCCGAAGGCCGAAACCCTTCTGCATGCTGCCAACCCCGATGCTGGCTGTGTCGCCATGGGGAAAGATCCAGGCATAGAAGTCCGGCGACAGCTTGCCCTGATAATAGACGTCGCACTGGCTGGCCTCATAGTCAGCCGCGCCCGCCTCCGGAGACCGGATGATCTCGTGATAGGCAAAGACGTAGCGTTGGCGATCTGCCCCGGGGATGGCCTGGGAGGCGACATTGGAGCGAGCGCCGTCCGCCCCGATAACCGTCCTGGCCCGGACCGAAATCAGCGGGTCGGTCCGGCTGGCGTCCGCTGGCCTGTAGGTGATCAGCGCCATGCCATCGGCATCCCGGTCTAGGCGCTCGAAGGTTCCTGACCGGCGCTCGACCCCGGCCAGGCGCGCCCGTTCCCGCAGCCATTCGTCGAAGGTTTCGCGATTGACCATACCGACATAGCCGCCGTCGATGGGCATGTTCACCCGCCGGTTTGACGGGGCGATCATCCGGGCCGATCGGGCCTTTGCGCAGATCAGGCTGTCCGGAATGTCAAAGTCCCGGATCAGTCGCGGCGGAATGGCGCCGCCGCAGGGTTTGATCCGTCCCTGACGATCCAGCATGAGCACCCGCCGGCCGGCATCCGCCAGGGCCCTTGCGGCCGTAGAGCCGGACGGCCCGCCCCCGACAAC
>CAMAVA010000114.1 GCA_945861515.1 Brevundimonas vancanneytii | reverse complement strand
CATCCGGGCGGCGACGCCCATTTCGACCTGGTTCTGGATCAGGCTGATTGCAGGATCATCGGCCACATCGGAGTCGATCTCGACGCCCCGGTTCATGGGGCCGGGATGCATGACCCGGGCTCCTGGTGCGGCCCAGGCCAGCTTTTCCCGGTCCAGGCCGTAGAAACGGAAATACTCACGGGTCGAGGGCACGAGCGCGCCCTGCATCCGTTCCAGCTGCAGCCGCAGCATCATCACCACATCGGCGCCCTTCAGGCCCTGTCGCATGTCGTGGTGTACGGTCGCCCCCCAACGATCGGCGCCGCTGGGCATCAGGGTTGGCGGCCCCACAAGGCGAACTGTCGCGCCCAGGGTATTGAGAAGGCTGACATTTGAGCGGGCCACCCGGCTGTGGAGCACGTCGCCGCAGATGGCGACGGTCAGGCCTGACAGGCTGCCGAACGCCCTTCGCATGGCCAGGGCGTCCAGCAGGGCCTGGGTCGGGTGTTCATGCTGGCCGTCGCCCGCATTGATCACGCTGCAATCGACCTTCTGGGACAGCAAGGCAGCCGCCCCTGAAGAGGCGTGGCGAACCACCAGCAGGTCAGGCTGCATGGCGTTCAGGGTGACGGCCGTGTCGATCAGGGTCTCGCCCTTGGACATGGAAGACGTCCTGGGGCTCATGTTCATGAGGTCGGCGCCCAGCCGCTTGGCCGCCAGTTCGAAACTCGACTGTGTGCGGGTCGAGGCCTCGAAGAACAGGTTCATCACCGTTCGGCCCTTCAACAGGTCCAGCTTCTTGCTGGTCGCCCGGCTGACCCCGACAAAGCTGTCGGCCAGATTCAGCAGTTCGGCGACCTCGACAGCGTTGAGATCCCCGGCCGACAGAAAATGGCGCTTCGGGAAGGGAAAGGTCCTTGAACGGAGATCTTCGAATCCGGGTGCCATGTCCGTCATGGGACGTGGTCATAGGTCAGGACGCCGCCGACTCCAAGCCGTCAGGTCAGGTGGAACACCATCAGCAGCAGCGGGATGGTCACAAGACTCGCCGCCGTCGTGAAGGCGACGATGCCCGCCATCAGGGGCGCATCCCCGCCCATCTGGCGCGCAAGGACGTAGGAAGCCGCCGCGCCGGGCGCCGACCCGGTCAGCAAGGCGATCCCCTGGGCCGTAGAATCGCCGCCAGCCAGTCGGCACAGCCCCCACATCACAAGCGGAAGCACCAGCAGCTTGACGGCGCTGACGGCGAGGATCGTGGCCTTTCGCTGACGGACATAGGCAAAGTTGAGCCCGGCTCCCGCCACGATCAGCCCCAGGGACAGGGCTGCGTCGGACAAGAGCTGCAGGGTCCCCATAACGACCGCTGGCTGGGGAACCTTGAGCAGATTCAGCAAGGCCCCCACGCCGCATCCCCAGAGCACCGGGTTTCGCGCCAGCCCAAGCAGGGCGTCCTTGACGCCTCCGCCCTGGCCTTCGCCCCAGCGGTTCATCACCAGGACCGCAAGCACATTGATGGACGGGATCAGGGCGCCCATGATCATCGCCCCCAGCCCTGCGCCTTCTTGGCCATAGACCAGAGCGACCAGCGGCAGGAAGACGAAGGTGTTCCAGCGCAGGCTGCCCTGGAAGACGCTGGTATAGGCCGGGTCGGGCAACCGGATCAGGGGCTTGGCCAGCAAAACCGCCAGGGCGACGGTCGCCATGCCGCCAACAGCGCCGAAAGCGAGGGGGCCGGCGGAAAGCGCCGAGAAGTCCGCCTTCCAGACCGCAGGCAGGAGAAACCCCGGATAGAAGACGAAATAGGTGATCCGCTCGATCGGCGGCCAGCTGATGGCGGGAATGAACCCACTGGCTTTCAGACCCCAGCCCAGGGTGATCATCACGAATACGGGCAGGACGCCCAGAAGGATGGCGCTCACGGGAAAAGGACTCGGGTCATTCAGGCGGATTAACGATCCGGACCGCGCCTGTCGAACCCCGTCGCCCTGCCGGACTCAGGTTGGGGGTTCACGCCCGGTGACCTTGGCGCCACTCTCGGGAAAACAGGAGGACCGCCCTTGACCACCAATCGACAGATCGTTCTGGCAGAGCTGCCCCAGGGCCGGCTGGGTCCGGAGCACTTCCGCCTGAGCCAGGCCGAGGTGGCAAGACCCGCAGACGGAGAGGTCCTGGTCAAGGTGCTCTATGTCAGCCTCGACGCCGCCAACCGCGCCTGGATGCAGGGGGCCACCTACCGCTCAGCCCTGCAGGGCGGCGACGTCATGGCCGGCGGCGCCCTTGCCGAGGTTGTGGAGAGCCGGGTCGGCCACCTGAATCCCGGCGACCTGGTCTTTGCTGACACCGGTTGGCAGGACTATGCCGTGGTCAAGGCGTCCGGTCTGTCGCCCATTCCCCGAATGGAACCCCTGACCCATCTGCTCAGCGTCTATGGCGTCGCGGGCCTCACGGCCTATTTCGGCCTGCTGGACTGCGGGCAGCCCAGGTCCGGCGAGACCGTGGTCGTGTCCGCTGCGGCCGGCTCGGTCGGCTCAATCGTCGGCCAGATCGCCCGGATCAAGGGCTGCCGAACGGTCGCCATTGCCGGCGGCCAGGCCAAGTGCGACCTGCTGGTCCGGGACTTCGGGTTCGACGCCGCGATCGACTACAAGAACCAGACTGTCCGCAAGGCCCTGCGTGAAGCGGCGCCCAATGGCGTCGACGTCTATTTCGACAATGTCGGCGGCGACATTCTGGAGGCCTGTCTGTTCAACATGAATACCCACGGCCGGATCGCCTGTTGCGGCGCGGTCTCGCAATATGATGGGGCGGCGCCGCCCCATGGTCCCCGCGGGGTCCCCGGCCTGATCGTCACCAAACGGCTGACCCTGCGCGGCTTCATCGTCAGCGATTTCGATGACAAGCGCGCCAAGGCCCTCGAGGATCTCCAGGGCTGGGTGGCCAGCGGTCAGTTGAAGGTGGCCGAGGATGTCATGTCCGGCCTCGAATCCCTGCCGTCCGCTCTCATCGGCCTTCTGGCGGGCGAGAACATCGGCAAGCGGATGGTGAAGCTGTAGCGCCGCCCGACCCTGAAGGGGTTCAGGCGTTGCGCAGGCGCTCCAGGGCGCCCTGCAGGATCCAGGCGGCGGCCATCTTGTCCACCACCTGGGCCCGGCGCTTGCGGTTGACGTCGTGCTCCTCGATCAGCACCCGGGTCACCGCAGCGGTCGACAGCCGCTCGTCCCAGAAGGCGATGGGGATATCCTTCAGCCTCAGCAGGTTTCTGGCCAGGGCGCGATTGGACTGGCAGCGAACCCCTTCGGTCCCGTCCATGTTTATCGGAAGGCCAATGACGATGCCGGCAGCTCCCCGGCTTTCCATCAGCTTGAACAGCGCGGCGGCGTCTTCCGTGAATTTTTCCCGGCGGATCGTGTCAAGCGGGCTGGCGACGGTGCGGGTCACATCCGATACGGCCACCCCGATGGTCTTTTCGCCGGGATCCAGCCCCACCAGCGGCGTATAGGCGGGCAGGGCGGCCGGCAGGTCGAGCAGATCGAGGATGGCCATGGCCAGCGCTTAGGCGTGACTTCGGCGCCCGTCAAACAAAGCTGGACGACAATACCGGCGGCAATCGCGCGGGATTGGGTCGGTCTGATGCGGTAATCCTTGTCAAAGCGGCCCCTGCGCGGATAACCACGCCCTCTGTTTTTATGGAGCACGGCCCATGGCCATCGACGCCAGCACGGTGCGCAAGGTCGCCCGGCTTGCCCGCATCGCAATCCCCGAGTCCGGCCTGGAACCCATGGCCCGGGAGATCGACGGCATCATGTCCTGGATCGACCAGTTGGCCGAGGTCGACACGGACGGTGTGGAGCCCATGACCTCTGCCGTCGCCGCGACCCTGCCGCTCCGCGACGACCTCGTCACCGACGGGGCCATGGTCGAGCGGGTGGTGTTCAATGCGCCCAAAACGGTCGACGGCTTCTTCGTCGTGCCCAAGGTGGTGGAATAGATGTCCGAACTCACTTCCCTGACCCTGAAGTCGGCGCTGGAAGGCCTTCAATCCCGGGCCTTTTCTTCCGTCGAGCTGACCGCTGCCCATGTCGCTGCCGTCGAGGCGGCGCGGTCGCTGAACGCCTTTGTGCTGGAAACCCCGGAAAAGGCGCTGCAGATGGCGGCAGCCAGCGACGCCCGGATCGCGTCCGGCGACGCCGGCGCCCTCGAAGGCGCCCCGCTCGGCATCAAGGACCTGTTCTGCACCCGCGATGTCCGGGCCACCGCCTGCTCCAAGATCCTCGGCAACTTCATCCCGCAATATGAGTCCACCGTCACCGCCAATCTGTTCGGCGACGGCGCGGTAATGCTCGGCAAGCTCAACATGGATGAGTTCGCCATGGGATCCTCCAATGAAACCAGCGCCTTCGGGCCGGTGGTCAATCCATGGAAGATTGCGGGTGGCAACCAGTCCCTGACCCCGGGCGGCTCCTCAGGCGGCTCGGCGGCGGCTGTCGCGGCCGACCTTTGCCTGGGCGCCACAGCAACCGATACCGGCGGCTCGATCCGCCAGCCGGCAGCCTTTACCGGCACCGTTGGCATCAAGCCGACCTATGGCCGTTGTTCCCGCTGGGGCATCGTGGCCTTCGCCTCGTCCCTGGACCAGGCCGGGCCGATCGCCAAAACGGTCGAGGATGCCGCGATCCTGCTCACTTCCATGGCTGGCCATGACGAGAAGGATAGCACGAGCCTGAACGTTGAAACCCCTGATTTCGCAAGCTTTGTCGGCAAGTCGGTCAGGGGCCTCAGGATCGGTGTTCCCAAGGAATACCGCGTCGACGGCATGCCCCCCGAGATCGATGCGCTTTGGGAGCAGGGCATCGCCTGGCTGAAGGAAGCCGGATGCGAGATCGTCGAGGTCTCGCTGCCTCACACTAAATACGCCCTGCCGGCCTATTACATCGTGGCGCCGGCCGAGGCCTCGTCCAACCTCGCCCGGTATGACGGCATGCGCTACGGCCTGCGGGCCGAGGGCGGCAACCTGACCGAAATCTATGAGAACACACGGGCCCAGGGCTTTGGCGCGGAGGTTCAGCGCCGGATTCTCATCGGCGCCTATGTGCTGAGCGCCGGCTATTACGACGCCTACTATCTGAAAGCCCTAAAGGTCCGCCGCCGCATCGCGGAGGACTTCGACAGGGCCTGGGAAACCTGCGACGCCCTGCTGACGCCAACGGCGCCGTCCGCCGCCTTCGCGCTGGGCGAGCGAAACGCCGATCCCATCGCCATGTATCTGAACGACGTCTTCACTGTGACCACCAACCTGGCCGGCCTTCCCTCCATCAGCGTGCCGGCCGGCCTCGACGCCCAGGGCCTGCCGCTGGGCCTGCAGCTTATCGGCCGGGCCCTGGATGAAGGGACCGTCTTCTCCCTGGCCGGCGCTGTGGAAAAGGCCGCGGCCTTCCGCAGCAAGCCGGCGAAGTGGTGGTGAATAGTGATTTCCTTCTTCCGTCAGGCGGGAGAAGGACGTGCCAAAAGGAAGGTTTGAGTGATGTCCGAGGTTTCTGGGACCTATTCCATCAAGGGCCGCACCGGCGACTGGGAACTGGTGATGGGGCTCGAGATCCATGCCCAGGTCGCCAGCAGGTCCAAGCTGTTCAGCGGGGCTGCTGTGGGTTTCGGCGCGGGTCCTAACGAGCAGGTCAGCCTGGTGGACGCCGCCATGCCCGGCATGCTGCCCGTCCTCAACCGCTACTGCGTCGAACAGGCGATCCGCACGGGCCTGGGCCTGAAGGCTCAGATCAATCTGAAGAGCCGGTTCGACCGCAAGAACTACTTCTACCCCGACCTGCCCCAGGGCTATCAGATCAGCCAGTTCGAGTTTCCCATCGTCGGCGAGGGCGAGGTCCTGGTCGAAAGGGACAATGGCTCCAGCTTCATCGTGCGGATCGAGCGGCTGCATCTGGAACAGGACGCCGGCAAGTCGATCCACGACCTGGACCCCAACGCCACCTATGTGGATCTGAACCGGTCCGGCACCGCCCTGATGGAGATCGTCTCCCGGCCCGACATCCGGACCCCGGAAGAGGCGGCGGCCTATGTGAAGAAGATCCGCGCCATCCTCGTCACCCTGGGCACCTGCGACGGCGACATGGAGAAGGGCAATCTGCGGGCCGACGTCAATGTCTCGGTCTGCCGGCCGGGGGCCTATGAAAAGTTCCGGGCGACCGGCGATTTTGCCCATCTGGGCACCCGCTGCGAGATCAAGAACGTCAATTCCTATCGCTATATCCAGCAGGCCATCGAGTATGAGGCCCGCCGGCAGATCGAGATCCTCGAGGACGGTGGTTCGATCTTCCAGGAGACCCGGCTGTTCGACCCCACCAAGGGCGAGACCCGGTCCATGCGGTCCAAGGAAGACGCGATGGATTATCGCTACTTCCCTGATCCAGACCTGCTGCCTCTGGTCATTGACCCGGCCTGGGTGGAGGCGATCAAGGCGACCCTTCCCGAACTGCCGGACGCCAAGAAAGCGCGGCTTCAGAGCCAGTATGGCCTGTCAGCCTATGACGCTGGGGTCCTGACCGGGGACGGGGACCTTGCCGCCTTCTTCGAGGCGGCGGCGGCGGGTCGAGACGCCAAGCTGGTGGCCAACTGGACCATCAATGACCTGTCCGGCAGCCTGGCACGGGATGGCCTGACCATCGCCAGTTCGCCTATCCCGCCGTCCGACATCGCCGATCTGGTCAAGCTGATCGAGACCGATGTCATCTCGTCCAAGATCGCCCGGGTGGTGTTCGAGCATATGTGGGCGGGCGAGGGCGCTCCTGCCGCCATTGTCGAGAAGCGCGGCCTGGTGCAGGTGACCGACACCGGCGCGATCGAGGCCGTGGTCGACCGGCTGATCGCCGCCAATCCCGGCCAGGCCGAGGCCGTCAAGGCCAAACCACAGGCCCTGGGCTGGTTTGTCGGTCAGGTCATGAAGGAAATGGCCGGCAAGGCCAACCCGGCCGCAGTCAATGCAATCCTGAAGGCCAGACTGGGACTCTGAATCCTTCCCCCGAACAGGAGAAGGGTTAACCGTCTTCCCGCTTGGCGCCGTCCAGCGCCTTCTCCGCCTTGTCCCGTCGGGCTTTCTCCAGCGCCCTGTCCTCGCCGGTTCGGCCAAACCGCGCGCGGTTCTGCGCTGCCGTCGCCTTGGCCTCTGCCCGGGCTCTGACCTTGCGCGCCTTGTTGAGGTTGACGACCTCGCTCAAGGCCGGAGCCTCAGCGCACCGCTGCGCAGAAGCGCTGGATACGGGCGCAGGCGTCCTGCAGTACGGAGTTGGCCGTGGCGTAGCTGATGCGGAAATGCGGCGACAGGCCGAACGCTTCGCCATGGACCACGGCCACGCCTTCGGATTCCAGCAGCTCGGTCGCAAAGGACTCATCGGATGTGATGATCTTGCCCGACGGCGCCGTCTTGCCGATCAGGCCCGCGACCGAGGGATAGACATAGAAGGCGCCTTCCGGGGTCGGGCAGTGAATGCCCTTGGCCTGGTTCAGCATGGAGACCACAAGGTCGCGGCGATCCTGGAACAGCTTCTGGTTCGGCTTGATGAAGTCCTGCGTGCCGTTCAGGGCCTCCACCGCCGCCCATTGCGAGACAGAGCAGGGGTTGGAGGTCGACTGGCTCATCACCTTGGCCATCAGCTTGATCAGCGGCTCGGGGCCGCCGGCATAGCCGATCCGCCAGCCGGTCATGCTGTAGGCCTTGGAAACGCCGTTCATGGTCAGGGTGCGATCATAGAGCCGCGGCTCCACCTGGGCGATGGTGGTGAACTCGAAATCGTCGAAGATCAGGTGCTCATACATGTCATCCGTCAGGATCCAGACCTGGGGATAGCGCAGCAGCACATTGGCCAGGGCCTGAAGCTCGGCCCGAGTATAGGCCGCGCCTGACGGGTTGGACGGCGAGTTCAGCAGCACCCAGCGGGTGCGGGGCGTGATGGCCGCTTCCAGGTCGTCCGGGCGAACCTTGAAGTTGGTGGCGGCGCTGGTGTGGACGAAGACCGGCTCCCCGCCGGCCAACAGCACCATGTCCGGGTAGCTGACCCAGTAGGGGGTCGGGACGATCACTTCTTCCCCCGGCGTCAGGGTGGCCAGAAGTGCGTTGAAGATAACCGGCTTTCCGCCCGGCGAGACGTTGATCTGGCTGGGCCTGTAGGTCAGGCCGTTCTCGCGGAGGAACTTGCCGCAGATGGCTTCCTTCAGCTCGGCGATGCCGTCGACGTCGGTATATTTGGTCTTCCCGTCCCGGATGGCCTTGATAGCCGCTTCCTTGATGTTGTCCGGGGTGTCGAAATCCGGTTCTCCGGCGCCCAGTCCGATGACGTCCCGTCCCTCGCGCTGCAGTTGGCGCGCCTTGGCCGAAACGGCGATGGTCGCGGACGGCTTGACGCGAGACAGGGCGGCGGATTCCAGAGGCACGGGAGTCTCCCTTCCGGAGGCTGGCAAAGACCGGCACGTCATACGCGGCGACTGGCGGCGCCGCAACATGCGGCAGGATAAGTTGGGCCGCCCTTGACCCCCCTTGCGCAATCGGCGAGGCCTTGGCGCACCATGAAGCCGCTGATCAATTTCATCCTGAACATGGACGCCCGCGCCTGGCGCACGGTGGCGGTCAGCTTCGTGCTGTTCGGCGGCGTGGGCCTGGTCTTCCTGTTCGGAGCGCCCCTTATGGGCCTGGACGGCGAAGCCGCCGTCGAGGGCTGGCTCGGCTCGGTTCACGGGGTCTGGGGCCTGCCGGTGGCGGTCGGGGCCTTTGCCGTTCTGGCCTTCCTCGGGGTGCCGCAGTTTGCCCTGATCGCCGCCGCCGTCGTGGCTTTCGGCCCCTGGCTTGGCATGGCCTATAGCTGGATCGGCACCCTGGTCTCGGCCCAGGTGGGGTTCTGGGTCGGGCGGATGTTCGGCGGCCGGCTGCTGCGCGACGTCGGCGGTGAGGGCGTCAACCGCTTCATGAAGCTGATCAGCCGCAACGGCTTTCTGGCCAGCCTGATTGTCCGGCTGGTGCCTTCGGCACCCTTCATCGTGGTCAATATGGCGGCGGGCGTTACCCCCATGCGGATGCGGGATTTCAGCGCCGGCACGGCGCTCGGCATCATCCCCAAGATCGTCCTCACGGCCTTTGCCGGCAATTCCATCGTCCAGGGCCTGAAGGGGCAGGGCGGTATCGGCAACTATGTCACCCTGGCCCTGGTCGTCGTGGCCTGGATCGCCGTCGGCTGGTACGCCCGGAACTGGCTGAAGGCCCGGGAAGACGCCGCCAGCCGGGATGAGACCTGACTCCGCATCCACGGGACGGACGATGGCGATTGCCTCACCGCCCAGCCTGGGCAAGATGGCGATATCGGCGGAAAACAGCCGGAATCATGAGGGTGGACCATGCGCAGACTGGCGATCGTGACGGCATTTGGCATGGCGCTCCTTCCAGCCCTGTCCCTGGCGGCCGAAGCCCCGTCCCCGGCCACGGTGAAGGCCCAGGCCAGGATCAAGTCTGAACTGCCATTCGAGGACCGCCAGGATTTCGAGTTCGCCTCCAGGGGTTATCTGGGCACCCGCACCGATCCGGTGATCCGCCGGGCGGACGGCGCTGTCGCCTGGGACCTCAAGGCCTATGACTTTCTCAAGGGCGAGGCCCCCGATACCGTCAATCCCAGCCTCTGGCGCCAGGCCCAGCTCCTGTCGCTCAACGGCCTGTTCAAGGTCTCCGACCGGGTCTGGCAGGTTCGCGGCTTCGACATCTCCAACATTACCTTCATCGCCGGCGAGACCGGCTGGATCATCATCGATCCCCTGACAACGGTCGAGGTGGCGAAGGCCGCGCTTGATCTGGCCAACGAAAAACTGGGCGCCCGTCCGGTGGTCGCGGTCATCTATACCCACAGCCACACCGACCATTTCGGCGGCGTGCGGGGCGTCATCGATGAAAAGGACGTGCTGGCGGGCAAGGTCCAGATCATCGCCCCGCAGCACTTCCTGCAGGAAGCCGTCAGCGAGAATGTGATTGCCGGAACGGCCATGAGCCGTCGCGCCATGTTCCAGTTCGGCTATGGCCTGACCCCTGGACCCGAGGGCCAGGTCAGCAGCGGTATCGGCCAGGGCATCTCCAAGGGCACGATGTCGATGATCGCCCCGACGGTCAGCATCGAGCGCACCGGTCAGACCCTGACCGTCGATGGACTGGCCATCGAGTTCCAGTACACGCCAGGCACCGAGGCGCCGGCCGAGATGAACCTCTATCTCCCCGGCCTGCGCGTGCTCTGCATGGCCGAAAACGCCAATCCCACCATGCACAACGTCCTCACCCCGCGGGGCGCCCTGGTGCGGGACTCCAAGGTCTGGGCCGACGAACTGACCCAGTCCCTGCTGCTCTATGGCGACCGTTCGGAGGTCATGTTCACGAGCCATGGCTGGCCTCGCTTTGGCGGCGAGGTCCTGCGGTCCTATCTGTCCAGCCATCGCGACGCCTACAAGTATCTGCATGACCAGACGGTCCGGCTGATGAACGAAGGCTATGTCGGGTCCGAGATCGCCGCCCGCATCAGTCTGCCGCCTGTCCTGGCAAGGCAATGGTTCAACCGGGGCTACTACGGCACGATGAGTTTCAACAGCCGCGCCGTCTATCAGCGCTACATGGGCTGGTACGACGCCAATCCTGCCAACCTGGCGCCCATGCCGCCGGCCGATATCGGTCAGCGCTATGTCGAGGCGCTTGGCGGTCCGGCCAAGGTCAAGGCCCTGGCCCAGACCGCCCATCAGGCCGGCGAC
>CAMAVA010000113.1 GCA_945861515.1 Brevundimonas vancanneytii | reverse complement strand
GGCCGGTGTCGCCGGTCTCGCGGATCAGGGCGCGAGCCGCGTCGACGATCCGCCTGCGCCGGGTCTCCTTGCCTTCCTCGCGCTTGCTGCTGACTGTGCTGACGCTCATGCCGCGCTCCGCCCATGGCCCTTTCCGGATGTCGGCCCCTGCACGTCCTGATGCGACAACAAGGGCCAGACCGGAGAGGCGCCGGGCTTCAGGCCGCCCTCTGCAGGGCGAGCAGCTCAACATCAGCCTGGGGATCGAGTCCCAGTCCGCGCATCATCTCTTCCCGGTCCGGGCCGGGCTTGGGCGGATAGGCGGCGGCGTTGCGCTTCTTGCCCCGCGCCCAGTACATCATGATCCGCGCCAGGTTGGCCGGACGCTTGATCCAGGCTTCCGGGTGCTCAAGCATGTGGAAGCCCCGCATGCCCTGGCGCAGCAGGCTGGTGTCGCTGCGCAGGGCGATGGTCACGGCGTCCTCGGCGAAACTCTGGGCCAGCCTTGACTTGAAGCTGGGCTTGTAGCCGGGCGTCAGGGCCGCCTTGGCCCGCTTCAGGGCCGTGCGGTCCTGGCGGTTCATGCCGGCGTAGAAGGGCAGAAGTTCCGTCTGGATGGCGTCGTGGTAGCGCAGGGCGCGCTCCGCCGGAACCTTCGTGCCATTCAGCACATCCCGCAGCTGCCAGGCGGCGACGGCGGCAAAGGAGCAGCCCCGGCCATAGAGCGGATTGGTGCGGATCAGGTTGTCGCCGATGGCGAAATAGCCCAGCGCCGCCGGCTTGCCGTCCACCACCAGGTCGCGCCAGCGGGCCTGGAGATCGCCCATGCCGAACACCTTCGTGGTCGGCTCGGAAATGGCCGGGTCGGTCCAGGGCCGCAGCCCGGGAATCATGGTCGTCATGGCCTGGAAGATGTCCGGGTTCACAATGGCCTTGCGGATCTCGTACTCGATTTCCGGCGCACACATGGTGATCGAGAAGCAGCCGTTGTCGGCTGGAAACACGCCGAACTTCAGGAAGCCCAGATCGCCGCTCGCCGGCGGATTGCCGATGCGCGGCGGTTCGCTGCAGCCGGGTTTCAGGCGGTAGTGGCGGGTGAAATAGAGGATGCCGGCGGACTCGCTGGTCTCCCGCACCGTGGCGCCCTCTTCCGTCAGTTGCCCGACGAAATCGCCGCCCTTGCCGGCGGCGTCGACGACCATGTCCGCCCGCAGCTCAACGGGTCCTTCGGCGGTGTCGCCCTCCAGCCCGACGACGGTGAGGGTTCCGTCCTCGGCCTTTTGCGTCAGCAGGCGCCGAGTAAAGACCCCGGAGCGGATGGTGACATTGGGCAGGGTCTCGACATAGCGGCGCATGACCAGTTCCAGCGTCGTGCGGCGGCTGGTGATGATGGTCAGGTCGGCGTCGGTCGGCTCGGGCCGGTAATCCTTTCGCTGGCTCTCCGTCAGCATGGCGTCGAACGGCAGTTCCCGCACGCCGAAGTCAGCAAGTTCCTTCAGCAATTGCGGATGGTCAGCCTTCAGCAGCAGGCTGAGCCGGGCCAGGAAGGCGTGGCTCTGGCGCAGATGGCCAACGCCCGTGCGCTTCCAGTCGCGGAAGGCGGCGTCCGCATCCCCTTCCGGCGGGGAGGCGTCACGCTCGACAAGGGTCACCTGACGACCGGTCGGGCCGAGCGCCAGGGCGGTGCAGAGGCCGGCGATGCCGGCGCCGACAACCAGGACGGATTCACTCATGGTCTGGGTCCTTTCAGTCAGGCGGCTAGTTGCAGATCGCGCCGGGGCGGGCGTCGGTATAGGCGCCGTGGGCATAGACCACGGCGCCATTGACCAGGACGGCGTCCACGCCGGTGGCCGAACGGATATAGCGCAGGCCATTGCCGGGCACGTCATGGACCGGCCGCTCTTCCAGCCGGGCGATGGTGTCGGCGTCGAACACCACGACATCGGCCGCCAGTCCGGGCTTCAGCCGGCCGCGATCCTTGATGCCCCAGATGTCGGCGGTGTCGGCGGTGATCTTCTTGACGGCCTGTTCCAGGGTGAAGTCGCCGGAGGCCCGGACAAATTCGCTGAACAGATAGCCGGTGTCGCCATAGGTCGAGAAGGACGCCAGGTGGGCGCCGCCGTCGCTGGCGCCGATATGGACCAGGGGATTGGCCAGCATGGGACCGATCCGGCTGGTGTCGTCATGACCGCCATTGGCCGCAAGGAAGGCGACGTCCAGGCCATTTTCGCAGGAGATGTTGATGGCCGCCTCGGCGGCGCCTTCGCCCCGCTCCCGGGCAATGTCGCCCAGCCGCCGGCCGACATAGGCTGCCGGGGCCCGGTCGCCGCCACGCACCACCAGCCGTCCGAACATGGCCTCGCCGCCATCGGGACCGCAGTCGGCGATCATCGAGGCCCGGGTGGCGGGGTCGTTCAGCGCCGCGATGCGCTGGTCCAGCGGCTGGCGCAGCACCCGCACCCAGCGCGGCAGGCGCGCCAGGAAGAGCGAGGGGTTGAGCATGGAAAAACTGATGTCGATGGGCCGGGTCTGCATCTGCGGCCAGACCCGGGCGCCCCGGGCGAACTGTTCGGCCACCCGGTCCAGGATGCGCGGCGCGGCCTTGGGCGTCGCATGGGAGTCGAACACCGGCGAGAAGGTGGTGGGAATGCCGTGCTTCAGCGACAGATCGGCCAGCTGGTCGACCCGGGCGATGGTGATGTCGGCGTCATAGAATTCCGGAACCACCTGCAGCATGCGGCCGCCTTCCTCGCCCAGGACCTGGCAGAGGGCGTCCAGTTCGGCGAACTCGGCGAAGCGGCTCGGCACCGGGCGGCCATTGGCGTCGACATCGACAAAGCTGGTGGACAGGCCGATGGCCCGGTCGCGCAGGCACTGGCGCAGGAGGTCCTGCATGGCGACGATCTCGTCAGCCGTCGCGGCCCGCTGCTGCGACTCCGCGCCCATGACCCAGAGCCGGATCAGGCTGTGGCCGACCAGGGGGGCGACATTGATGGCCAGGTCCGGCTCGATGGCGGCGCAATAGCCGGCGAAGTCTTCCCAGGTCCATTTGGCGAACTTCTCGGTGAAGGCTTCCGGCGGCATCTCCTCGATCTGCTGGAACATGCCGACCACCGTCGCCCGATCGGCAATCTTCAGCGGCGCCAGGGACAGGGAGCAGTTTCCGGGAATGACCGAGGTGACGCCATGCTCCAGGGCCGGACGGGCCTGGCCGTCCCACAACAGCTGGGCGTCGAAATGGGTGTGGGGGTCGATGAACCCGGGCGCCACGACCCGGCCGGTGGCGTCGAGGGTCTGTTTGCCCTCGCCCAGGTTCTGGCCGATGGCCGCGATCCGGCCGTCCTGGATCGCCAGGTCAGCCAGGACGCCGGGTCCGCCTTCGCCGTCGACCACCAGGCCGTTGCGGATCACGATGTCGAACACGTCTTCACTCCCTCAAGAATTTTTCGCCAGGACTGACCCGCCAGGCCGCCCAGATCGTCGATTTCACAACTTCGCATCAGGGCGTAGCCGGCGTCCGCATCCAGCAGGACATGGCCGACCACGCCATTCGGGTAGCGAATCCGGACCACCAGCTCGGCCTGGCCGTCATGGGCGGCCGCCAGCTCGGCGCCGACAATGATGGCCTCGGAGGCCGGGAGCGCGGCGCCATCCGCACTCATTGCAGCGGCGGTTCCACGAACACCACGTCGCTGCCCAGCAGCAGGCCCGGCGGACGGCGGATGACGAAGATATGCATGTTGTAGCTCTTGATCTCGTCCATGGCCGTCTGGGCCGGGGTCTCCGGCAGGGCGCGGGCCGCCAGCGCTTCCAGGGTTTCCCCGGCCAGGGGCGTCAAGAAACGGCGATGCGGGGTCAGGGACATGGCGGATCCGACAACTAACTTTATAACGCGTTATAAGTTGTATGGCATGACAGGCCCGGCGCGTCAAAGGCCCCTTTTTGCAAGCCTGGGCATTCCCCAGCGGCAGGGCTCGGAACCCGCTCCCGCGCCATTTCCAGCGTCCGGACTTCTGTCTAGGGTAGGGTGAAGACGGCTTTCGGGAAGGGCCCATGACCAGACAACAGGTCCTTGTTCTCTACCTCGCCAACTCGGCGATCGACTCCGCCGTGGTGGCCTGGTCGATCTATGACGGGACCGGCGCCAACCGCCACATGACCGGCGACCAGGATACCCCGCCCTATGCGACGGGACTTGCGGCCCTGCTGGACGGCTGGCGGCTGTTCCAGGCCTCGCAACTCCTGCCCCATGCCCATGGCGCCGAGCTGGACGTCGCCTATCTCAAATACGAGTTCTTCTTCGAAAAGCTGATCGAGACTGCGCCATGAACAGCCCTCCCCTGCTGACCGCCGAGGCCATGGCCAGTTTCACCGCCCGGGGGTTCCTGCGGTTCGATGCCGTGGTTCCCGAGGCCATCAACCAGGCCTTCCTGAAGGAAATGGGCGACATCGCCCCGCCCGCGCCGGGCCAGCGCATGATGCGCACCTATGGCGAGATGCTGGCCCGGGCCGGCGTGCCGGAAGCGGCGGCCGGAACCCTGCTGGACCGGGTCTATGCGCCCGGCACGGCCCTGTCGGACCTGCTGCAGGTCCCCGTCGTGGCCGGGGCCATCCGCAGTCTGGCGGGACCGGACCCGGTGTTCGACCACCACTTCCTGCATGTCACCTTCCCGCCCGCCTATCATGAGGCGGCAGGCCAGGAGAACCTGCCCCAGCACAATCACCAGGACTCGACCATCGACCCCCGGACGGCGTTCGATATCCAGATCATGTACTATCCCCATGCCGTGACGCGCGAGATGGGCGGCACCCGCTTCCTGCCCGGCAGTCACCTGCGAAAGGTCAGCGAGGCGGCCATCGCCCGCTATCAGAACATCCGCGGCCAGCAGCATATGGTCTGCCCCGCCGGGACCGTCCTGATCGTCCATTCCGGCATCTGGCATGGCGGCGGCCTGAACCTGTCCGACCAGACCCGGACCATGTTCAAGATCCGGATCAATCCCGGCAAGTCCCAGACCGCCCAGTTCGACCTGTCCACCCTGGTTCCGCAGGCCCATCAGAGGCCGATCTTCTATGTGAAAGGCCCGCAGCCCCACAGCGTCGAGGCCATCCTGATGACCCCGGAACCCTGGCACGAGAACGACACCGGCCGGCTGGAATTCGTCAACCGGATCAAGCTGTGGCGCTACATCACCGGCGACGACGCCTATGACGCCGACTACTGGATGACCCGGCTGGAGACACTGGCTTAGGGGGCGTGGCGGCTTAGGGCCGTGGATCATAAGGGCGGCATGGCCCTGTCGCCGACATTTCAGACGGCAGAGATGTGTGGAAACCGGCCCAACAGGGCGACGGGCTGGGGCCCATACAGGCCCGCTTTCATTCAGGCGGCCGGTGCGAGATCGAAGCCGTCGCCCTCGAAGACCTCCAGACCGACCGGCCTGGGCAGCGAGGCGTCTCCTCGCAACCGGGCCAGGAGATAGGCAACGGCGAGGACCATGTCGGCCGGATGGTATGGCTTGGGCAGCGAGCCGATCGCCACGGTCCGGGCGGACTGGGCTCGGCTGGTTTGACCGCTGATGAACAGGACCGGTATTCCCAGGGCCTTAAGATGTTCAGCGAGTTCAATCCCGTCGTCCCCGCCCGCGAGGCGAATGTTCACGAGCGCGAGGGCCGGCTTGCAGGCCTTGGCGACCTCTATGGCCTCGGTATGGCGGTCAGTCAGATCGAGAACCTCATACCCGGCATCTTCCAGTTCGTCCCGAAGCGACATGGCGACGAGCGCCTCATCCTCGACGATCATCAGGGTCTTGCCCGCCTTTTCGGCTTGCGATGCGTTCATGGCGGTCTCGATTTTTCCAGTCGTTGCCTGAAGTGCTTTCGGGGGACGCCAACCGCTTCGATGGAGTTCGAGGTTCGTCCTGGACGAGGGCCGAAGAGTTACGGTCATCAATCTGGCTGAACCGACGCCCAGGATCGACCGGATAACAGTCCAACGGCCCTCCGCTCGCAAAGTTGCGCTGCGATTGAAACTCTCACGCGGGACCTTCAACGGTCCGCAAGGGGTCGGTAGCAGAGATTGGCTGCCCGTCCGGAACAGGGACTTGATCCCACCGTCGTGAAACGGCCCCTCTGAGCTTCAGCAAAGGGGGGAAATCGGTCATTGGCAGTTGTGGCAATTGAACCACCGGCAGGCCGGCCGGATCAGCCTAGACCGCTGCCGCCAGGGACGCTCAGCCAACTTGGAGGAGTGGAAATCCTTCGTCGCCTGAAGGCTGTTCAACGGGTCGGGAGCGGCCCTGAAGTCCAGGCTTGAAAGCGGACTTCCAAGACACCCCTTTCAAATTGCGATGTTCTCCGCTTTCAACAATATTTTACGTCATGCGGCGACAATAGGGTGTGGAAAAACCAAAACCCTCGCCGCAAATCTCCCGGACGACGCTCGAAACCTACTATAGCCGTACATACGGCAACCAGTTTTCGATGCGGGCCGCCAGCATAGCGGTGGTCTCATGTGTGACAATCGTCCTGAAAGTATGGCCTCCGGCGTGGGCCGCGCTTTGGGCCATCGGCTATCTGGTCGCCGAGATCATTCTGATGGTCTGGTGGCGTCATGCGCAGAAACTCTTAAGTGCGCAAGCCTCTCAGACCTTCGATAAAATCCGATCGCAAATGATCGGTATGGCTGCGATCGTCAGCGCCTATGCTGCAATTCCCTGCTTTTTCACGCTGTCGGGCAACCAGGACGCAATCGTCATGGGCGTTGTCCTTTCGGCCGGGATCCTCCTGACGATCGCCGCCCAACACAGCCTGCAACGGCAGATGTTCTTGCTGACCGCGCCGGTAGGAGCGATTGCACTCGTCTTGAATCTCTACAATTTGGGCGAAGGTGGCACGGCATGGCTGTTTGTGGTGCTTGGCGTAGGTCTGGTCGCCAATGCGCGCTATCTGCAGCTCGCAAACGCCAAAGCCTTCGAAGAGTTGATACGCCACAAGGTCGAGGCCGAACTCACGCTCGAACGCTTCCGCAATAGCGAGACCCTCTATCGTCTCCTAGCCGACAACCAAAGCGACATGGTCGCCCTGTGGAATCCCTCAGGTCAACGAATCTATAGCTCTCCCTCTGTGGAGCGAACCTTTGGCCATACGCGCCACGAAAGGGAAAGCCTCCCGAACACGGTCGACCCGCACCCGGACGATCTTGAGACAGTCCTGGACATCATGCGAAACCTCACACCGGAGGACGGTGTGCGTCGCGCCGAGTACCGACTGTTCCATAAGGACGGGTCCATCATCTGGATCGACGGCACATTCCAGCGCCTCAATGACGGCAGCGGAAGGATGTTGTCGACCGGCCGGGTCGCAACCGAACGCAAGCTACTCGAGGCCGAACTTCATCGCACCCTGGATGAAGCCAGGGCGGGCCTGCAGGCCAAGTCCGACTTCCTGGCCAATATGACGCATGAACTCCGCACGCCGCTTACCGCCGTCGTCGGTTTTTCGAGCCTGTTGAAGAACGTCAAATACCTTGAGCCGCGCGAGGCGCGTCAAGTCGACATCATCTTCGACGCCAGCGAGAACCTGCTGAGCGTGGTCAATGACGTTCTGGATTTCTCGCGGCTGGAAGCTGACGCCGTTGAGATGGAGTCTCACCCCTTTGATCCCATGACGATGGCGCAATCGACCGTCGCCCTTCTGGCCAATCAGGCGGCTGCAAAGGGCATCTCCCTTTCGGTTGATTCCGAGGGCTATGAGGGCAGCTTGCTTGGCGATGGCGCGCGGCTGCGCCAGGTCCTGACCAATCTGATCTCCAACGCCGTGAAGTTCACAGCGTCCGGCAAGATCGAAGTCCTGGTCAAGCAGTCAGAGGTCGTTGATCAGCGCAAGCTGTACATCTCTGTTAAGGATACCGGGATCGGCATCCCGTCCGACCAGATCGACGGCATCTTCGGACGCTTCACCCAGGCGGACGCTTCGGTTTCGCGAAAGTTCGGCGGCACCGGGCTTGGCCTGGCGATCGCGCGGCGGATTATCGAAGCCCTCGGCGGCGAGATCGCCGTGGAAAGTACGCCGGGCAAGGGGTCAACGTTCTGGTTTGAAGTGGTCCTGCCAACAGCGGAAATGGCGGAAACAGTCCTGACGGACGAACCCCAAGCCTCGCTGCCCACCGCAAAGGAAGCCCCGCTGCGGCTCCTGGTGGTTGATGACAATTCGATCAACCGTGAACTCGTCTGCGCCCTGCTGGAACCGTTTGATATCGATATTGAGACGGCGAATGACGGTGTCGAGGCGGTGGAAGCCGCCGCACGGGCAACCTACGACCTCATCCTCATGGACGTGCAGATGCCCAACATGGATGGTTTGACAGCGACACAGCGAATCCGGGCCGCCGCGGCGCCGGGTGCGCCGCGCGTACCAATTATCGCGCTGACAGCGAATGCACTGCCCGAGCAGGTCGCGCGCTGTCTAGAGGTCGGGATGGATGATCACCTGGGCAAACCGATCAACCCCGAGCGTCTGTTGAACATTCTTGTACAATGGTCAGCTGCCGATCGCGGTTTAGAAGATGGGGGTTGCAGTTCGATCCCGTCGGTAGCGATGCCGTAATGGTCAGGCGGAAGAATTGCCCCTCAACCCATCGTCCATGCCGCGCATCGATGGTCAGGCTCATCGTCGGAAATGATCCAGACGATGGTCATGTTGTGCTTCCGCCAGCCTGGCCTGATTAGGCCCGCTTCGGATCCAGCCTGTGTAAAAACGCGCCGCGACCAAAAAACTCGCGCAACATCCCACCGCTCGTGGACGGCGAAGCGATAGCATCTTGCGAAGTTATGCTCTCACGTGCCCGCCGCGGGTAAATCATTGCGCGGCGCATCGCGTCGGCTGCGTTTTTACGCAGGCTCGGTCGATACTCACTCCTGTCTTCCCGCTGAGAACCGGACGCTTGCCTGCAAGCCTCGCCACCGGACCGCCGGGCCCCACCCGTCGGATCATCGCCGCTAGCTACCCAGCCCGATCACCATCATCTTCAGTTCCAGATACTCATCCAGCCCGTAATGCGACCCCTCGCGGCCGAGGCCGGATTCCTTGACCCCGCCGAAGGGGCCGACCTCGGTGGAGATCAGGCCGGTATTGAGCCCGACCATGCCGTACTGCAGGCCCTCGCCCATGCGCCAGGACCGGTCCAGGCTGCGGGTATAGACGTAAGACGCCAGCCCCGCCCGGGTGTCATTGGCCATGGCCAGGGCCTCGCCTTCCGTCTCGAAACGGACAAGCCCGGCCAGGGGACCAAAGGTTTCCTCCCGGTTTATCAGGCTGTCAGGGGCGACATCCAGCAGCACGGTGGGCTCGAACCAGGTTCCCTCCAGGACCGGACGGCCGCCGCCGGTCAGGACCCGGGCGCCGCGGGTCAGGGCGTCCGCCACATGGCGTTCGACCTTCTCGACAGCGGCGGCGTTGATCAGGGGGCCCTGGTCGGTGGGCCCTGACAGCCCGTCCCCGACCTTCAGGGCCTTGACCCGTTCGGCCAGGCGGGCGGCGAAATCGTCATAGACGCCGGCCTGGACCAGGATGCGGTTGGCGCAGACGCAGGTCTGGCCGGTATTGCGGAACTTGGAGGCCATGGCGCCCTCGGCGGCGGCCTCCAGGTCGGCATCGTCAAAGACGATGAAGGGGGCGTTGCCGCCCAGTTCCAGCGAGACCCGCTTGACCGTGCCCATACAGGCGGCGGCCAGCATCTTGCCCACCGGGGTGGAGCCGGTGAAGGTGAATTTGGCCACCCGGGGATCGGTGGTCATGACCGCACCGATGGGCGCCGGCGGACCGGTGACGATATTGAACACCCCGGCCGGCAGCCCGGCCTCGTGACCCAGCAGGGCCAGGGCCAGGGCTGAAAACGGCGTGAGTTCCGAGGGTTTGAGCACCACCGTGCAGCCGGCGGCCAGGGCCGGTCCCACCTTGCGGGTGATCATGGCGGCCGGGAAGTTCCAGGGCGTGACGGCCGCCACCACCCCGACCGGCTGTTTCAGGACCAGGATCCGCTTGTCGCCCTGGTGACCCGGGATCACCTCGCCATAGGCCCGCTTGGCCTCCTCGCCGAACCATTCGATAAAGCTGGCGGCATAGGTCACTTCGCCCAGCGCCTCGGCCAGGGGCTTGCCCTGTTCGGCGGTCATCAGCCGGGCCAGGTCGTCGCGGTTGGCCATAATCAGCTCGAACCAGCGCCGCAGGACGCCGGCCCGGTCCTTGGCCGTCCGGGCCGCCCAGGCCGGCATGGCCTCATGGGCGGCCGCCACGGCGGCCAGGGTCTCGGCTTCCCCAAGGGCCGGAACAGACCCCAGCACCTTTCCCGTCGCCGGGTTGGTCACCGGGATGGAGGCCTCGCCGCCGACCCGTTCGCCCCCAACCCAATGGCCATTGATCCAGGCCGTCTCCCGCAACAGGTCCGGCCGCGCCAGACCCAGCCGGGCGCGTTCGGCGCTATCGAAGGACGAGGCCATGATCGGCGCTCCTGGTCAGGGGTGGCGGGGCCGGGCTCAGCCCTGATAGCGGCGGTTCAGCTTGCGCATGCCGCCAATCCAGCGGCCATAGTCGGCAGTCTTGTTGCGCATGTAGTCCAGCACCTGGGGGTGGGGCAGGATCAGGAAGTCCTCCGCCTCGATGGCCGGGACCACCATGTCGGCGAGGGTTTCCGGCTCCATCATGCCATCAACGCTGGCCACCCCGTCCGGGTTGCCGGCGGTCATGGCCGTGCGCACGGCCTGGGGACAGAGGACCGAGACCTTGATGCCCTGGTCGCCATGGGTGATGGCCAGCCATTCGGCCAGGCCGACCGCCGCATGCTTGGTCACCGCATAGGGGGCCGAGCCGA
>CAMAVA010000112.1 GCA_945861515.1 Brevundimonas vancanneytii | reverse complement strand
GCCCAGTGAATGAGCGGATTGAACCAGAAAAGGCATTGCAGGGCGGCGATCAAGCCGTTGGCGCGGGGATCGTCGCTGTCCAGATGGGCCTTTTCATGGGCGCGGATCAGGGCCTGTTCCTCGGGGGAAAACCGCAACGCAAAGTCCTGTGGCAGCACCAGCCTGGGGTCCAGCAATCCGACGATCGCCGGGCCCGCGACACCCTGATCAACCTTTTCGAGGAACTGCGCCTGGGCCTTGGCAAAGGCCAGCGCCAGGCCGCAGCTTCCGTTCAACCAGACGATGATCAGGATATGGGGCCAGGGCGCGGCGTCGCCGAGGGAAACCAGATGCGACAGGGCCTGAATAGGCCCCTGAAGCGCTGACGAAACCGGAAGCGGCTCCGAGCGCAGCGCGGGCAGGAGGCTTGCAAGGGCCGCCACCACCGGAACCAGCCAGAGACTGTAGGCCGCGCGCGCGCCAAACTGCCGCCGCGCGGTTCCCCGCAGGGCGATGACCAGCAGAATGGCCAGCCCCATGGCCAGGTTGCTGCGAAGGATCGCTGACAGGAGGTCAGTCATCGGCCTGGATTTCGTCGATCAGGGCCTTGAGCCTTGTGACCTCCTGCGGGGTCAGTTTGCGGTGCTCGGCAAAGTGGGAGATCAGGGGCGCCAGGGAGCCATCGAACAGCCGGTCGAGCAGTCCCTGGCTTTCCTGGGTGAGGTAGTCGTTCCGCTGGACCAGTGGGCGGTATTGATGCCGGCCCCGGTCGCGCTCCGACTGGATGACCTGTTTCTTCAGAAGCCGGTTGATCAGGGTCTTTACCGTGGCGTCGCCCCAGTCCTGGCTGCGCTTGACCTCGGTGACCAGCTCCTCGGCTGTACTGGGGCCAAGCCGCCAGAGCGCCTCCATGATCTGGCTCTCGGCGCTGGTGATATGGTCGGGCGAACGGGACATGTTTTCAGATTACGCCGGTAATGCGGATCGTCAAGGTTACGGTCCGCAGACGGTTGCAAGACGAGCCGGGTTACCCGGGCCGATATAAGGCAAGGCAGATTTCAGGCTGAAACATCGGCGCCCCGCTTTGACCCCGCTACGGATCCAACCTTTGCCCGCATCGGGAGGTCAGGAGCGGGATGTCTGCGGAACGCATCAGGCTGGCTCGTGACGCTGCCCGGACGATTGTGATCCTGGGTGGGTCCCTGGCTGTCCATGGTCTTGTCCTGGTGCTGCTGTTGTCCGGACTTCATTCTTCTACATCGGTCCCCGATTTTCCGGCGGTCGAGTTGCAGATCATCGGGCCGACGCTGCAGGGCCCCGCCAGGCCCACTGGACGTTCCCTCCGCATCGGCCGTGAACAGGACCAGCGAACGACTCCGCCGATGCCGGATCAACAGTTGGCCGGCACACCCATTGGCGCAGGGCCGGTGATCGCCCTGCCGGCCAATCCAGACGGCGCCGGCGCCCTGGTCCAGGGGCCCTCGCTGCAGCCGGGCCTGCGCCGACAGCTTGGCTGCGCCAATGCGGCTTTTCTGAAACTCAGCCAAGCGGAGCTCGACGCCTGCGCCCAGCGTCTGGCCGAGGGCGCGGACCGCGCCCCGCAGCTCGCCGTAGTCAGCGCGGAAAAGAAGGCGATTTTCGACACCGACTGTCCGCGGAAGGACGACTGGTGCCTCTATCGGACGGGGCAGGGGCCCTATCCGGGGCTGTTTTCGCTGTTGAAGAAATAGCGCTGGCCTTTCCTTGCGGCGCGGTCGGTCCTAAACCCCCGGCCATGGCAATTGGCGTTTTCGACTCCGGGGTTGGCGGGCTCACCGTGCACAGAGCGCTGGTGGAACGGCTGCCGACCGCAGACTTCCTCTACCTGGCCGACCAGGCCAACGCCCCCTATGGCGGCCGGCCCGGCGAGGAGATCGTCGACCTGACCCGGGCTGGCTGTATCCGGCTGTTCGAGGCGGGCGCCAGCCTGGTGGTCCTTGCCTGCAATACGGCGTCTGCCATCGCCCTGCGACGACTGCAGCAGACCTGGCTGCCCGGATACCGTCGTGAGACGGGCCGGGCGCTGAATGTCCTGGGCATCATCGTCCCGACCATCGAGGCGGCGACGGGCCTGCCCTGGGAGCATGAGGCTGAACGCCGGGGCGACAAGATCGAGAAGCTTGACATCCTGGGGGTCTTTTCGACGCCCGGAACCGCGAAAAGCCGCGTGTTCGAGATCGAGATCGACAAGCGCAAGCAGGACCTCGCGGTCTTTTCCGAACCCTGCCCGAACCTCGCCCGGATGATCGAGGAGGGCGCTGGAGCCGAAGATCTGGCCGCCGAGGTGGGGCGTCATGTGCAGGCCCTGAAAACACGGATCGGCCGGTATCCCGACCGGGCGATCCTTGGCTGTACGCACTATGAGATTGTCGCCAACCTGTTCCGCGACGCCCTGCCGCCTGGCACGCCGCTCATCCACCAGCCTGGGGCCACGGCCGATGCCCTGGTCGCCTATCTGGCCCGTCATCCGGAGCTGGATCCGGGTCATTCGGGGCTGAGGCGCTTCCTGACGACTGGGCAGCCGGCGGAGCAGAATGGTCTTGTGCGGGCTTTCTGGGGCGAGTCCCTGTCGTTCGATGCGGCCTGAACCGGCGCTGGCGTCGGGCGGGCCCTGTTGTAAGCTTCCCTGAAATCGGGAGGTGCGACCATGCGGCTTCGATACGTGATGGCAGCGATGGTTCTGGGCCTGGCCCTGGCCGGTTCCAATCAGGCGCAGGCCGAGGTGGTCAGCACGGGCGAGGGGCGGCTGTTGCTTCGCAATGTCGCGGTGATCAGCGCGCCGCCGTCCAGCGTCTATGAAAAACTCGGGGAAATCGGCCGCTGGTGGGAAAGTTCCCACACCTATTCGGGCAAGGCCTCTAACATGAGCATCCGGCTCGAGCCGGGGGCCTGTTTCTGTGAGGCCCTGCCCGGCGGCGGGGTCAAGCATGGCGAGGTCGTGCTGGCCATCCCGGGGAAGACCCTGCGGATCCTGGGGGCTCTGGGCCCCTTGCAGGACCTGGGGGCTGCGGCGGCCCTGACCTTTCAACTGAAGGTCTTGCCCAACGGGGATACGGAAGTGACCCAGACCTATCAGGCCGGCGGTCTGGACGCTGCGACCCTGAAGAACGCTGCGATTTTCGACCGCGTGGTCGGGGCGCAGCTAAAGGGGCTGAAACGGTACGTGGAGGCGGCGCCTCAAGGGCAATAGTGGTTCGATAGTCTTTGTAAAAAGCATAGAGCGGGACTATGGAGTTCCATGCTCCCGACCCTTCGCCAACTGCAGTATCTCAAGCTTCTGGCCGATCACGGCTCCTTCAGTCGTGCCGCCGAAGCGGCCCATGTCACCCAGCCCACCCTGTCGGCGGGCATTGCAGAACTGGAACGGATCATCGGGGCGCCGGTGGTGGATCGCGCCCGCTCCGGGGTGATCCTGACGGCCGCCGGCGAGGAGGCGACCCGGCGCGCCCGGGACCTGCTGGCCGGGGCTGAAGACCTGGTCCAGGCCTCGCAGAGCGCGGGCCAGCCGCTTTCCGGGCGTTTCCGGCTGGGCGTCATTCCGACCATCGCGCCTTTCCTGCTGCCCAAGGCCCTGCCGGTGATGCGGGCGCGGTTTCCCAAGCTGCGGCTGTTTCTGCGGGAAGACCTGACCTCCCGCCTGATCACCGCCCTGCGGTCCGGGGCCCTGGACGCCGCCCTGATCGCGCTGCCCTATGACATGACGGGCCTGGAATGGGCCCATGTGGTCGATGATGAGCTGCTGGCGGCGGTGCCGACGGGTCATGCCATGGCCTCACAGATCAACATCCGCCCGGAGTCCCTGGACGGTGACGAACTTATCCTTCTGGAAGACGGCCACTGCCTGCGCGATCATGTGCTGGCGGCCTGTGGTCTGACCCCGCATCGCAACGGGCAGGAGGAAGCCTTCGCCGCTACCTCACTGCCGACCCTGGTCCAGATGGTGGGATCGGGCCTGGGCGTCTCCTTCGTCCCCGCCATGGCGGTCGAGGCCGGCCTGACCGGTCAGGCGCCCGTCACGGTGCGGCCCCTGGATGCCGATCATCCCAGCCGTGAAGTGGTGGTGGCCTGGCGGGCCGGCTCCAGTCGGGCCAGGGACGGGCGCTTGCTGGCGGAGACCCTGCAGGCGGCCTGAGCCCTATGCAGGCGACGTCAGGTCGATAAGATCGGCCCCGAAAAACGGGGAAGAACGATGCGGGTGATCCTGGTTGCGGCAGTGGTCCTGGGGCTGGCGGCGTCCGGCGCGCAGGCGGCGTCACCCTCGAGTCCGGCCCCCGCTGCGGTGCGGCTGGAGGCGAGGCAGATGTTCGCGGAGATCATCGCCTTTCCGACCGTGGAAGGCCGGGGCGCCGTCCCGGCCATGGCGGCCTATCTGGCCGGGCAGATGCGCAGCGCTGGCTTCAGCCCCGGCGACATCCAGATCCAGCCCCTGGGCGAGACCGCCAGCCTGGTCGTCCGCTATCGGGGTCGGACCGGGTCGCCGAAAAAGCCGGTGCTGTTTCTGGCCCATATGGATGTCGTCGACGCCAGCCAGGCCGACTGGGGACGCGATCCCTGGACCCTGACCGAGGTTGACGGAATTCTGTACGGCCGAGGAGTGGTGGACAACAAGTACGGCGTCCTGACCATCGCCCAGGCCTTCATGCGGCTGAAGCGGGAGGGGTTCGTGCCTGATCGCGACCTTGTCCTGATCTTTAGCGGGGATGAAGAAACCTCCGCCACGACAGCCCAGTCGCTCGCGCCGCAGTTCAAGGACGCAGCCTATGCCGTCAATTCCGATGCGGGTGGCGGCTATCTGCCCAGCGACGGCGGCAAGGCTGCCTATGCGGCGCAGGTCGCGGAAAAGACCTATGCCACGTTCGAGATCACGGCCAGAAACAGCGGTGGACATTCCTCGGCGCCGCGCGCGGACAATGCCATCTACAGGCTCTCGACCGCCCTGCTGAAGGTCGGCGCCTATCGGTTTCCAGCGCGCTGGAACAGCGTCACCCTGGCCAGTTTCGCCCAGACGGCGCCGGAAGTCGGGGGAGACCTCGGAGCGGCTCTTGCGCGATTTGTCGCCAAACCAGGCGATCCGGAGGCCCTGGCGGTCATCGACCAGAACCCAACCCTGGTGAACGAGATCCGCACCACCTGCGTCGCAACCCGACTGCGGGCGGGTCATGCAGAGAATGCCCTGCCGGTCGCCGCGACGGGCACCGTCAACTGCCGGATCTTTCCGGGCGAAACCGTCGCCCAGACCCGGACCGCCCTGGCTGAGGTGATGATGGACCCCGACCTGGAGATTTCGGTTCTGGGCAATCCCCTGGAAAGTGATTTTTCGGCTGTTCCGGAGGACCTCAACGCTGCGCTGTCGCAGGTGATCTCTCTTCGTGCGCCGGGCCTCAAGCCTTCGCCCTATATGGAGGCAGGCGCGACGGACGGGCTGTATTTCCGGGCCGCCGGCATTCCCACCATCGGGGTCGGCCCGCTGTTTCTGACCGACAGCGTCGATAACAACTATCACGGCAACAATGAGCGGCTGACCGTGGCGCAGTTCAACGACGGCCTCGATCACTACTACCTGCTGATCAAGGCCCTGGCCGGCCGCGCGCCGGGCCGTCCAGCCAGATAGTTTCAGATCGCCGCCATCTGTGATGCGCTTGACGCCGCCGCGGCCACTATGGAACGGGCCTGATCAGCCAGAGCAGCTGGCGCCGCCAAGGACGCAGAACCTGGCGCAATGAGGGTGGTTGAGTTTCACCGTTCCCAGAGCCTCGGCCAGGGTTGAACCCAACTCGAACTGCGGATCGTAGGGAGTGAGGGTGCAGGCGATGACCACTGGATGGTCGGCGCCCCGGCGCTTCACCACCATCCGGCTGGAGGCGCACATGATGTCCTGCGGTCGCTTGTGGAGGATATCCCAGCAGGCGGTTGTGATCTCCGGCACGTCCACTGTGGCGTCCATTTCGGGAAACAGCACCAGTCTTGCAGGGTTCTGACAATCCAGCACCACGCCGAGAGATGCCATCAGCCGGCCATAGCCATGGCGGGCGTCCTGCATCGTTTCGTCCGCCAGCTGTCGACCGGCCACGGCGATGGAAAAGCCCTGCTGCGAAAGCCACTGCAGGCCTTCGATCGCCCGGTTCCAGCTGGCCGGACCGCGCTCTGCCTCGTGCACGGCGGCGGTCCAGTGATCCAGGCTGACCCGCAGGGTCAGGCGATCGCCAAACCGGTCCTTCAGGGCCAGCAACCCCGGTCGCCTGTGGGTCATCGGGGTCATGGCGTTGGTCAGGACCAGCACCTCGAACCCACGCTCCAGGCCGTCTTCAAGGATGGTGAGGATGTCGGGGTTCATGAAGGGCTCGCCGCCGGTGATCCCGATCTCCCGAGTCTTCAGCCCAAGGGAAGCGATCTCGTCCAGATAGGCCCGCGCTTCGCCCGCCGTCAGCCCGGCGAGACTGTCGTTGGTTGGCGTGCTCTCGATATAGCAGTTGAGACAGGCGAGATTGCAGAGGGTGCCGGTGTTGAGCCAGAGGGTCTGGAGGCTCTCCAGAGACACAAAGGCGCGCGGTTCCCCCCGGGCTGTCCGGTCCGGATCCTGGAACTTTGCAGGATCGAGTCGGAGCGCATCGGCGACAACAAAAGGGGACACAGGCAGGGGCGCGTTCATGCCCGTGACAATGGCGCGTGAAGCCGGAAGGGCAAGCCTGTGTGATCGAACCTAAAGACCAAGGGCAAGCTTGACCTCCGCCCAGTCGATGAGCTTGAAATTCTGGCGCGCCCTTGTGCTGGTGGGCGCTTCACCCTCGCTGTCGACATCGTCCTGGACAACCAGCAGCCCTGAGCCGAATCCGCCGACCGCCCCGCCCAGGCCGGCGATGCCGTCTGTTCCTGTCACCGGATCCAGACCATTGCCGCCGATGGCCGAGAAGCGACCCCGATACTGCGGCTCGGCGCCTTCGACCTGCCAGACGGCGAAGGCGCTGTCGCCCTGGCTTGAGGCGATCAGCCAGGTAACCGGCCCTTCGCGCAGCAGGGTCAAGCCCTCGACGTCGGGCTTGAGCTGGTTGGATGGCGCGGCGGCGATCAGGGTCGCAGTCGCACCGTCGGCGGGGTCGAGGGGATAGCGCCAGATGCCCCTGGCCTCCTCGCCGATATAGAGCAGCCCGCGGACGTCATCGATCACGCAGCCCTCGGTCTGGCTGGGGACAGCGAACCGGCGCTCTTCTGTCGATTGAACCGACCCGTCTGAGGCAACTTCGATCCGGACCTGGCGGACCTGACCGTCCGTGCCATTGACCACCAGAATGAAGGCCTCGCCGCGCCGTCCCATGCACAGTCCGTAGGGCTCAGCCAGGTCCAGCTTGACCAGGCCCCAGGGCGCGACGACCAGGGTATCGGGGTCCATCAGATAGAGGGCGGCGCCCAAACGGCCCCGGTCGCTGGCCGCTACCAGAACTCTCGGGCCCTGGGCTGTGGCAAAGCCGTCACGCAGGTCGACATTGTTCAGCCGGCCGTCCGGCAGGAAGCCGGTGATTTTGCCGGTCAGGTCGTAGGTATAGAGGCCCGCCTGCTTGTCTGTGCCGAAAATCACCACCCGGGAAGGGTCGCGGGAGTCAGCCCAGATTTCCGGATCATCGGCCGCGTCGGCGTTTCTGGTGGCGACAGACTGGGTTTCTGCAGTCGATTTGACGGGGGTTCCCACCCCGATGGTCAATTTTCCGGAGTCGGAAACAGCCTCGGGGTCCAGCATGGCGCAGGCTGACATGGCAACGGACAGCAGGCAGATCGTCATAAATCTGAATAAAAATCGTTGATTAAACATCACTGGATTCCCCTTGGGCGCAAAACTAAGTCCGGGCTCAGATTGAGGGTGCGTCATATTGACATGAGCGCCCATCTGCAACGGGGCAACATCCGATGAATAAACTTAAGCTCATGGCGCTGGTCGCGCTGACGCCAATGGCCTTTGCGGCTCAAGCCTATGCTCAGGACGAAGCGGTCGCCACCGCCCCCACTGAAGTCGAAGAGCTGGTGATCAGCGGCGCCATTGTCTACCGCAACCGCACCGAGGATACGGTTCCGGTTCTGAGCTACGACCTGGAATACTTCCAGCGCTTCGAGCCGGTCTCGGCGGGCGACGCCATGAAGCGCGTGCCCAGTGTGACCTTCCTGTCCGACGTTCTCGAATCCGACGGCGCGCGCCTGCGCGGCCTGGACCCGGGCTACACCCAGATCCTGATCAATGGCGAGCGCGTTCCCGGCGCCGGCGCTGACCGTTCCTTCTTCGTGGACCGTATCCCTGCCGAACTGATCGAGCGGATCGAGATCGTCCGCAGCTCCTCGGCCAACCGCAGCGGCGACGCCGTCGCCGGCGCCCTGAACATCGTGTTGCGCGACGCCTACAGCCTGAACGGCGGCTATGTCCGCGCCGGCGCCACCCTGTACAATGATGACGAAGTGGCGGAAGCCCTCGGCGTTGTCTGGGGCGGTGAAGTCGGTCCTGGCCGCCTGCTGTTCGGCGCCAACCTGCAGGGCCGCCGCAGCCCGAAGGAAAAGCTGTCCAAGCGCTTCGACATGCCCAAGGGCACCCTGGTCAATATCGAAGACCAGTCCGACATCCGCGATGGCACCGACTACTCCTTCAACGCCAGCTATGAAGTGTCTGTCGCTGGCGGCGACCTGGAACTGACCGGCTTCTTCGTCCGGACCGACCGGACCCAGGACGAAGACTCCATCGAGTATCGCTCGGGCATCCGCACTGACGCCAATCTCGAGACGCTGAATGACAACGATCTGGACATCCAGACCGACAACTGGTCGCTCCGCGGCAAGTACGGCTACGACATGTTCGGCGGCCGCAGCACATTCAAGCTGGGCTATTCGGCCCTGATCGACGACCAGTTCGAGTTCGAGGAAGAGGCCGAGTACCTGCGCGACCTCATCCCCTTCCCGGAAGACGACCGCTTCACGCGGGACGAGATCAATGTTGACCTGGAAGACAAGGAACTGACGGCCGAGTTCGATCACAGCCGTGATCTGGGCGCCGCCAAGCTGCAGTTCGGCCTGTTCTACAACGACAAGGAGCGGGACTCGAAGGTGATCGAGTATCGCGCCCGCACGACGATCCTCAACGCTCCGGCTCCCCGCCCGACCCTGCCGGGCATCTATCTGCTCAACGGCCTGAGCGAGGCCAACATCGAAGAGACCCGCCTGGATCCCTTCGTGATGCTTTCGGGCAAGTCGGACGCCTTCCGCTGGGAAGCTGGCCTGCGCTACGAAACCACCGACGTGACGATCACCGACAACAGCCCGGGCGTCGCTCTGGCCGATGTCGTGACCGAAAACGACTACAACATCCTGCTTCCCTCGGCCCATATGCGCTTCAACGTCGGGGATGCTGGCCGGATCAACCTGTCCGTGGCCCGCACGGTTCGCCGTCCCAACTTCAACCAGCTCTCGCCGGTCCTGCTGGTCGAGGAGTTTGGTGATGACGACTTCATCGGCAACCCGGACCTGAAGCCGGAAACCGCCTGGGGCCTCGACCTGGGCTACGAGCGCCGTCTCGGACGCAAGGGTGTCGTTGGCCTGAACTTCTTCTATCGCGATGTCACCGACCTGATCGAAGTGACCAACACCGGCGTTGAAGGCGACGGCGGCCCCGGGACCTTTGTCTACTCGGTTGACAACATCGGCGACGGCAAGGTCTGGGGTCTGGAATTCGACCTTTCGACGCCTCTGACCTTCATGGGCTTCGACAACACCGGCGTGTTCTTCAACTACAGCTGGCTGGACAGCGAAGTCACCGACTTCGCCGGCGAGCGCCGGTTCAATGACCAGTCCAACTACGTGATGAACGTCGGCTTCATCCAGGACCTGCCGACCCTGGGCGGCGCCTTCGGCGTCACCTACCGCAAGCAGGGCGACGCCTTCGGTCGCGTTGAACTGGAAGAGATCGACACCGCCTACGGCGCGGATCTGGAAATGTTTGTCGAAAAGCGCTTCGGCAAGAACTTCGTGCTGCGCCTGACGGGCTCCAACCTGCTGGACAGCTCGAAAGACGAAGTGTTCGACAAGTTCGGTTCACTGGCCGACCAGGCCAGCCGCACCTATGACGAATACGAGCTTGAGACCGAAAAGGCCGGGCCCGTGTTCCAGCTGGTCGGCCGTTACGCTTTCTGAAGATGATCCGGCCGCCTGGCCGGATCTGAAAATGCAGAACCCCCGTCGCAACCGCGGCGGGGGTTCTTTTTTGTCAGCCTGACGGTCAGTCCATCAACCGCCGGCTCAGATAGCTGTACTCCAGCGCGATCCGCTGGGCGGTTTCGGTGAGGTTGGCGCTGGCGGCGTGGCCGCCGTCGATGTTCTCGTAATAGAGGACCGGGTAGCCCAGGGCCTGGAGACGGGCGGCGGCCTTGCGGGCATGGCCCGGGTGAACGCGATCGTCCTTGGTCGAGGTCTCGATGAAGACCTCCGGGTAGGGCTGTCCGGCCTTCAGGTTCTGATAGGGGCTGTAGCGGCTGATATAGGCCCACTGGGCCGGGTCGGTGGGTTCGCCATACTCGCCGGCCCATGAGGCGCCGGCGCCGCCCATCACAGTGTATCGCTGCATGTCGAACAGCGGCACCTGCACCACCACAGCGTTGTAGAGCTCCGGCCTCTGGGTCAGGGCGACGCCCATCAGGAGCCCGCCGTTGGAACCGCCCATGATGCCCAGCCGGCGGGGGGAGGTGATCTTCCGGGCGATCAGGTCTTCGGAGACGGCGAAGAAGTCGTCATAGACCCGCTGGCGGTTTTCCTTCAGGCCCTGTTCGTGCCATCCCGGACCAAACTCGCCGCCGCCCCGGATGTTGGCGACGACATAGACCCCGCC
>CAMAVA010000111.1 GCA_945861515.1 Brevundimonas vancanneytii | reverse complement strand
TCGCTGTTTGGCCAGGTCGGGGTCGATTTCGCGGATCTGGAACTTGTGGTCAGCGACAACGACCTTACAGCCTCGGCCGAGCCCCTGGTGATGCGTCTGTCGGCCCAGGCGCCGTTTCCAGTTCGCTACGTGCATGAGCCAAGGCCGGGCGTCGCCAATGTCCGCAATGCAGCCCTGGCCGTGGCGCGCGGCGAGATCATCGCTTTTCTCGATGATGACGAGGAGGCGCCGCCCGACTGGCTGTCCCTGATGCTGGCCGCCCGCGCGACCCTGCAGGTCGATGCCCTGTTCGGACCGGTACTGGGCCGGGCGCCGGCGTCCATTGTTCGCCACCGCGACTATCTGGAGGCCTTCTTTTCCCGGACAGGGCCCGAAACAACCCGGGTAGTCGAGGACTATCACGGATGCGGCAACAGCCTGATCCTGCGGTCCAGCCTGCCGGATCCGGTCTCGCCCTTTGCGGCCGAGCGCAACGCCAGCGGCGGCGAGGATGACCTGCTGTTTGGCCAGATGCAGGCGGCCGGGGCGCGGTTTGGATGGTGCGCCGAGGCCTTTGTCTGGGAAGACCCGACGCCCGATCGCCTCACCCTGCGCTACACCCTGCGCCGGGCCTTTGCCTATGGCCAGGGCCCCAGCGAGCACTGCGCCGCCGCCTCGCCGCCGCAGATCGATCGTCTCGCCCTGTGGATGGTGGTCGGGCTTGCGCAGGCAGCCCTCTGGGCCCCCGTTGCCGCCGTCAAATGGGCGACCTTCGCCAGGGATCGCGCCCTGCCGCTGGACCAGATGATCCGGGGCCTGGGCAAGACCTTCTGGTTTCCGCCCTTCAGCCAGACCTTCTACGGTCGGCCCCCGGCCCAAGCATTCTGAACTGGACCTTGCGGCCGGTCGCGCCACATCGCAGAAGATGACCATGACCGCAGTTCGCACCCTGACCCTCGACCAAGGCCCCGTCCAAGACGCCCGGGCGCTGCGGGACGCCTTTGGATGTTTCACAACGGGGGTGACCGTCGTGACCACCCGGACCGAGGACGGCCGGCCGGTCGGGTTCACGGCCAACGCCTTTTCGTCCGTCTCGCTGGATCCGCCCCTGGCCCTGATCTGCGTCGACAACCGGGCCTCGAGCCTGCCGGTCCTGGAGGCCGCAGGCAGCTTTGCGGTCAATGTGCTGCATAGTGAACAGGAACCCGTTGCACGCCAGTTCACGCTCAAGTCCGGCGACCGGTTCGCAGGCCTCGACTGCGAAACCTGGGCGACCGGCGCGCCCATCCTGCCCGGCTGCATGGCCAATTTCGAGTGCGAGACCCATCATGCCTTTGACGCCGGCGATCACCGGGTGTTCGTCGGCCGGGTGCTGAAGGTCAGGTTTGATCCCGAGCATGAACCCCTGGTCTATCTGCAGGGCCGGTTCCGACGGGTGCACACGGACTGAACGACCCCTCGCAACGTCTGACGCAAGGTCATACTTACCTTGGCGGCGCGGCTCCGTTACATTGCCGCGAACGTAAACGACAACCTGTCGGGAGAAACATCATGGGTGAAGCCTATATCGTGGCCGCACAGCGGACCGCCGGCGGCCGCAAGGGCGGGCGTCTGGCCGGTTGGCATCCGGCCGATCTGTCCGCCGCTGTTCTGGACTCGCTGGTCGCCAAGGTCGGCTCCGACCCGGCCCTGGTGGAAGACGTCATCATGGGCTGCGTCAGCCAGATCGGCGAACAGGGCATCAACATCGCCCGCAACGCCATCATGGCCTCGTCCCTGCCGGAAAGCGTGCCGGGCACCAGCGTTGACCGCCAGTGCGGCTCCTCGCAGCAGGCCATCCACTTCGCCGCCCAGGCGGTGATGAGCGGCGCCATGGACATGGTCATCGCCGCCGGCGTCGAGAGCATGACCCGGGTTCCCATGGGCACCCCGGCCATCCTGCCGATGAAGGCGGGCCTGGGCACCTATATGAGCCCCAACATCCAGGCCCGGTATCCGGACATCCAGTTCAGCCAGTTCGCTGGCGCCGAGATGATCGCCAAGAAGTACGGCCTGTCCAAGGACCTGCTGGACGAATACGGCTATAACAGCCACCGCAAGGCCATTGCCGCCACCCAGGCCGGCAAGTTCAAGGACGAAATCGTCCCGGTGAAGATCAAGACGGCTGAAGGCGTCGAGGAAGACCATACCGTCGACGAGGGCATCCGGTTCGAAGCCAGCCTGGAAGCCATGAAGGGCGTCAAGCTGCTGGCCGAGGGCGGCGCCCTGACCGCCGCCACCTCCAGCCAGATCTGCGACGGCGCCTCGGGCGTGATCATCGTCAACGAAGCGGGCCTCAAGCGCCTGGGCGTCGATCCGATCGCCCGCATCCACCACATGACCGTCATCGGCCATGACCCGGTGGTCATGCTGGAAGCCCCGATCCCGGCCACCCTGCGGGCCCTGGAAAAGACCGGCATGAAGATCGACGACATCGACCTGTTCGAAGTCAACGAAGCCTTCGCCTCCGTCCCGGCCGCCTGGCTGCAGGCCACGGGCGCCGATCCGGACCGTCTGAACGTCAATGGCGGCGCCATTTCCCTGGGCCACCCCCTGGGCGGTTCGGGCGCCAAGCTGATGGCCACCCTGGTCCACGGCCTGCGTTCGTCCGGCGGCCGCTATGGTCTGCAGACCATGTGCGAAGGCGGCGGCCTGGCCAATGTGACGATCATCGAGCGTCTTTAGGACTTGGGTCCGGGGCGCTCTGCCCCGGACTTTCCGATAGAACAAGATCACACCCTCCCCGTCGGGGAGGGTGTTTTCGTTTGCAGCCCTATTTCGGGCTGACCCGCCAGATGATGTCGCCGACATCGTCGGCCACCAGCAGGGCGCCGGCGGCGTCCTCGATCACACCCACCGGCCGGCCCTGGGCCTCGACCTTGTCATTGAGAAACCCGGTCAGGACATCGACAGCCGGACCAGAGGGCTTGCCGCCCGCGAAGGGCACATAGACGACCTTGTAGCCGCTGGGCGGATCGCGGTTCCAGGAGCCGTGCTGGGTGATAAAGACGCCGCCGCGCCAGGACTCGGCAAGGAGGGCCCCGCGATAGAAATGGAGGCCCAGGGAGGCGGTGTGGGCGCCCAGGCCATAGTCGGGGCGGATGGCCTTGGCGACCATGTCGGGGTTGGCCGGCTTGACCCGGGCATCGACGGTCTGGCCCCAGTAGCTCCAGGGCCAGCCATAGAAGCCGCCGTCCCTGACCGAGGTCATGTAGTCGGGCGGGGTGTCATGGCCGATCATATCCCGCTCATTGACCACGGTCCACATGGCGCCCGAGACCGGTTCGAAGTCGATGCCGTTGGCGTTGCGCAGGCCCGACGCGAAGATGCGGCGGCCCGAGCCATCCAGCGCGAACTCCAGGATCGCGGCGCGGTCCTTTTCGACCTCCAGACCATGCTCGGCGATGTTGCTGTTGGAGCCGACGGCCACATAGAGGCGGGTTCCGTCCGGACTGGCGACGATGTTGCGGGCCCAGTGGTTGTTGGGCGCTCCGGCCGGCAGGTCGGCGATTTTCTGGCCCGCGCCTTCGATCTTCAGGGCGCCGGGGCTGTAGGTGAACCGCATGACGCTGTCAGTATTGGCGACATAGAAGGCGTCCCCGACCAGCACCATGCCTGAAGGCGAATTGAGGCCCGACAGGAAGACTGACCGGGTCTCGGCGACGCCGTCGCCGTTGGCGTCGCGCAGCAGGGTGATGCGGTTGGCGCTGGGCACCCCGGCGCCGGCCTTCTTCATCATGTTCTTGGCGACCCAGGCCTCGATTCCTTTGGCGTCCCGGGGCGGGCTGTTGGTCTCGGCGACCAGGACGTCGCCATTGGGCAGGCGATAGAGCCAGCGGGGATGGGACAGGCCCTCGGCAAACCGGCCGACTTTCAGCCCCTCGGCGGCGACGGGGGCAGCGCCCGCCGGCCATTTCACGGCAGGCCGGGCATTGACGGTCGGCAGGAGGGACGACTTGGCGGCGGGCAGCTTGGGATCAGCGCCATAGCCTTCGGAAGGGTCCGTGCCGCTGGGGTTCTGGCATCCGGACATCAGGATCGCGGCCACGGACAGGCCACTCAGCAAAAGGCGTTTCATCGGCGTTTCCCTCGGTTCTTGCGGAGGCAGGATAGACTCAGATTGTGACGGCGCCAGCCCACTGTTCGCCGTCAGGCGCGAGGCGGGTGCTTCAGTCGGGCGGTGAAGCGACGTTGACCGGCGGGAAACACCAGTCGGGCGTGGGTGACGCAGACTCCGGCGAGCCAGGTGCGCCGCTCCATGACGAGACAGGGAGAGGGCCTTTTGACCGCCAGATGCCTGGCCGAGACAGTGTCAGCGGCCTCTGCATAGATTTCGTGTTCAGCCTCGGTCCAGGGGACGTGATCAAGCAGCCATCCGCCGGGCGGAGCAGTCTCGAAGGACTGGACTGCGGCGCCTGGGGCGACCGACAGATTGATCAGGCGGTCCTCCAGGGCATGCGGAACCCCATCGGCCAGGTGAACCCCGAGGACGGCCAGCAGCGGGGCGCCTTCCTCGACTGCCAGCCGCCCGGCGCTTTCCGCGTCGGCCGACTTTTCGCGCCACTCCAGCCTTCTGAACCCATAGACCCGGCCCTGGGTGCGGATTTCTGCAGCGATGTCATGGATTTCCAGGACGGTTTCCTGGATCCGGCGGCGCGCCACCACGGTGCCGGCCCGGCGGCGGCGCTCCACCATGCCGGCCTGGGCCAGGGCGTTCAGGGCGCGCCCTGCCGTCATCCGGGCGCAGCCCCACTGCGCCGCCAGCTCTGTTTCCGAGGGCAGGCGGGCGCCGGGCGGACGGTCTCCGGACAGGATTTCCTGTTCGAGGGCGCGGCGGATAGTCTCGTGCAGGGGCGCAATGCGGGACGTGGCCTGCCGGTCTGCCATCAGCCGCGCCAGGAACCGGTACATGACCTGTCGCGAGGTCCGGGAACTGTCCTGGGCCGGTCCGCCTCGCTGGCCCGGGCCGGCCGCCCGCGCGAAAGGAGGGCCGTGCGGGTGGGGCAGACCGAAAATCCGCGGGTCACGCCGTGCTCGCCGGTCGCGGACGGGTCGATGGCCAGGATAGGGCCGTCATCAGCCGTGATGTGAACCTGGCCGGCCCATCCCTGCGGCAGTAGCACTTGATCGAGAAACAGGCCGTGACGCATGGCCAGAGGATCATCTTGTCAGTATAATATGTCTAGACATATTGTAGGGAACTGGAAGCGGCCGGGACGGGCTTGCGTGCTCCGACACGCCCGCGGCGCGGGCCACTCCCCATGAAGATCATGAGGTGGCTCCGCCAAACTCTTCGGGGCTGATCTGCTGGACGGGACGGGATCCCCGGTCCCTGCGGGCTTTGAGGGGCTGGATTCATGACGGACGTGATCCTCAAGCCGGGGGAGGTGTCCCTCATCCAGTGGCGCCAGGTGCTGGAAGGGGCGGTTCCCCGTCTTGCGGACACGGCCTGGGCGGACATTGCCGCCAGCGCCGACCTGGTCGATCGCATCGTCCTGGCGGGGGAGGCGGTCTATGGGGTCAATACCGGCTTTGGAAAGCTGGCCATCATCCGGATCGAGACCGCCGATCTGGGCCAGCTCCAGACCAATATCGTCCTGTCCCATGCGGCCGGAGTCGGCGCGCCCCTCGAGGCCGGGGTGGTGCGGCTGATGATGGCGCTGAAGGCGGTCAGTCTCGGGCGGGGCGCCTCCGGGGTCCGCCCGCAGACCGTGCGGATGCTGGAGGCCATGCTGGCCGCCGATCTTCTGCCGTTGATCCCGGAGCAGGGCAGCGTCGGCGCCTCGGGCGACCTGGCGCCCCTGGCCCATATGGCGGCGACCATGATCGGAGTCGGCGAAGCGATGCTGAAGGGGCGCCGCATGCCGGCGGCGCAGGCCCTGGTCGCTGTCGGCCTTGCGCCGCTGCAGCTTGGTCCCAAGGAGGGGCTGGCCCTGCTCAATGGCACCCAGTTCTCGACCGCCTGCGCTCTGGCCGGGCTGTTCCGGATCGAGCGGGTGTTTCAGGCTGCCCTGGTAACCGGGGCCCTGTCGGTCGAGGCGGCCCGGGGCTCGACCATCCCTTTCGACCCGAGGATCCACGCCCTGCGGGGACACAGGGGCCAGTCCGAGGTTGCCGCCGTCTATCGCCGGCTGCTTGCGGCCAGCGAGATCGGGGCCAGTCACGCCGACTGTGGCAAGGTCCAGGATCCCTATTGCCTGAGGTGCCAGCCCCAGGTGATGGGGGCCGTGCTGGATCTGATGCGCCAGGCGGCCGGGACGCTGGCCAGCGAGGCGGTGGGGGTCACGGACAATCCGCTGATCTTGGTCGACAGCGGCGAGGCCCTGTCCGGCGGCAACTTCCACGCCGAGCCGGTCGCCTTTGCAGCCGACATGCTGGCCATGGCCATCTGCGAGATCGGGTCGATCTCGGAACGCCGCACGGCCATGCTTGTGGATCCGGCCCAGAGCGGCCTGCCGGCCTTCCTGACTCCTCGGCCGGGCCTGAACAGCGGTTTCATGATCCCCCAGGTGACGGCGGCGGCGCTGGTCTCGGAGAACAAGCAGCGGGCCTATCCGGCCAGTGTCGATTCCATTCCGACCAGCGCCAACCAGGAAGACCACGTCTCCATGGCGGCCCATGGCGCGCGGCGGCTGCTGGCCATGGCCGAGAACGCCGCCCAGGTGGTCGGGATCGAACTGCTGGCGGCGGCCCAGGGCTGTGATTTCCATCGGCCGCTCCGGTGTGGCGAGACGCTGGAAGGCGTCCGGGCCCTGCTGCGTAGAAGGGTCCCCGCTTTGGAGGACGACCGGTATTTCGCGCCGGACATTGCGGCGGCGGCCGATCTGGTGCGGAGTGGCGCATTGCTGGATGGCATCGACCTTGCGGTGGGGGCGTCGTGAGGATGACGACGGACTTGCTTCTCCCCCAGGGGCGATCGGGGAAGGTTGGTCCGCCCGCGCCGGGGATTCACCCGTGAAGCCCCGGTTGAACTTTCATCCATCTTGAAGCAGCTTCGGATGTCGGTGCAGGACCCCCAACGTCAGTCGTCTGTCGGCGCCTGCCCGCTTCCCCCTATCGGCCCTTTGCGCCTGGGGGAGGACCTTCGTACAAACGTTTGAACTGAAGCTCACGTCCTCCTAGTCTCAGCGGCAAAACAAGGGAGAGCATCATGGGTCGTCTGTCGGGCAAGGTCGCCATCGTCACCGGAGCCGCCAGCGGTATTGGCCGGGCCAGCGCCCTTCTTTTTGCCGCTGAAGGCGCCAGGGTCGTGGCGTTCGATCGTGCGCCTGAGGTCGAGCAGACCGTGGCAGATATCGTCGCGGCGGGCGGGACCGCCATGGCCGTCCTGGGGGACGCCGGCTCCGAATCCGAGGTCAGCGCCCTGGTCGACAGGGCGGTGGAAACCTATGGCGGGCTGGATGTGGCCTTCGCCAATGCCGGGGTGTCGGGGGGCTGGATCAGCCTGCCGGAACTGACCGAGGAGAGCTTCATGGGCCTGCTGCGGATCAATGTCGTGGGACCGGCCATGATGATCAAACATGCCGCCCGGGTCATGGCGCCCAAGGGCAGGGGCTCGATCATCTGCACTGCCTCGGTGGCGGCCCTGCGGTCGGGCGCCGGCGGCACGCCCTACAGCGCCTCCAAGGCCGGGGTCATCAGCATGGTCCAGACCACCGCCCAGCAGCTGGGCGGCACCGGAATCCGCGTCAACGCGATCTGCCCGGGCCTGATCGAAACCGGCATGACCAAGCCGATCTTTGATGGGGCCCGGGCCAAGGGATCGCAAGGCAAGATCGGTCAGCTGAACCCCCTGCGCCGCGCCGGCCAGCCTGTCGAGATCGCCCAGATGGCCCTGTTCCTGGCCTCGGACGACGCCTCCTATGTCAATGGTCAGGCCATGGTGGTGGATGGCGGCCTGTCCAGCTCGCACCCCGTTGCGCGGCCGGGTTCCCTGTCCTGACGGAAGAGGGGTTCAGTCGCTGTCGAGCAGGGCGACGATGGCGTCCGGGTGGGTGTAGTAGGCCAGAAACCCGGCCTGGGGCACCGTGACGGTGCGGGCGGCCGGCAGCATCCTGGCCCAGAGGGAGAGATCGGCGGCAGGCCATTGCAGGCCCTGGCCATAGGCAAGAGTCCAGCGCGCCCCGCCGATGTGACTGGGAAGACGCCAGCCCAGGACATAGGCCGCCATTTCATCAGCAAAGCCGCGACTTGAGCGGGATGAAATGCCCTGGGCGTCCCGAACCAGCCGGGCCAGGATCACGGGGTCCTCGACCGCCGCGCGGTCCGCCGGGGCGTCCGACAGGCTGCGCCGCAGGGTGCGGGCCAGCAGATCGCTGCGGGTCTGGCGGCGCATCATCTCGGCCAGGGCGGCAATCATCTCGGGATGTTTCAGCATCACCCGGGCCGCGGCCCCGATCGGGGAGGCGTAGCTGCGCTCGGAATCCGCCGGCGGTCTGGGATTGAGCACGACGCCCTGGCCGACCCGGTCAGGATAACGGGCGGCAAAGGTCAGTCCCGGCGCCGTGGCCCCGTCACGGATCAGCAGGTCGACCTTGCGCAGTTTCAGGGCGTCCAGGACGGTTGCCAGGTCGTTGGCCCCGACAGTCAGAACATCGCCGCCCGCCGGGTCTGTCAGGCCATAGCCGGGGCGCTGGACCACGATCGGTCGAAGGCCGGCACGATGGAGACTCTTGACGAAGGGCTGCGGCAGGACCCGGCCAACGGAAAATCCGTGGAATACCGCCACAGGCCGACCGCCCCTGGGGCCATAGTCGAGGGCGGCGATCCGGCGTTGGCCGCAGGGCGCGTTGAAGACCCGCAACCGGCCCTCTGGATCGATCGGTTCGATGACGGTTTCGGAGGCCCGGGTCAGGGCCGTGAGGGAACTGGCCTCGACCGCCAGCCGGACCAGGTCCTTGGCCTTGTTGACGCCCGTCTTGGCGAAGACGGCCTTGAGCTGGCCCCGGACGGTGGCTTTCTTGACGCCGAGGGTCGCAGCCACCTCGCGGGCGGTCAGGCCCTCGGCGAACTGGGCGGCGACCCGGGATTCCGCCGGGGTTGCGCCAAACAGATCCCGCAACACCGTCTCGACATCGCCGATGGGGGCGTACATGCCGCTCATCAGATCCATCATGCGCCTGACCAGATCGGGCGAGCGGTGGGCGCCGGTCTTGCGCATGGCCTTCTTGAGGGCTTCCCGGGCCGTTTCCCGGCCCACGCCAATCCGCTCGGCGGCCTCAGCCAGATTGCTGGCGTCGAGCAGGGCCTCGGCGAGACGCGCCTCCAGGGGGGTCAGGCCAAAGGCCTCGGCGGCCCGCGCGGCCAGGTCGCTGACCCGGGACGGCGAAAAGCCGAGCAGCGCCACCCGGCGTCCGGGCAGCTGCATCTGGGCGCGACTGTCGGCCGACAGGGGCCAGCGCAGGGCATGGGTCTCGGTGGCGGCGCAGGCGGCAATGACACGGCCATCGGCGGTTTCGACAAGACCGGAGACCTGGCCCTGTTTCTGGGCCAGCCGGATCAGGCGGCGCAGGGCCAGGGAATCCTGGGGATGGCCGAACCATTCGAGGAACAGGTCGTCAGCCTGGGCCAGGTCGCCGGAGGGCGCCATCACGGCGCTGGCCAGGCAACCCGCCGGGGCCATGGCGGCAAAGGCGGTTGCCGGGTCCATGCTCGCAGCGGCCTCCAGGGCCTGGGCGAAGGAGGTCGGGTCATGGGCGATCTGGGATTCGAGCGAGGCCCATTGCTCGAACAGGGCGTCGATCGGACTCCCGGCCGCAAGATGGCCCCTGAGCAGATCGGCAAGCGACGGGTTAACAGCCAGAGCCGGCACGGCAAATTCCGTCCAATGAAATCAGGACGGCCTCAAAGGGGTGGATCACGGATGAAGGCCTTATCACAGAAGCGGCAGGATAATCTGTAAACGGAGACCGGCATAAGGCGGTGCGCAGATTTTCTGGCTGGCGCCGAACATCAAACAGCCGTTTAGATCGCCAGATTCAGACCCATTCCGGAGCCCGCCCGTGAGCCTCGACGCCCTGTTCCGCCCGCTGCAGATCAAGTCAATGCACCTGAAGAACCGCATTGCCATGGCGCCCATGACCCGCAGCTTCTCGCCGGGCGGAGTCCCCACGGCCGAGGTCGCCGCCTATTACCGGCGTCGCGCGGAAAACCACGTCGGGCTGATCATTTCCGAGGGTGTGGGCGTTGCGCGCCCCGCCTCGCTGAATGATCCCAATGTGCCCCGTTTCCACGGAGAGGCCGAGCTGGCCGCCTGGAAGACCGTCATCGACGAGGTTCATGCGGCCGGCGGCGCCATGGCGCCGCAGCTGTGGCATGTCGGCGCCGTGCGGACCCGCAGCAAGGACTGGGCGCCGGCCGGCCCCTATGACAGCCCCTCCGGCTATTCCAGCCCGGGCCACCAGTTCGGCGAGCCGATGAGCGATTCCGATGTGGCGGACGCCGTGGACGCCTTCGCCAAGGCGGCCGGCGCCGCAAAGGCCCTGGGCTTCGATTCGGTCGAGCTGCACGGCGCCCACGGCTATCTGATCGACCAGTTCTTCTGGGGCGGCGTCAATCTGCGCACCGACCGCTGGGGCGGCGCGACCCTGCCCGAGCGCAGCCGGTTTGCCGCTGAAATCCTGAAGGCCGTTCGCCGCGAGGTCGGCGAGGACTACCCGGTGATCATCCGCCTGTCGCAATGGAAGCAGCAGGACTTCACCGTCAAGATGGCCCCGACCCCGACCGAGCTGGAGGCCTGGCTGGCCCCCCTGGCCGATGCGGGCGCCGACGTCTTCCATTGCAGCCAGCGCCGGTTCTGGGAGCCGGAATTCGAAGGCAGCGACCTCAACTTTGCCGGCTGGGCCGGCAAGCTGACCGGCAAGCCGACCATCACCGTTGGGTCTGTCGGTCTGTCCGGCGAGTTCATCGCCGCCTATGGCGGAGAGGCCAGCCAGCCGGCCAGCCTTGATCA
>CAMAVA010000110.1 GCA_945861515.1 Brevundimonas vancanneytii | reverse complement strand
GGAACCCTGCAGGGCGAACAGGAGCCGGATGTCCTGATCGCGGTGGCGGACGCCACCAACCTGCGGCTGGTCCTGCGGCTGGTCCTTGAACTCAAGCAGGTCGGCCGGCCCTTTGTCCTGGCCCTGAACATGTTCGATATCGCCCAGCGTCAGGGTCTGAGGATCGACGTCGAGGGTCTGTCCCAAGCCCTCGGCGCGCCCATCGTGCCGACCGTCGCGACGCGCAAGCGCGGGATCGAGGACCTGATTGCCGCTGCAGACGCCCTGTCGCTCAACCGCGTCGAAGGCCAGAACACCTGGCATGCGCCAACGGCGGCCCAGATCCGCTCTGCCCATGGCGAGGCCCAGCGCCTGCTGCGCACCTATGTCCGACCGGCCGAGCGGCCTGACACGCTGACAGGCCGTATCGACGGTTTGCTGCTGCATCCGGTGGGCGGTCTGGTGGCCCTGCTGGCTCTTCTGTTTGTCATGTTCCAGGCGGTCTTCACCTGGGCCGGCCCCCTGATGGACGGGATTGAACTCGGGTTCGCGGGACTGGCCGGTCTGGTCGCCACAGTGGTTCCAGAGGGTTTGCTGCGAGGCCTGATCAATGACGGCCTGATTGCCGGTGTCGGCAGCGTCCTGATCTTCCTGCCGCAGATCCTGATCCTCTTCTTCTTCATCATCCTGCTGGAAGACAGCGGCTACATGGCCCGGGCCGCCTTCCTGATGGACAGGATCATGGGCGGCGCCGGCCTGCACGGCCGGGCGTTCATTCCCCTTCTGTCCAGCCTGGCCTGCGCCATTCCAGGCATCATGGCCACAAGGGTGATCGATCAGCGACGGGACCGGCTGACCACCATCCTGGTCGCCCCCCTGATGACCTGCTCGGCGCGGATTCCGGTCTATACCCTGATCATCGGCGCCCTGATCCCCAACCAGACGGTCTGGGGCTTTGTCAGCCTTCAAGGCCTGGTGATGTTCGGACTCTATGCGGCCGGCATCCTCTCGACCCTGGCGGTGTCCTTCGTGATCCAGCGTGTCTTCTGGCGGACCCAGAGCGAGCCGTTCATGATGGAACTGCCGGCCTACAAGCAGCCCGATCCGGCCGCCGTGGCGCGGCAACTCTGGCAAAGGGCCGCCATCTTCCTCAGCCGCGCCGGCCGGATCATCCTGCCGCTCATGGTGCTGGTCTGGGCGCTGTCGACCTTCCCCTATCCACCGGATGGCGCAACAGGGCCGGCCATTGACTACAGCTTTGCCGGCATGATCGGCCATGCCATCGAGCCCTTGCTGCGGCCCATCGGCTTCAACTGGCAGATGTCGGTGGCCCTGGTGCCGGGCATGGCGGCGCGCGAAGTGGCGGTCGCGGCCCTCGGAACGGTCTATGCCGTTGGCGAGAATGGCGGGGCCCTGTCGGGCATCCTGGCCCAGCAATGGTCCCTGGCCAGCGGCCTCAGCTTTCTGGCCTGGTACATCTTCGCCCCGCAATGCGTCGCGACGCTCGGGGTGGTCAAGCGCGAGACCAACAGCTGGACCTGGCCGACAGTCATGTTCGCCTACATGCTGGCCCTGGCCTATGGCGCGTCGTTCCTGGTGTTCAACGCCGCCAAGGCCATGGGCTGGGGATAGGCTGGGGCCCCACCCTGTTGGTCCAGGTTCTCGCCTGTGGTATCGTTTCAACATGACCGTGCAGGTGAACATCGCCAAAGCCAAGGGGAGGCTTTCCGAACTCGTCGCCCGCGCCGAGGCGGGAGAAGAGGTGGTGCTGTCCCGGAACGGCAAGGCCGTCGCCACGATCAAGGCCCTGTCGACCGAGCCCGTCAAACCGACGGGCAAACGCAAGTTGGGGATTTTGTCCCACCTTGGGCCCTTAACGGATCCCGACCTGTTCCTACGTCCTGATTCCGAGATGGAGCAATGGGCGGAATCCCATGACGAAGAGTCTCTGTATCGGCTGGACCGGCCTTGAGGCTGCTGCTCGACACCCACACCTTGATTTGGACCCTTGCGGCTCCTCACCTTCTGTCGGAGCGAGCCAGCTCTATGGTCAGTGATAGCGAAAATGAAATCTCAATAAGCGCCCTCTCTGCCTATGAAATAGGGCTGAAGCGGGATCGTGATCCTGAGCTGGCCAGGATCGCGGCGAACATGATGTCGGCGACCCGGGCTCTGGACTTTCGCTGGATGGCGGTCACGGCTGACCATGCAGCGATGGCGGGGCAGTTGCCATTTCATCACCGCGACCCTTGGGATCGGATCCTGGCCGCCCAAAGCCTGATCGAAGGTCTGCCCCTTGTCAGCATTGACCGGCAAATCGCCAGTTTTGGCGCCGAAGTGCTCTGGTAACCCCTACCGGGTCGGAACCGGGGTCTCCCCGCGGTAGTCATAGAAGCCGCGTCCGGCCTTGCGGCCCAGCCAGCCGGCCTCGACATATTTCACCAGCAGCGGGCAGGGGCGGTATTTGCTGTCAGCCAGGCCCTCATGCAGCACGTTCATGATGCTGAGCACGGTGTCCAGACCGATGAAGTCGCCCAGCTCAAGCGGCCCCATGGGGTGATTGGCGCCCAGCTTCATGGCGGTGTCGATGGACTCGACGGTCCCGACCCCTTCGTACAGGGTGTAGATGGCTTCGTTGATCATCGGCACCAGGACGCGATTGACGATGAAGGCCGGGAAGTCCTCGGCATTGGTGGTGGTCTTGCCCAGGCTGCGGGCAAAGGTGACCGCCGTCTCGTAGGTATCGACATCGGTGGCGATGCCCCGGATCACCTCGACCAGCTTCATCAACGGCACCGGGTTCATGAAGTGCAGCCCGATGAACCGCTCCGGCCGGTCTGTTGTCGAGGCCAGGCGGGTGATGGAGATGGACGATGTGTTGGAGGCCAGCAGGGTCTGGTCGCCCAGATGTGGCGCCAGGCTGCGGAAGATGGCCTTCTTGACGTCCTCGTCCTCGGTCGCCGCCTCGATGGCCAGGTCCGTGACCGCCACCGCCTCGACGCCGTCGGCCGCCTTGATCCGCGACAGGGCGGCTGTGACTTCGTCGGCGGTGATCAGGCCCCGGCCTGCCTGCCGGGTCAGGTTGAACTCGATCCGCTCCAGGCCGGCCGCGATCTTTTCCTCCGACAGGTCGTGGAGCAGGACATCATAGCCGGCCAGGGCGCAGACATGGGCGATGCCCGAGCCCATCTGACCTGCGCCAATCACGCCGACCGACCGGATTTGCGTCATGTCTTGCAAGCCTTCACCGAGAGCGCCGGGGCCTCCGGCTGCGATCGTCACAATTGGACGGTGGTTCTAGCACAGGCCCATGGGGGTAAGCCAAGGCTTTGCTGCAATGCAGCGAGAGGGCGGCGGTGACGGCAGTTGTTCCCCTGGCCCGTGCGTTACCAAGATTTCATCCCCCAGGCCGCATCCGTTCAACGAACCTGTCGCCTCTGTCTCATGAAGACCGGCGTTTCGGCGGCGGTCTTTTCTCCCCCCGAGACAACCAGGAAAGACCTTCCATGAACCGCATTCTTCCCTTCGCCGGCGCCCTCCTCGTCGTCGCCGCCTCTGTTTCCGTCGTCCAGGCCAGCCCGGCCTCGGACGCCTGGGTTTCCAGGACCAGCGCCAGCCTGCAGTCGCAGGTCGGCGCTGCCGGCCTGTCGGATGACGGCAAGGTCGTCCAGCTTCGGGTCAAGGTGGCGCCAGACGGAGCCGGCGCCCTGATCATCGCCCAGTCCAGCGGCTCGCGAGATTTTGACGATGCGGTCAAGGCGGCCGCCCGCAAGGCCAGCATCGCCCGCCCGCCGGCCGAACTGGTGGGCCGCACCGTGACCTTCCGCCTGGGCGACAGCTCTGCTGTCGCGGCCGGCGCCAACTAGCCGGTCCAGGTCCATCAGCCTGGGCCGCAGGGCCCAGGCTGACTCTCGGGGAGCTCGGTTTTGCCGGGCTCCCCCTTTTTTGTCTCTCTTCATCCGGGGGGATTGCGGTCCCTATCGATTTCACCTATTTCTGTTATGACAGAAATAGGTGAAATCGTGATCCTGACTGATCCCATGCGCCAGTACGTCCTTCACTGGGGCGAGATGGGCGCGCGCTGGGGCGTCAACCGCTCCGTCGCCCAGATCCATGCGCTTCTCTATCTGGCCGACGCGCCACTGCCTGCCGAAGACATCGCCGGCCTGCTGTCCATCGCAAGGTCCAATGTTTCGGGCAGTCTGAAGGAACTTCTGACCTGGGACCTGATCCGGCTGGTCCATCGCCCAGGCGACCGCCGCGACCATTTTGAGGCGAGGCTGGATCCCTGGGACATGCTGGAACGCATCGTCGACGGGCGAAAGAAGCGCGAGATCGATCCGATGATGAGCGCCCTGTCCGACTGTGTCGCGGCCGCCAGGTCCGATGGCGCCACGCCGCCCCAGGCTGTCGAGCGGCTGGCGGCCATGCGTGATTTTCTGATCCGGATGGATGGCTGGTACGGCCAGATGCGCCAGGTTCCGCGCCCGGCCCTGCTTCGGCTTATGGGGCTTGGCGCCCGGATCGTCGGTCTTCTCGGACGATAGGAGGCTTGGATGCAGATACCCCTCGCGCCTTTCCGCCTGTTTGAAGCGCGGCCAAGGTCCAGGCCTTCCAAAGGCAGGTCTCCTGTGCGGACTCCCGGCGTCCGGGCGCCCGACTTCCAGGCTCTGCTCGGACCCACGGTCTGGAACGGCCTGCCGGCGGCTGTTCAAGGCCGGTTCGCCTGCCCGGCTGAGGGGAGCGCCATCTGCTACCCCGGAGCCATGACGGTTCAGGCCAGCACAATCGGCTGGATGATCGCCCAGGCCTGCCGCTTGCTGGGCACGCCCCTGGCGCCCTGGACCGGCGACGGGGTTGCTGTCGATGTCACGGTGCACCGGGAGGGTTCCGCTCTGGTCTGGGATCGCCTCTATCACTTCCCGGGTCGTGCGCCGGTCAGGGTCAGTTCCCGAAAGATCATCGATGCCAGGGACGGCCTGCTGGAGGTTGTCCGGGGCGGCCTCGGGATGGCCCTGACGGTCACCCCGATCGAACAGGGACTACGGTTTCAGAGCCGCCACTATTTTCTCACCCTCAGATCGATGCGGATTCCCATCCCGCACCTGCTGACGCCCGGTGTGGCGACCGTCGTCCATCGGGACCTGGGCCATGGCCGCTTTCTGTTCAGCCTGGCTTTCGTCCATCCCTGGCTGGGTCGGACACTGTATCAGGAAGGCGAATTTCGCGACCCGAAGGCCATGACGCCAACCATCGCTCTAGCTGAAGACCGCAACATTCTGTCGGCCGATCACAAGGGGCCGACCGGCATGATCCCACAGGCTCATGGACTGGCTGGAGTAACCTGACCGGGTGATCTGCGCCGTGCTGCGCAGCAGGCGCCAGCCAGCATCCTCGGCCAGGGGCGGCGGCGCCATCAGATCGACCATCCAGGTCATGGTGCTGATGGGTCCTGGCCGGGTCATAAGGCGCATGGCGGCCGGCGGCGGAATGTCCGCCAGGGCCATCAGGGCGGCCGGTCCAAAGCCTGCAGCCCCGTCGCGGTGTCGCGCCCAGAGCAGCAGGTCCGGTCGCAGGGCCGGTCTCGGCGCGTCCGGGTCGGTGGGTCTGAGGGGGATGCCGTCGGCTGAGCGGATATCGAAGTGCCGAACAAAGGAGGGACCACCGCTCGACCCGTGCAGCAGGGGCGAGTCCTCCGGACCGGGCGCGGACGGCGCGGGCAGATCCTCGTCGTCCATGCTGCTCTGACGGGCGGCGCCGAAGGTGAGAAGAGCTCGGGTCGCCAGGCCTGCCTCGCCCACCAGGTCGACCTGGACAAACACCGTCGACTTGCCGCGCCGCAAAACTTCCCCGCTCAGCCTGAGCGGACCAGAAGCGGGACCGACAAAGGCGAACTGGCCCGAGCGCAGGGGAGGCAAGGCGCCATCATGTCCTTCAGCCGCGATATGCTCGCCCCTGGCCACGCAGAAGGCAGCCGTCAGGCCGCCAAACAGGGTCCGGCCCTGGGTCCAGTCCTCGCTGACCTCCAGGCCGGAGCCATCCGGAGCGGCGTCGAGCTGGGCCAGCAGGTCGGAAAAACTGGTCATGGGAACTTTCGCAGCAGAAGGAGCGATGATTGTTAGTTTCGAATTAGGATGCACTCGACCGGGGTTCAAGCTGCAATTCGCGGGTAGACCCCATCAAGTCTCGGCAGCGACAAAGCCCTTCCAGGTGGCCATATAGTCGAGGAAGGCCGGGCCCAGCCCTTCGGCCTGCAGATGGGCGCGGGTGACGGGCAGGGGAGCGGGCATGAAGTCCGGGTTGGCCCGGGTCAGGGCCGGCCAGTCGTGATGCAGGATGGCGGCCCGTCCCAGCAGCACGAAATCCACGCCGTCCGCCAGGGCCTGGGTCGCCGTGGCCGGCGTCATGATCTTGCCGGCGACTCCCAGCCGGACCCCATGACGGGGAAGGGCGGTGAAGATCGACAGCAAGGACTGGCCGGCAAAGGCCGGATCCTCCGGCGTCTTGCCGATGTCCCACAGGCTCATGTCCAGATAGTCGATCAGGCCGCTGGCCATGACCCGGGCGGCGTAGTCCCGGATCTCGGCGACCTTCAGTCCGAACCGTTCCGGCGAAAGCCGCAGGCCGATGCTGAAGTCCTGGCCGCAGGCCTGGCGCACCCCGACGAGAATCTCGTCAATCAGTCTGGTCCTGTTTTCAAGGCTGCCGCCCCAGCCGTCGGTCCGCTGGTTGATCTCGCCGCTGAGGAACTGGCACAGGACATAGCCATGGGCGCCGTGGATCTCGACCCCGTCGAACCCGGCAGCCCTGGCCCGGACCGCACCAGCAATGAAGTCATCCCTGAGGGTCTCGACCGCCTCGGTGCTGAGGGCGACGGCCCCGAACTCCTCATTGTCTGAAGGACAGACCGGCGCCTGGCCGATCAGGTCCTTCGGAGAGCGCATCCCAGCATGGTGCAGCTGGACCACGGCCAGACTGTCCTGTTCCTTGATCCCGGCCGCGAGCCGGGTCAGGCCCGGAAGATGGTCGTCCGACCAGATCCCCAGCTGGCCGGGAAAACCCTGGCCGACCTGCTGCACGTGGGCGGCGCAGGTCATGGTCAGGCCAAAGCCGCCCTTCGCCCGCAGGGTCAGCCAATGATACTCGTCATCCGAAAGGGTTCCATCGACATGGCTCTGAAGATTTGTCAGGGGGGCCAGCATCAGACGGTTCTTCATGGACGGGCCATGAGCGAAAGTCAGGGGGTGGAACAGCGACGTCGTGTCGGACATGTGAACTCCTTGCCCGGCGCGGATCGCGTCCGGCCGGTACTCCAAGGGAACGGCTCTAGCGCGGTAACGTAGCGTCGGGGAATTCAGAAATCATCGCAGGGCCTTCAGGAGGGGGCGGGGGTGTTGCGCCCTCTCAATTCCTGCAGCAGCTCCGTCTGCCGGCCAATCATGTCGGCGATATCCCGGTCGCGCAGGGCGTCGAGCTTTTCGTGGAGCGCCATGATCTCAAGTTCGGCCTTGAGGTTGACCTCATAGTCATGCCGGGCCGCCAGGCGATCCTGGGCTGACTGTCGGTTCTGGCTCATCATGATCAGCGGCGCCTGGATGGCCGCCAGCATCGACAGCATCAGATTCAGGAAAATGAACGGATAGGGGTCGAACGGCCTGACGCCCAACCCGGTCAGAACCGCCGCATTCAGCAGGATCCAGGCCGCCAGCCAGATCCCGAACCCGATGATGAAGGCCCAGGAGCCGCCCACCGCTGCGACCCGGTCCGCCAGCCTCTGGCCGAAGGTCAGGGACTGTTCCTGCTCGTGGGCAAGGTCGCGAGCCACGCCGCCCCGCTGGATGATCTGGGCGATCACGGTCTGCTCGCTTGGCTGCAATGCCGCATAGGCTCGCCCCAGCAGTCGCTGGGCCTCGATTTCCAGAAGGTCCTGTTTCGGATCCATCGTCATTCGTCCCCTGAGCGTTCTGCCTGTTGCCGGCGCCGTCTGATCAGATTGAAGCCCGCAACAGGGGGCCATTTGGTTCCGGCTGGCTGTTGCCACACGGGCCGGGCTTGTCTCTGCTGGTCTGGCGTATATCAGGGATACCGACCAAGCGCCGTGGGGACCTCACGAAAGGTCCCCGAAGTGATCGCCAGGATACTGCCATGCCCTTGACCGCCTTCCATCCGGTCTCGTTTTCGCGGTTCGAGACTGATTTTGCCGGTTTTGCCAGGGATCTGGGCGAAAGTTTTCGACGCTACGGGTTTGCCGTGATTTCCGACCACGCCCTTGGCCAGGCGGGCATCGACGGGGCTATCAATGCCGCCAAAACCTTCTTTGCCCTGCCGGAGGCGACCAAGCGCCAGTACTTCATCACGGGCGGCAAGGGACAGCGCGGTTACACGCCCTTCGGTGTGGAAACCGCCAAGGGCGCGGAGCATTTCGATCTCAAGGAATTCTGGCACATGGGCCGCATTCTGCCGCCCGGGCACCGGTTCGAGGCCGATATGCCGGCCAATGTCTGGCCGGCGGAAGTTCCTGCGTTCGAGCCGGAAGTGGGCTGGCTGTTTGATGCCCTGGATTCCATGGGCGGCCGGGTTCTTCAGGCGATCGCCACGGATCTGGGTCTCGACCGCCACGCTTTTGCCGACGCCGTCAAGGATGGCAACAGCGTCCTGCGCCTGCTGCATTATCCGCCCGCCGGCTTTGACGGTCCCAATGTCCGGGCCGGCGCCCATGAGGATATCAATGTCATCACCCTGCTTCTGGGCGCCGAGGAGGGAGGACTGGAGGTGCTGGACCGGGATGGTCAATGGCTGGCGATCAATCCGCCGGCCGGCTCCCTTGTGGTGAATATTGGCGACATGTTGTCCCGCGCCACCAATGACGTCCTGCCGTCAACCACGCACAGGGTGGTGAACCCGCCGCCTGAACGGCGCAATGTCGCGCGCTACTCGACGCCGTTCTTCCTGCACTACGCCCCTGACCATCTGATCCAGACCCTGCCCGGTTGCGCCAGCCCGGAACGGCCGGATCGCTACAGCCAGCCGATCACGGCCGCCGATTTCCTGTCCCAGCGGCTGGCCGAGATCAAGCTGGGCTAGCCGCCGCGGTCGAGCCAAGCCTACTGGGCGATATAGAGAGACCGAAGGGACAGGGCAATCTCGCCGAAGGCGGCGTTGAGCGCTGCCGCGTCGGTGGCGTCGAAATAGGCAGAGGGTCCGGTCGCGCAGTTCTTCAGGATCGTCTTGACGGTCTCGTCTGTGACCTGGAAGGCGACCGTATAGACGTCGATCTTGGCGGCCTTGATGTTGTTGCAAAGCTCGGTCGTATAGGTGTTGGCCTCGGTGGCCACCCCTGACGGCGTGACGTCATGCTTGCCGTTGGACTTGTTCATCTGTTTGGTGTTCTGACCATCGGTCATGAGGACGATGGCCTTGCGGGGATTGGTGTTCTGGCCATTTGCGCTGTAGGCGGCGGCTTCCGTAAAGGGGATCGGGCTCGAGACCAGGTTGAAGCCCCAGGCCAGGCCGGACGGAATGTAGGTTTCCCCGCTGGCGGTCAGGGCCTTGATGGCCGTCTTGACCGTGGCCGGGTTGCTGGTGAGCGGCGTCACTTCCGACCCGCAGGTCATATCGAGAAAGCCCGGATAGCGGCGGGTCGTGTCACTATCCTGGACATTCTTGGGATAGGCGGGCGAGCCGGTGCAGCCGCTGTACTTGTGCTCCACATTGTAGGGCGCCGGACAGGTGGTGATGGGCGGCTTCAGCGTGACCGTTACGCAGTTGACGTTTTTGGAACAGGTGGAGTTGTAGGGCACGCCGTCATTGTACTTGACGCAGGCATAGGTTTGCTTCTGACAGGTGGTCTTGGTGGTCTGGGTCGTGCATTTGGGCGTGATGGTCTCGGTCCAGTCGGCCGGGACATTCATCCAGGGTTGATTGCGACGACTGATGCCGGTGTTCACATACTGTCCGAAGGGCGCGACCGCGATCTTGACCTTGGCCTTGGGGTCAGCCGTCAGGGTGGTGACCAGATTGGTGGCGGCAGTCTTCAGATCCGTCAGCTTTGTGCCGGACATCGAGCCGGTGGTGTCCAGCACCAACACCAGTTCAACGGAAGTGCCCTGGCCGCGGTTGACCTTGGTCTCTGCGCCGACCACCAGTTCGTCATCGGTGAACAGGTTCAGAATGACCGCGTCCAGCTTGCCGGTCGCCTCCCCGACGACAGAATCGTTGGGGCCGTTGCGGAAGGTTGAACTGGTGGTCCTGGCAAAGCCCTTGGACCCCTGGAGCTGTGCGGCAAAGGCATTGTCGCCAATGACCTCCAGCTGGGCGTCCGTCTGGGTCCCCGCCCTTGCGGCCAGCAGGACCGCAGCGTCGAGGGCATTCTGGATCCGCGATTTTTCGGCGCTGGCCCGGGCCACGTCGATGCCGCCAAACACCAGGACCGTGATCGCCAGGGCGGCGAGCCCGAACCAGATTGCGGTCGCGCCGCGACGGTCGCGCACCAGGGCGGCGGCCCTGGCGGACAGACGTCTGAAAGGTTTCGGAAACAGCATCTGTTCGTCCCGTCAAAGTGCAACAGTGACGTCATGCCGCAAAACAGTGGATTTGGCGTAAACCGGCCTATCTGGAGATGCGAAGGTTGGACAGGTCCTGGCCGATACGTCGGAAGGCATCCTTCAGGGCCGTGCCTGTGGCAGGCAGATAGACATGGCCGGCATCCGTGGCGCACTGGTTGACAAGGTCCTGGGCCCGCTGGTCGCTGACCACCTGGAAACCAACAGTATAGACCACGACCCCGGCCTCCTTCATCTTGGTGCAGAGGGCGCGCGCCTGATCAAAGGCATGGCCGTTGGGCGCGTCGCAATTGATCTGGTCGCTGGTGCTGCCGCTGCCCGAGGTCGAGCTTTTTGCAATCACCCCGTTGCAATAACTGGTGTTGTACTCGCCGTCGGTCATGAGGATCGCCACCTTCATGACGTCCTTGTCCGAATAGGCGGCTGGCGTGCTGGTCCCTGTGAAGATGGAGCTGAAAC
>CAMAVA010000109.1 GCA_945861515.1 Brevundimonas vancanneytii | reverse complement strand
GTCGCGCCGGATACCGACCGTGCAGGCATCAGCCAGGACCTCGCTCGGCTGCCCAGGACAACCCATGCCAGCAGCGGCGACGATCTGGACTTCTGACGGCCATGACGACGGTCCGTACCTATGTCTTCGTCCATCTTCCCGGTGGCCCGGTTCCGGCAGGGCTGCTGACCATGACCGACGAGCCGCGCAACCGGTTCGCTAGCTTCGCCTATGGACGCCGCTACCTCACCCGCCCGGATCGCATTCCGGTCGATCCGGTGGCCCTGCCCCTCCATGATCCGGCGGCCCAGCGCCTCTTCCAGACCGAAGAAGGATTCGACGTCTTTGGCGGAATCCGTGATGCGGCGCCCGATGGCTGGGGCCAGTACCTGATGTACAAGGCGATGGGCGATCGCCTGCCCAGCAACATCGATCTGATCCTGGCTTCGGGCGACCACCGGGTGGGCGCCTTGGCGTTCGGCCCGACGCCGGAGCGGCCGCAGCGCATAACGCCCTGGGGCGATGGCGACGCGCCAGGCGAGCATTTCACCCTCGAAGAGCTGGCCGAAGCTGCAGAACGCGCACAGCATGTGGACCAACTCGACGAGAACCTGAGCCGGATGCTGTCCGCTGGTTCGTCACTGGGCGGCGCCCGACCCAAGGCGGCGACTGAAATCGATGGCCAGCCCTGGATCGCCAAGTTTCAGGCGCGAAATGACCGGTTTCCGGAATGCCGGGTGGAGCTGGCCACCATGCGCCTTGCCGCGACCTGCGGGCTTGACGTGCCGGCCCTGGACTTCAAGCGCTTGCTTGACCGCGACATCTACCTGATCGAGCGGTTCGATCGCCAGTCGCACAAGGGCGGGATGCAGCGGCGACCCTTCGCGTCCGGGCTGACCATGCTCGGCGCGCATGAAAGCGAAGTCAGCCGCTACAGCTACGCCGATCTCGCCGCCGTTCTTCGTCAGCATGGAGTCCAGGTGCGCCGTGACCTGCATGAGCTGTTCCAGCGGATGGTGTTCAACATACTGGTCACCAATGACGACGACCATCTGCGCAATCACGGCTTCCTGTTGGACGGCAGGGGTTGGCGACTGTCTCCGCTCTACGATGTCGTGCCCAAGCCTCAGGTCGGCTTTGAGAGGCGACTGGTGCTTGGCGTGGGCCCGCAGGGCCGGGACGCCACGATTGCCAATGCCCTCGCCGGCGCGGCTGGTTTCGACCTCGGCCAGGAGCAGGCATGCGCAATGGTCGAGACCCTGCGAACGCAGGTGGCTGCTGGCTGGGAAGATCACTTCACCCTGGCTGGGGTAAATGCCGCCGACCGAGGACGCTTTGCCACATGTTTCCGCCTGGCAGTCGCAGTCCAATAGGCCGCAGATAGCATTTACATTGAACTTCCCTGGTTGATCCCGGACGGCGCGGCGTCCGAAGGGTGTTAGTAAGGACCATGAGCATCCCGTCATGATCTCCCGCAGAGCCCTTCTGGCCAGCGCCACCGCCACGCTTGTCGCCGCCCCCGGCCACGCCCAGGCCGATCCCCTGGGCGGCATCCTGACCGGCGGCGGTGATCCCCGCCGGGCGGTTCCCGGCTTCTGCGCCATTGCCTTCCGGAGCGCTGACCAGACCGCCAGCCTGGTCAGGGCGGCCGGTCTGGCGGTGACCCAGCCTGGCCGCGCCATACGGCTGGAATCGCCCATGCGCATCGCCTCCATCTCCAAGCTGGCGGCGACCATCGGCTTCATGATGCTGGTCCAGGCGGGGCGGATGGGACTGGACGAGGATGTGTCCGACCTGCTGCGGTTCGGCCTTCGGCATCCGCTGTTTCCCGATATGGCCATCACGCCCCGGATGTTGCTCTCCCACACCAGCGGCCTGCGCAACGGGCCAAGCTTCCCCGTCGGCCTGGGCCGGCCGCTCAGCGTCGCCCTGACGCCGGACGGGGCGCAGTGGGACGGCGGCGCCTGGTTTGGCCCGGCGACCGAGCCGCCCGGAGCCTGGTTTGCCTATGCGGATGTCAATTTCGCCGTCATCGCCGAACTGATCGAGCGGATGACCGGCGAGCGGTTCGACCTCTACATGACCCGCCGGGTGTTTGCGCCCCTGGGCCTGGACTGCGGCTATAACTGGAGCGGCGTGCCCCAGCGGCTGCGCGCCCAGGCGGCGGCCATCTACCGCAAGGCCCCCTCGGATGAAGGCCCCTGGGATCCCGCCGGCCCCTGGCAGGTCCAGGTGGATGGCCAGGTCCCCCCATACCCGCAGATCACCCTGACCCGTGCGCCGGAAGGCCAGGACCTGGGCCCGGACGACTATGACGGGGCCAATGGCTTTGTCTTCTCGCCCCAGGGCGGCCTGCGGGCCAGCGCCCGCGATCTGGAGGTCCTCGCCCGTCTGATCGCCGGCAAGGGTCAGGTGGACGGGGTCAGGCTGCTCAAGCCGGAAACACTCGCCCTGATGGCAACGCCGGTCTGGCGGTATGACGCCGCCCGGCCCAACGGCGACGCCTATGGCGGCGCGATCCTGGCCTATGGCCTGGGGATGCAGATCCTGACCGATGCCGCCGGCGACAGCCTGTTTCCCGGCTGCGCCGGCTGGATCGGCCATCCGGGCGACGCCTATGGCCTGGTGTCAGGCCTCTGGGTCCATCCGGAATCCGGGCGGGGCTTTGTCTATCTGGTCAATGGAACCGCCGCCCCCCTGGACCAGCTTCACGGCCGGTCCCGGTTCACAGTGGTGGAAGAGCAGATCGCCGCCGTCCTGGCCCAGGCCTGACCCTCAGTCTTCAGAGCGACTGGTAGGCGGCCTCGATCAGTCGGCGCGACCGGGGATCGCCGATCAGGTAAACGTCCTGCTTGTTCATGACATAAGCGCCGGCAACGCCTCGCTCGGGATCGGCGAAGGCGCAGCTGCCGCCCCAGCCGCTATGGCCAAAGGTCTGTTCCCCCGGACCAAAGAAGTGGTTGGGAGGATTGCGCATGAAACCCGCCGACCAGCTGAGCACAAACGGCAGCACCAGGTCCTGGCCAACAATACGCTGGGCCCGCGCCTGATCGCGCACGGCAGGCGACAGCAGATGAACCCCGCCCAGATCGCCGCTGCCGGCCAGAGCCCCCATGAACTGCGCCAGGGCCCGCGCCGTCGCATGGCCATTGGCCGACGGGATCTCCATGCGCCGCCAGTCGGCCGATCCCCGGCCGCCGGGCGCCGCCCAGGGAGTCAGGAAGGCGGCCCGCTTGGGATCGGTCACCTCGCCAAACTGCGGCAGGGCCTTGGGCGGCTGAAGCTCGGCGCAGCGGTCATGCTCGCTGTCGGGCAGTCCGATCCACAGATCAAGGTCCGCCGGCAGGCAGATGTCTTCCCTGAGGGCTGTCCCCAGGCTGCGGCCATCGACCCGCCGGAAGATCTCTCCGGCCAGATAGCCGACCGTCACGGCGTGATAGCCACTGGCGCTGCCCGGCAGCCACATCGGCGCCAAGGCGGCGAGTTTCTTAACGATGGCCTGACGGTCAAACCAAAGTGCCGGATCCATCTCGTCCAGAAAGCCCGGAAGTCCGGCCTGGTGTGACAGCACCTGCTCGATCGTGATGGCGCCCTTGCCGTTCCGGGCAAACTCCGGCCAGACCTCGGCGACCGGCTGGTCAAACCGAAGCTTCCCCTCCTCGACCAGCCGGGCAATCATGGTCGCCGCAACGGCCTTGGTGGTCGAATAGACCGGGGTCAGGGTCCGCTCGTCAAAGGGCATGGTCCGGCGCTTGTCCGCATGGCCGGCCCACAGATCGACCACGACCTGGCCGCCGACGCTGAAGGCAAACCGGGCGCCCAGTTCCTGGCCATCGTCGAAATTGGCCTGGAAGGCGGCCTGGACCGCTGCAAATCGCGGATCGCAAAAGCCATAAAGGGCCGTGGTCATGCCAGTCTCTCGATCCGGACGGTGGGGCTGGCGTTCTTGATCTTGGCGCCAACCCCGACAATGGGCAGTTCCGGCGACTGCCACATGCCGGCCGCCGCCACCGTCTCCACCAGCCCGCCCACCGCGCGGGCCAAGCCAAAGGACGGAGTCTGGCCCTCCAGCATGGCGGCGGCGAACAGGACGGTCAGCAGGTCGCCGGTCCCGGACGGCACATTCTCGGCCCTCTGGTGCGCGGCCAGCCAGGCCTCGCGACGGTCGGCAAAGACCACTCCGATCTCGGCCCCCCGCTGTACCGAAGACACCAGGACCGGGCGGCCCATCAGGCGGGCGGCCCGCACGGCGGCCATGGGATCACGGGCGTCGGCGCCCGACAGCCGCTGCAGTTCCCAGGCATTGGGGGTCAGCAGATCGGCCCGCGACACCAGGACGTCCTGTATGGCCTGGGCCACCTCGGGAGAAACATAGAGGCCCTTGCCGGCGTCGCCCATCACCGGGTCCACCACGATATAGGGCTTGCGAAGTCCGGCATCGCGGGGGGCGGCGCGCACCGCATCGATGGCGCGCCCGGCGGCGCGAACCTGTTCGACGCTGGCGAAATACCCGGTCACCACAAGGTCGGTCAGACCAAACAGGTTGTTGGCCTCGATCCCGTCCAGCATGCCCTCGAAGGCCTCGATCGGCACATGCGCGCCGCCCGGCGCTCCCCAGCCCGGGTGACGGCCAAACAGCACCGTCGGGACCACCATCGGGTCGATCTTGAACTGCGCCAACGCCAGGGCCTGGGCCGAACCCCCGACCCGGCTGCCGGCGACGTGACTGGAAAGGATGAGCGCCATGGGCATGGCGGAGGGATTAGCCGAGGCGTGAGCGCCGCGCCATGGTCAAAAAGGAGCATCATTCACCACTGCGTCGAGAGACGCCCCAGATCGGGGCGTCAGAAAGCACCAACCCCGGAAACGCCCCCACACCGGTCACTAACAGTTGAAATTCACATCGCCGACAGGACCGTCCGGCTAGCGTGGACAATCGCCGCAAAGCGAAGCCTCCTCCGAACCTGGACATTCCTCGGCCCGCCGCTTCATCAGGACCCAGCCCATGACCGACGCCAGCCTCCAGAATGCCGAAGCCTCCTCGCCCAGCGGGACCAACACCAATCCGTCCATTGGGCTGGGCCTCAATGGCGTGAGCGATTGGTCAACCCAGCTGCCGTTTCTGGACGCCTTCAAGAGTTCCCGTCCCTGGACGGCACATCTGGAAGGTCAATGGGGCGGGTTCGAATATGAGCGGCTTCAGGCGGAAGGTTTTCTCGATGCCGACGGCTGGCTGATGGATATCCCGGACGGCGTGTCGGGCGTCACCGCCATCATGCTGACCGAACTGCCGGCCGCCATGACCTCCGCCGCCGGTCGCTATCGGATGACCTTTGACGGAGAAGGCGACTTCACCCTCTGGGGCGGGGTCTCCAACATCACCCAGGCTGGACCCAACGAAGTCTGGTTCGACTATACCCCAGACGGCGGGTCATCCGTGTTCCTCACGATCGAGGACACCAAACCGGGCAACTATCTGCGCAACATCTCCGTCGTCCATGAGTCCAATCTGGCGGCCTTCGAGGCCGGCGAGATCTTCAATCGCGACTGGATCGCCCTGATCGAGGATGTCCGCTCGGTCCGCTTCATGGACTGGATGCAGACCAACAACAGCGAGCTTGCCAACTGGACAGACCGCGCCGAGGCCATCGACGCGACCTGGGGCGGTCCGGCCGGCGTGCCCCTGGAAATCATGATCACCCTGGCCAACCAGACCGGGACGGACCCCTGGTTCACCATTCCGCACAATGCCAATGCCGATTTCATCCGGAACTTTGCGCAAACCGTGCTGGACCAGCTCGACCCGGCCCTGAAGGCCCATGTCGAGTTTTCCAACGAGGTCTGGAACTGGCAGTTCGAACAGGCCCAATGGGCGCACCGCGAGGGCCAGGCGCGTTGGGGAACCGTCGTCGGCGACGCTTGGGTGCAGTTCTACGGGATGAAGGCCGCCGGGATGGCCAGCATCTGGCGGGAGGTATACGGCGACCAGGCCGCCGACCGCCTCAACCTGGTGATTTCGGTCCAGACCGGCTGGCTGGGCCTTGAGGCTTCCGTCCTTGATGCCGCCAATTGGGTCGCGGAGGGCAATGACGCCCCCTACCTGTCCTTCGATTCCTATGCGGTCACCGGTTACTTCGATGGCGGGCTGGGCCGCGACAAGGCCCCGGTGGTCAAGCAGTGGATCGCCGAAAGCCTGACCCGCGCCGAACAGGCCGCCGACGCCCTTGGCCTGACCGGCGCCGCCCGGACGGCCCACATCGCCGAGCATCGCTACGACTATGCCGACACACTGGCCATCGCTGAATTGCGCGACGGTTCGGTCACCGGCAATGCGGATGGCTCCCTCGTCGCCCTCTCCGGCCTCTTCGCCTACCACAAGGCCCAGGCCGACGCCCGGGGGCTCGACCTGATCATGTATGAGGGCGGCACCCATGTGGTCGGGATCGGCGAATGGACCAATGACGAAGACCTGACAGAGTATTTCATCCATCTCAACTAGACCGACGGCATGGCGGCCCTCTATGGCGAGCTGATGCAGTCCTGGAAAGATGCGGGCGGCACCCTGTTCAACGCCTTTGGCGGACTGCGGCATCTGGATGACACCAACCCGCGTTGGGACGCCCTGCTGGCCTTCAACGACGCCAATCCCGGCTGGTGGGAAGAGCGCGACGCCGACGCCTTTGGCATTGATCCCACGGACCCCATCCTGGGGACGGACGAGGCCGACAGCCTCAGCGGCACGGCCGGCGACGATTCCCTCTTTGGCCTGGGGGGCAATGATCAGCTCAATGGCCAGGACGGGAATGACCTTCTGGCCGGCGGCGAGGGCGACGATAGCCTTTCCGGCGGCGCCGGTGTCGATCTTGCGGCCTATGCCGACGCGACCTCAGGGATCAGGGTCCGGCTGGACATCACGGAGCGACAGAACACAGGAGGTGGCGGCCGCGATACCCTGTCGGGCGTCGAAAACGTCAGCGGTTCGGCTTTCGGCGACCAGATCATCGGCGATGGATTGGACAACCTGCTGGTGGACACGCTGGGCGGAAACGACCTTCTTTCCGGCGGCGCCGGCGAGGACTGGATCCTGATCGAGCGGTCTGGCGACATGGCGGTCAGCACCGTCAACAGCAATGGCGGCGCCGGCGACGATCGCCTCGGTTTCGACGGCCACGGTCGCATCAGCGATACGGTTCTGTTCAACGGCAAGGAAGGCGACGACCGGATCGAGGTTTCCGACGCCCGCTTCGTGACGATCAATGCGGGAGCCGGTCAGGACACCGTCATCCTGGACACCATGGCCGGACGATGGACAATCCGGCTGGGACAGGACAGCGACGCGCTCCTGCTGGCCGGCACGGAGGGCGCCTTCAGGGCCAGCGCGGTCAATCGGGTGCTGGATTTCGCCACAGGCGACGGCCCCTCCGCCGATCGGATCGATCTGTCCCTCTACCTCGACGGCGGCGCCCTCAGCCGTTTCACCGCCGGCGACAATCCCTTCCAGGACGGCCATATGCGGCTGATCCAGTCGGGAAGCGCCACCCTGCTCCAGGTTGACCGCAATGGCGGCGGCGACTCCTACGCAACCCTGCTGACCTTCGAGAACTCCAGGGCAAACCGGTTCACGGCCAACAATTTCGACGGCTTTGACCCCGCTGCCGCCGCCCCGGCCTCAGCGTCGGAAGGACCGGCACTGCTGGCCGGGTCTTCGACCGAAGCTTCGGACTGGTTGATTTTGTGAGAGGGTACTGGGCGAAAAGCGGTGGGGGCCAGAACTCAGCACGACGAAAACTTCTGAAAATTCCGTTGGATCGTCATGCTGAGTCGCCTGCGCAGCAGGCCTGTCGAAGCCCACAAAGATCAGATCAATACCGGTAGTGATCCGGCTTGAACGGCCCGGCCGGCGGCACGCCGATATATTCGGCCTGGTCGTGGCGCAGGGTGGTCAGCTTGGCGCCCAGCTTGGCCAGGTGCAGCATGGCCACCTTCTCGTCCAGGTGCTTGGGCAGGGTGTAGACCTGGTTCTCGTAGCTGGCGCGGTTGGTCCAGAGTTCCAGCTGGGCCAGGGTCTGGTTGGTGAAGCTGGCGCTCATGACAAAGCTGGGATGGCCCGTCGCATTGCCAAGGTTCACCAGGCGGCCTTCCGACAGCAGGATGATCTTCTTGCCATCGGGGAATTCCACATGGTGGACCTGCGGCTTGATCTCATCCCACTTGAAGTTCTTCAGCCCGGCGACCTGGATCTCCGAGTCGAAGTGGCCGATGTTGCAGACGATGGCGTTGTTCTTCATCGCCCGCATGTGATCGACGGTGATGACGTCCTTGTTGCCGGTGGCGGTGACATAGATGTCGGCGCTCGAGGCGACGTCGTCCAGGGTCTGGACCTCATAACCTTCCATGGCCGCCTGCAGGGCGCAGATGGGGTCGATCTCGGTGACGATGACCCGGGCGCCGCCCTGCCGCAGGGATGCGGCCGAGCCCTTGCCCACGTCGCCGTAGCCGCAGACCACTGCCACCTTGCCGGCCAGCATCACGTCGGTGCCGCGACGGATGGCGTCGACCAGGCTTTCGCGGCAGCCATAGAGGTTGTCGAACTTGGACTTGGTGACACTGTCATTGACGTTGATGGCCGGGAACGGCAGTTCGCCCTTGGCGGCCATCTGGTAGAGGCGGTGAACGCCCGTGGTGGTTTCTTCCGAAACACCGGTGATCGAAGCGCGGATGGCGCTGTAGAAGCCGGGCTTTTCAGCCAGATAGCGCTTCATCACCGCATAGAGGGCTTCTTCTTCCTCATTCTGCGGGTTGTTCAGGACGGTCGGGTCCTTCTCGGCCTTGGGGCCGAGCACGCAGAGCAGGGTGGCGTCGCCGCCATCATCGAGGATCAGGTTGGGATAACCGCCGTCCGCCCATTCGAAGATCTTGTGGGCATAGTCCCAGTACTCGACCAGGGTCTCGCCCTTCAGGGCGAAGACCGGCGTGCCGGTTGCCGCAATGGCGGCCGCCGCATGGTCCTGGGTCGAGAAGATGTTGCAGCTGGCCCAGCGGACCTCTGCGCCCAGGGCCTGCAGGGTCTCGATCAGCACGGCGGTCTGGATGGTCATGTGCAGGGAGCCGGCGATCTTGGCGCCCTTGAGCGGCTGATCCTTGCCGAACTCCTCGCGCACGGCCATCAGGCCGGGCATCTCGGTCTCGGCGATGGCGATTTCCTTGCGGCCCCAATCGGCCAGCGCAATGTCGCGCACGATATAGTCGGCCACGGAAGCTCCTTGCGGCTGTAAGTCTGTTTCCCGTCTATAGCGGGCGAGTGGACATATCGCAACAAGACATAAAGATATCTTTATGTCTGACTATGATCCCACCGGTTTCGGCAACCCGACATCGGTCAGAGGAAAGTCGTTTCCCTTGAAAAGCAGCCCGTCGCCCTGGGCCTTTGCAAGCGCGTAGGCAAAGCAATCCCCCATATTCAGGGCGGCGGGTGTGTGGCGTCCGAACCGCGCGAAGGCGTCAGCAGCGGCCCGGCTGTCCTCAGGGGTTACGGCGACCACCGTCACATTCAAGGCGGTCAACAGGGCCTCGGCGTGAAAACGGCCAGCGTCACCCAGACTTCGTTGAGCCTTGGCCAGAACCTCCCACCAGTTGACGGCGGAGATCAAAGCGCCATCGGCGATCGAAATCTGCTTCATGAAGTCTGGGCCGTCCTCCTCATTCAGCAGGATCGCGACCATGGCGGAGGCGTCAACGACGATCATGCCTCGCGCGGCAGGCCGTCTTCTCCATAGAGCTCATCATCGGTCAGGAGCGGCCCCGATCTTGGAAGTCTCTGGACGCTGGCGACGATCTCCTGCCCACGACGAATGCGCGCTTCGATCGCGCGATTCTGGCTTTGGTCGGCATCGCGCAGAGCCATCTGAACAGCCTCTGAAACAACCTCGGTAATGCTCTGCCCTCGAAGGTCCGCCAGCCTTCGGATCGCCTTCACGACATCGGTCTTTCGAATCTGGATTGGGGCGTCCGTCATGACCCGTGAGGTCTATCATGACGTGCCTTTGCCGGCAATTCCGACAGAGCCCCGGCGGTCAAAGACGCCGACTGGCGCCCGCCCCGGAACCCGCTAGGCTTGTCGAAAATCCATTCTGAGAGTCTTCCCGGACCATGATCGTCAAATCCCTCGCCGCCCTGCTGGCCGCCAGTGCCCTTTTCGCAGGCTCAGCCATGGCCCAATCAGCCGGCCCCGCAGCCTCGGACATCACCATCATCCATGCCGGCCGGCTGCTCGACCGACCGGGACAGGCGCCGCGCACGGCCGCCAGCCTGATCCTCAGGGGCGGAAAGGTCGAGGCCGTGCGGGACGGCTATGTCGAGGCCGCCGCCTATCCGGGCGCCCGGGTCATCGACCTGAAGGACCGGTTCGTCCTGCCCGGCCTGATCGACAGCCATGTCCATCTGGACAGCGACCGGGCCGGAGTCGAGGGCATGCTGTCGGCGGTCACGGAGTCGACGGCCGACCACGCCTATGAGGCGCAGATGAACGCCCGCAAGACCCTGATGGCCGGCTTCACAACTGTCCGGAACCTGGGCAATGGCGATGGCGTGACCCTGGCCCTGCGGGACGCCACGTCGAGGGGCTGGGTCGACGGGCCGCGCATCATCGACGCGGGAAACGCCATCTCGACCAGCAGCGGCCATATGGACGGCCGCCTCGGCTTCAATGACGACATCCGCGCCACTGTCCCGACCACCAACCTCTGCGACGGGACCGAAAGCTGCCGCCAGGCCGTCCGCCTGCAGATCAGCCGCGGCGTCGACGTCATCAAGATCGCCACCACAGGCGGGGTCAACAGCGTGATCGGGGCCGGAGTCGGCCGCCAGATGTTCGATGATGAGGCCAGGGCCCTGATCGAGACGGCGCACCTCTATGGCAAGAAGGTCGCTGTCCATGCCCATGGCGCCGACGGCATCAGGCTGGCCCTGACCTACGGCGCCGACTCCATCGAGCACGGCACCATCATGGACGAGGACACCATTCGCCTGTTCCTCA
>CAMAVA010000108.1 GCA_945861515.1 Brevundimonas vancanneytii | reverse complement strand
GCCGCCCTCTGGGTGGGGCTGCATCTGCTGCTGCTGCTGGTCCTGTCGAGCCTGGTGGTCCGTCAGCGGCAGAAGCACAAGGTGGCCCTGGGGGATGACGGCATTCCCGAGCTGGTCCAGGCGATCCGGGCCCATACCAATGCCGTGGAATACATCCCCGCCGCCCTGATCGGCCTGGTGGTGCTGGAGGTGACCGGCGCGCCGGGCGCCCTGGTCCATATCGCCGGCCTGGTGCTGCTGGCCGGCCGGCTGTCGCATGCCGTGGGCCTGTCCAACAGCGGCGGCACCTCGATCCTGCGGACGGTGGGGATGGTCCTGACCTGGCTGGCCTATATCTTCATCATAGCGTCGTGCTTGTTCTTCGCGATCGGGTGAAGGACGCACGGCTCTTGAAATCCGCCGTTTATCCCAAGTGACGTGCAACAAATTTGCAGCAGGGTGTGATCCGGTAGGAAGTCAGCCGGGTCCGCAATTGAGCGCGGACTACCAAAGGCGCTTCACTGCGAAGCTGTCAAAAAGCGTTTGGTTCGAGACCAGAGTTTTGTCCTCGGCCAAAGCCTGTGCAATCAGCAAGCGGTCGAAGGGGTCCTTGTGGGCGATGTTCATTTCGCCGGCCAGTCGCGCATGGCGAACCGTGATAGGCAGCTCAACAAACCCCTGATCGGCAATGACCGCCTCGAAGTCCTGAGCCAGAAGAGACGCATCGGGCAGTTTTCCGATACGGAATTTGGTGGCGACCTCCATGGCGGAAGCGGCGCTGATGGCAACGCTGTTGGCCTCATCGCCGATCGCGAGGCGGGCTCGGCGGCTCAGGGCCTCGTCACCCGCAAGCCACCAGATCAGCGCATGGGTGTCGAGCAACAGGTTCACTTCAGTGACCAACCTTCCAACTCTTGTTCAGGCAACGGTTCATGAAAGCGATCATCCATCGCAATCTGGCCCTTTAGCGCTCCAAAGCACCGCTTGCCGAGCGGTGAGACCGGTACAAGTCGCACTACCGGCACATTGCCGCGGGCGATGATCACCTCGCCACCCGCCAGAGCTTCGGCGATCAGGCGGGACAGATTGGTCTTGGCGTCGTGGACGGTAAACTGGGCCATGCTCATCTCCCTAGCCAATATCTTAGCTAATTCGGCCGGATCCGGCAACCACCCACCCCGCCGCTTGCGGCAGGGCCGTCGGGCGCCCATAAGGCCGTGATGGACGAAACATTGCTCAATGACCTGCTGGACGCCGCCCGGGCGGCCGGCGCGGATGCGGCCGAGGCCGCCTATGCAGAACGCCAGTCCCTGTCGATCACGGTGCGCACCGGCGCCCTGGAGGAGGTCGAGCGGGAAGAGGCGCGGGACCTGGGCCTGCGGGTGTTTGTCGGCCAGCGTCATGCCAGCATATCCGGCTCGGACATCTCCAAGGCCGGCCGCGAGCGGCTGGTGGAGCGGGTGGTGGCCATGGCCCGGCTGGCCCCGGAAGACCCCTATGCGTCCCTGGCGCCCCGGGACCGGCTGGCCGAGGGGCCCTATCCGGACCTCGACCTCTATGATCCCCAGGAGCCGGACCCGGAAACCCTCGAGGCCCAGGCGCGGGAGGCCGAGGAGGCCGCCCGGTCGGTGGAGGGGGTGACCAATTCCGACGGCGGTTCGGCCACCTGGTCCAGCAGCCGCTGGATGCTGGCCACCAGCCACGGCTTTGCCGGTTCGCACCGGACCTCCAGCTTCTCCCTCTATGCCTCGGCCATCGCCGGCGAGGGGCTGGGGATGGAGCGGGGCGGCGAAGGCCGGGGCGTGCGCCATCGCGAGGACCTGCCGGACGCCGCCTGGATCGGCTCGGAAGCCGGACGCCATGCCGTTCGCCGGCTGGGCGCCCGCAAGATCGCCTCGACCACGGCGCCGGTCATCTTCGAGAACCGTATCGCCGCCAGCCTGCTGGGCCCCTTCCTGGGGGCCATTTCCGGCCCCAGCGTGGCGCGGGGCGTGTCCTTCCTGAAGGACAAACTCCACCAGCCGGTGTTCGCCGATAATGTCAGCATCCTGGATGATCCCCTGCGGGTGCGCGGCCTGGGGTCCGGGCCTTTCGACGACGAGGGCGTGACCACCGAGCCCATGGCCCTGGTGGACGAGGGCGTCCTGACCACCTGGCTGCTCAACACCGCCTCGGCGCGGCAACTGGGGATGGAGACCACGGGCCATGCCTCGCGCGGTCTGGCCGGTCCGCCCGGCACAGGCACCTCCAATGTGATCATCACCGGCGGAGACCGGGACCTGTCCGGCCTGATGGCCGATGCCCGGGCCGGGCTGCTGGTCACCTCGATGTTCGGGCCGTCCCTCAACGGCAATACCGGCGACTGGTCCATCGGCTGTTCGGGTTTCTGGTTCGAGGGCGGCGAGATCGCCTATCCGGTCAACGAGATCACCGTGGCCGGGAACCTGATCGACATCTACCGGCGGCTGGTCCCCGGCAATGACCTGGTGATCCGGGGATCGCACGACTCCCCGTCCCTGCTTGTGGACGCCCTGGCGATCGCCGGCTCGTGAACCGGGACCTGGACCTGATTGTCCAGGCGGCCCGGGAGGCCGGCGCCCTGGCCCTGATGCGCAAGGCCCAGGGCCTGCAGGTCCAGGCCAAGGCCGGCGGCTCGCCCGTCACCAATGCCGATATCGAGGTCGACAGCCTGCTGAAGGCCCAGCTGGGCGCCGCCCGGCCGGACTATGGCTGGCTGTCGGAGGAAACGGCGGATGATCCGGCGCGGCTGGAGCGCAGCCGGCTGTTCGTGGTCGATCCCATCGATGGCACGGTGGCCTATATCAAGGGCAAGCCCTACTGGACGGTCTGTATCGCCGTGGTCGAAGACGACCGGCCGGTGGCGGCGGTGGTCCATGCGCCGGAACTGGACGAGACCTTCGCCGCCCTCGCCGGGGCGGGGGCCACCCTGAACGGCGCCGCCATCGCCCCCAGTCGCACCGCCGCCGTGGAGGGCATGGCCATGCTGGGCGACGCCAAGATGTTCGGCCATCCGGCCTGGAAGCAGCCCTGGCCGCCCATGCGGATCGAGACCCGCAATTCCATCGCCTATCGCATCTGTCTTGTCGCGGACGGGCGGTTCGATGCGGCCCTGGCCCTGTCGGCCAAGAGCGAATGGGACCTGGCCGCCGCCGACCTGATCAGCGCCGAGGCCGGCGCCCGCCTGACCGATCACCGGGGCGGGAACTTTGCCTATAACAAGCCCGTTCCCCTGATGCGCAGCCTGATCAGCGCAGCGCCGGACATCCATCCGTTGATCCTGGAGCGGGTCCGGCATATCGACCTGCCAGGATAGGCCTTACCCGAGGAAAGCCCCATGCCCGACCAACAACTGCTGCATCTGGTGATCGGCGGCGAACTGAAGGATGTGCAGGACGTCGCGTTCAAGGATTTGAGTCAGGTCGAGTTCGTCGGCGCCTATCCCAGCTATGCCGAAGCCTGGAAGGCCTGGAAGGCCAAGGCCCAGGCCACGGTCGACAACGCCCACGCCCGCTATTTCATCATACACGCCCACAAGCTGCTGGCGCCCCGCGACGACGAGATGTAGCGGCTATTCGCGTTTGAGCAGCCGGTCGGTGATCAGGGTTCCCCACCAGTCGGCCTGGAAATCGGCCTTGATCGCCTTGGGGTCATAGGCGTCGCTCATCACCCAGTCGAGGAAGCTCATGGCCTTGGGCGGCCCCTCGGCCAGGTAGCGGTCGAAGACATAGTCCAGCACCCCGGTCTTGCCCTGTCTGACATGCAGGGTGCGAAGGCCAAGCTCGCTGCGGGCCTCTTCGATGGGATGGCCGAGATGGAAGTGGCGATAGAGCACGCTCATGATCCCGGCCCGGTCCGCGCCGGACTTGCAATGCATCAGGGCCGGATAGCGGATCGTTTCGAACAGCGCCTTGGCCCCCAGGATCTGGGCCCGGGTCGGCACGGCCCGGCTGGTGACGGTGAAGTCGACCATGTCCAGGCCCAGCCTCTGGCAGGCGTCCTTTTCAAGCGCATAGAAGCTGGCGTCGAATCCGCCCCGCAGGTTGATCACCGTGCGGATGCCGTCGCGCTGCCAGTATTTCAGCTGATAGGGCCAGGGCTGGGCCGCCCGGACCATGTCGGTCCCGATCCAGTGGGCATTGGAAAACCCGACCCTGAGAAAGGCGTGATCGCCCAGCAGGAAATCCAGATTGGCCCGCAGCCGTCCGCCAGGGGTGGTGAGATCAAAACCGGCCAAGGGAGGCTCCATGCAACCGCGCCCTGATTAGGGCCAAGGCAGGCGGGATGCAAAGGGGGTTGAAAGTCTCGCTTGAGTTACGCTGGAGCCTTTCTCATGTTGATATCAACGCCATCAATCGACCAGAGACGCCATCATGGCCGCCTTCACCATTCGCAATCTCTCCGATGAAGCCTATCGGGCGCTGAAGGTCCGGGCGGCGCAGCATAATTGCACGCCTGAGGCCGAGATGCAGGCCATTCTGGAGGCGGCTGTGCGGCCCGAGGGCCAGCTTAGGCTGGGTTCTGCCTTGGCGCAGTTGAGTCGGGAAGCCGGCCTGACCAATGCAGATGTCGAGTCGCTCGAACGCCTTCTTGAAAAGAACTGACTTCACCTCAAACGATCGCAATCTCGAGGTCATCAAGGATCGCCGCCAGTTAATCGCGGCGGTCCAGAAGGCGGGGCGTCGCGACTGCTTCCAGTTTCCGGAGCGCGCGGTCGTACAGGGCGATGCAGGATTGTCCGTTGAGTCTGGAGGCGAAATAGACGCCATCCGGTTGATGCGGATGGGTATGGATCGCCGCGGACCAGGCTCGCGATAGCGCTTGGTTCCGGGCGCCGACCACATCGGAAGGCACACCCATCCTCAAACGCGCATCGTTTGTCAGATCGATCAGCCGCAAGTCTTCGATGACTCGCAGGCTGGCCAGGATGCGCCGCTCGATCTCGGCCATCTGGACTATGAGTTCGGCGCCGCGCCCATCGCTTGCGTCACGCAGGATGGTCTCGACAAAGGCGACCTTGGCCGTGGCCCCTAGATAGACGACGCCAAAGGCGGAGCCCGTCGGGTCGCTGAAGCGGCTCAGGCCGGAGCCCCAACCGAGGGGGTCGGGAAAACGGGCATCGTACATGCGCCGCCAGAGCTCGCCTTTCGTCACAAGCTTCAGGTCCAGGGCGCGACCCGAGAATGCCGGTCCCGGCAAGGCGGGAACGGGCGCGGCGGTCATGTCAGGAGAAGGCGCCGGAGGACTGGTTCTGCGCGGCCCCGAGGACTGCCTCGACCTGTCCGGCCTTGAGGGCCTCAAGGGCGGTGCGCCCGCCCAGCTCGGCATGGGCGGTCCGCAGGAAGCGGTAGACCGTCCAGGGCTGTCCGCCCAGAATCTGGAACAACTCCGAAAGGCCTGGCAGGGGAAGGCCGGCGTCGGTCACCTGCCATCGCGGATATCGCAGACCGCGCGTGGCGCCCTGCAGCCCGAGAATCTCGTGGCGCTTGCGCCGGATATTGACTGTCTCGTGCGAGGCGCCGATCAACAGTCCAAAGTCGCGGGCCGTCAGCATGTCCGCGCCCTTGAGGATATCCACGATCCTGATTGCGCCGCGGCTCCGGGCCCGCGCGAGGGCGCCGTCCAGAAGATCATCAGCGGGGGCGTCGGCCAGCCGTTCGGCCATGGCTTCCGCCTTGCCGTCCGGCGTCACCACATAGGAGACGACGTAGGACCTGCCGGTCCGCCTGGCCTTGGCGGCCGTGTCGGCATAGCCGGCAATCACCTTGCCAAGGGTGCGGCTGTTCCGGACAATCCCCTCATAGCGTTGCCTGGACACCGGCACCTCGGTGACGTCCTGATCGGCGCGCACAAGCACATGTCCAGACGCTGACGGGTTCTGTGCAGCCTTTGCAGGGTTGCGGGGCCGCTGGACGGTGGCCGGACGAACCTGCTCTCGAACATTGGTCATGTCGCCTCCTGACAGGGCAAAGGTGGGGTATTTTGTCAGGTTCGTCAAGTTCATCAGACTGGTCAGGCCAGTGCGTCAGACAGGTGGCGCTGTCGTAAGGAGCGCCTTAAGTAGGGCGATGCTTCCTTCTCCCCCGGGAGAGACGGAAAGACTCGGGGAAGACGGTTGATGGCGCAGGCGCCTGCCGAGATGACTGGGCGCCAGCTGGCGATGCGGGTGGCGCGGACCTATCTGGCGCCGCGCTGGAAGGGCGTGGCCGTGGCCCTGGTCTGCGCCGCCATCAGCGCCGGGCTGTCGGGTCTGCTGGTCCAGCTGCTGGAGCCGGCGACCAATGACCTGCTGGTCAAGCCCAAGCCCGGCGCCCTGCTGATCATTCCCCTGACCATCGTGGTCTATGCCCTCGGCCGGGCCATCGCCCAGATCGTCCAGTCGACCCTGATGAACCGCATTGGCCACGGCATTGTCGGCGATGTGCAGGTCGACCTGTTCGGCCGGATGGTGCGGGCCGATCTGGCGCGGCTGCGGGCCACCCATTCGGGGGCCTTTGTCTCGCAGGTGCTGTATGACGCCGGCCTGATCCGCGAGGCGGCGACCAGCGGCGTCATCACCTATACCCAGCATGTCCTGATCGTGGTGGCCACCCTGGTGGTGATGATCGAGAAGGATGTGGTCATGGCCCTGGGGGTGCTGGTCCTGGCGCCCTTTGCGTCGCGGCTGATGGGGCGGTTCTCTCGGCGGTCCAAGAAGGCCGCCAAGGGGGCCATGGCCGCGACCAGCGTCCTGTCCACCACCCTGATGGAAAGCCTGGACGGGGTGAGGGTGGTCAAGATGGAGAACCGCGAGGCCGATGAGGAGGCCCGGGTCGCCCGGGTGGTCAAGGAGCGCCAGAAACACATCATCAAGGGGGCCAATGCCCGGGCCCAGTCGGCGCCGGTGACCGAGCTCCTGACCATGTTCATCACCGCCGGGGTGTTTGCCTATGCCGGCTGGCGCGCCTCTTCCGGCGCCATGAATGTCGGCGACTTCACCGCCTTCATGGGCGCCCTGACCATGGCCGGCGGGTCCCTGCGGCAGCTGGCCAACCTGCAGACCGTGTTTGCCGAGGGGCTGATCGCCTCGCGGCGGCTGTTCGCCGCCCTGGATGTCGAGCCGGAGGTGCGGGAGGCCGCCGGCGCCCGGGACCTGGCGATCACGGAAGGTCGCATCCGGTTCGATGCGGTGGATTTCAGCTATGCCGACGGATCGCCCGCCCTGGAGGGGGTGTCCCTGGAAGCCCGCCATGGCGAGACCATCGCCCTGGTCGGCCCGTCCGGCGGCGGCAAGAGCACCATCCTCTCCCTGATCCCGCGCTTCTATGACGTCACCGGCGGCGAGGTCAGCATCGACGGGGTCGATGTGCGCCAGACCACCACGGCCTCCTTAAGGGCCGGCATCGCCCTGGTGACCCAGGAGCCCTTCCTGTTCGACGACACCGTGCGGGCCAATATCGCCTATGGCCGGCCGGAGGCCACGGAAGACCAGATCGAGGCGGCCGCCAGACTGGCCGCCGCCCATGACTTCATCCAGGACCTGCCGCTGGGCTATGAGACGGTGGTGGGCGAGGCCGGGGCCCGGCTGTCGGGCGGCCAGCGCCAGAGGATCGCCATTGCCCGGGCCTTCCTGAAGGATGCGCCCATCCTGTTGCTGGACGAGGCGACCAGCGCCCTGGACACCGAAAGCGAGGCCCAGGTGCAGCAGGCCCTGGAACGGCTGATGAGCGGCCGCACCACCATCCTGATCGCCCATCGCCTGTCGACGGTGAAGAACGCCGACCGCATCTATGTCATCGAAAAAGGCCGGATTTCCGAGAGCGGCACCCATGCCGGGCTGATCCGCCGCAAGGGCCTCTATGCCCGGCTGGCCAGGGCCCAGGATCTGGAACTGGCGCCGGAAGCCGAGGCGGCGACGCCGGGAGCCCTGGCATGAAGGCGCTGTTCCGCTCTCCCGCCGTGCAGCAGACCCTGGCGGCGATCTTTGCCGCCTGGCTGAGGCTGTGTTTCGCGACCCTCAGCTGGACCCGGGAGGGCCAGGAGCGGGCCGAAGGGGTCTGGGCGGCCTGGCGGGCGGCCTGTGAGGCCAGCGGAAGCGACGATCCCGCCGCCGGCGGCGGGGCCATCCTCTGTTTCTGGCATGGGCGGATTCCCCTGTCCCCGGTCAGCTGGCCCCAGGGGCCGCAGCGCCAAGACATGCGGGCCCTGATCAGCCGGTCGGCGGACGGCGAGTTCATTGCGCTGGCCATGCAGGCCATCGGCTTTCCGGCCATCCGGGGCTCGTCCAAGAAGGCCTCGGACCCGGCCAAGAACAAGCATGGCGAACAGGCCTTCCGGGACATGATCCGCTGGGTCAAGGGGGGCGGCGGCGTGGCCATCACCCCGGACGGCCCGCGCGGTCCCCATGAGGTAATGCAGGCCGGGACCCCGGCCCTGGCCCGGGTGACCGGCGCGCCAGTGCTGCTGGTGGGTCTGGCCTGCCGGCCGGCCATCCGGCTGGGCAGCTGGGACGGGGCCATGATCCCCCTGCCCTTCGGCCGGGCCGCCATCGTCTGGGACGGCCCCTTCACCGCCAGCCGCAGCGATGACGTCGAGGCCCTGGCCGCCGACTGGGGCCCGAGACTGAGCGCCGTGACCCGCCGGGCCGAAGCGCTGCTGGAGTCTTAGATTTTTTGCGCAAATCCCCCCTTTGACTACCGCAAGGGGACCCGGTTCTATCTGTCAACAACGAGAACAGGTGTTGCCGGGAGGCCCGCATGAACTTCGATTTTTCCGATGAGCAGAAGCAGCTGCGCGAAGAAGCCAGACGCTTCCTGACCGACCGTTGTAGCCCCGCCGCCGTGCGGGCGATCCTGGAAGGTCCGGAATCCTTTGACCGGGCCCTGTGGAAGGGTCTGGCCGAGATGGGCTTCCTGGGCGCCGCCATTCCCGAAGAGTACGGCGGCGTGGGCCTGGGCCATCTGGAGCTTTGCGTCATCGCCGAGGAACTGGGCCGCGTCGTGGCGCCCGTGCCCATGGCCTCGTCCATCTATCTGGCGGCCGAGTTCCTGATGGCGGCCGGGACGGAAGAGCAGAAATCCCGCTGGCTGCCGAAACTGGCCTCCGGCGAGACAATCGGCTGTTTTGCCTGGTCCGAGGGCGTCGGCCGGGTGACCCCCAAATCGATCCGCACGGCTGTTTCCGGCGGAACTATCAGCGGCGCCAAGGCGCCGGTCGCCGACGGCGATGTCGCCGGCCTGGCCATTGTGGCGGCCCGCAGCGGGACCGGGACCGGCGAGAACGCCATCAGCCTGTATCTGGTCGACCTGACCGGGGCCGGCGTCTCGGTTGAGGCCATCGACACCATCGATCCGACCCGCAGCCAGTCGCGGATCGTCTTTGACGGCGCCCCGGCGGAGCTGCTCGGTCCGGCCGGCGAAGGCTGGGCGATCGCTTCTCAGGTCATGGACCGGGCCGCTGTCCTGGTCGCCTTCGAACAGGTGGGCGGTTCCGACCGCGCCCTGGAAATGGGCCGGGACTACGCCCTGGACCGCATGGCCTTTGGCCGGCAGATCGGCAGCTTCCAGGCCGTCAAGCACATGCTGGCCGACATGTATGTGGCCGCGACGCTGGCCCGCTCCAACGCCTATTACGGGGCCTGGGCCCTGTCGACCGGCTCGTCCGAACTGCCGGTGGCGGCGGCCACGGCCCGGGTCTCGGCCACGGACGCCTTCCAGCACTGCGCCAAGAACAATATCCAGGTGCATGGCGGCATGGGCTTTACCTGGGCCTTTGACTGCCACCTCTATTACCGCCGGGCCAATGCCCTGGCCCTGGGCCTGGGTTCCAAATCCACCTGGGAAGACCTGCTGATCGACCGGCTGCGCCAGCGCAACGACGCGCCGGCCGCCGCCTGATCTGCAGCCGCCTGATCCGAGTTCCGAAAAATCCTCACCGTTTCCCTTCCAGCGAAGGACCACAGACATGAATTTCGACGACACGCCCGAAGAAGCCGCCTTCCGCGCCACGGCCCGCGCCTGGCTGGACGCCAATGCGCCCAAGGACCTTGAAGCCGAGCTGAAGATGAGCGGCTTTGGCGGCATGACCCTCAAATCGGTCGACCCCATGGCCGCCTCCAAGGCCTGGCAGGCGAAAAAGCAGGCGGCCGGCTGGGCCTGCCTGCACTGGCCCAAGGAGTATGGCGGCCGGGGCGCCACCCCCATCGAGCGGGTGATCTGGGGCCAGGAAGAGGGCGTGTTCGGCGTTCTGTCGGGCACCTTCACCATCGGCCACGGCATGTGCGGCCCGACCCTGATGGCCTGGGCCACCGAAGAGCAGAAGCGCGAGCTCCTGCCGCCCATGGCGTCCGGCGAGCACATCTGGTGCCAGCTGTTCAGCGAACCGGCCGGCGGTTCCGACCTGGCCGGCCTGCGCACCCGGGCCGAGAAGGCCACGGACGGGTCCGGCGACTGGATCATCAATGGCCAGAAGATCTGGACCAGCGGCGCCCAGCACAGCGACTATGGCATCCTGATCACCCGGACCGACAGCGACGTGCCCAAGCACAAGGGCCTGACCATGTTCTTCCTGAGCATGAAGTCGCCCGGCGTCGAGATCCGCCCGATCAAGCAGGCCAATGGCCAGTCGGGCTTCAACGAGGTCTATTTCACCGATGTCCGCATCCCCGACGCCCAGCGCCTGGGCGCCGTGGGCAATGGCTGGCAGGTGTCCCTGACCACCCTGATGAACGAGCGGCTGTCCATCGGGTCTGGCATGCCGACGGGTTTCCCGGAACTGTTCGACTACTGCATGAACCTGCAGACCGAGGACGGCCCGGCCATTGACGACCGGTCGGTGCGGTCGCGCCTTGCCACCTATGCCGTGCGGGCCAGCGGCCTGAAATACACCGGCATGCGGGCCATCAGCGCCCTGTCGCGCGGCGAGACCCCGGGGCCGGAAAACAGCATCGGCAAGCTGGTCGCCGGGGCCAGCATGCAGGAACTGGCCATGTTCGCCCTGGACCTTCAGGGACAGGCCGGGGTGGTCAGCGATCCCGCCCAGGCCGAGGCCGGCGCCCGGTTCCAGGCCATGCTGATGCGTTCGCCCGCCACCCGGGTGGAAGGCGGCACCGACGAGATCCTGCGCAACATCATCGCCGAACGGGTTCTGGGCCTGCCCGGTGATATCCGGGTCGACAAGGATGTCGCCTTCAAGGACATCCCGACCCGCGGCCGGGGGTAGGAT
>CAMAVA010000107.1 GCA_945861515.1 Brevundimonas vancanneytii | reverse complement strand
ATCGCGGCCTGGCTGCCGCTCAAGGACCTCGAGACCCTGGACGCCTTCGCAAGGTCGATCGCGCCGACGGCTCCGGGCGCCCTGGTGGCGGAATGCCGGCTGCGGCCGCTGGACAATCCCATGAAGATGAACGGCTGCGCTCTGGTCATAGCCCGGCCGCCAGCGGGGATCGAACCGCCGCTGCAGCAGGTCTGTGACTGGGTCGCCCGGCTTGGCGAAGGGCGGGGCAAGGGCGAGCTCTGGCGATTGGACGGCTGATCATTTCGCAAGTGCGAGGCGAAGCTCCCTGTGCTATGCTGCATTGCACAATCAACGCTCGGAGTGATCCCGCCATGACCCTTGCGACCTCGCCCGTCCTGATGTCCGCCGATGCCGAGAAGGCCCTGCGCCTGCCGATTGGCGCCGCGTCTCCGCTCTGGATGATGATCGGCACAGCCGCCATGATGGGCGCGGTCGCCTTCTGGGCCACGCGCTGGATGCGTCCGGCCATGCCGGTTCTGGAAATGCCCAGACTGAAGGCGCCGCCGGAGATGACGGCCGCCGAAGCACCGGCAATCGAGGCCGTTCCAGTCTCCGAGCCCCAGCCGCTGGACACCGCGACCGTTGTTCTGGATCCGGTCAGCGAGGCGCCGGCGCCGGTGGTTGGGCTGGACCAGATGCCCGTGGCGGCTTCCGCGGAAATCGGTGTCGCCGAACCGGCGGCCGTTGAACCGGCGCCGGCCGGCGTCGATCTGATGGACGATCTAGCGGTGCTGAACGGCATTGGCCCCAGGCTAGCTCAGCGGCTGGCCGAGCGCGGCATCACCCGTTTCGCCCAGATCGCCGCCCTGACACCGGAAGCGGTGGCCGCTCTGGACAGCGAGATGAAGCTGATGGGCAGGATCGAGCGGGACAGCTGGGTGGCCCAGGCCAGGACGCTGGCGGGGCAATAGCCCCGCCTGCCCGGCGAGATCTTCCAGGCCCCGCTGCTAGCGTAGCCCGAACGCTGCAAGAAGCTGGTCTGCGGCGGCGGAGGCCGGAGTCTGGCCTTGCCGGACAGATCGTTCCAGCGCTGGAGCCAGGGCGGCGACCGCCGGATCGGTCCGGAACGACGTCTCCAGCCTGTCTCGAACCATGGCCCACATCCATCGGGTGTTCTGGTCAGCCCGCCGCGCCTCCAGGGCTCCATTGGCTGTCATGACCTCCCGGTGACGCCGGATCTGGCTCCAGAGCTGGTCCAGGCCCTGATTGTTCAGGCCCGAGGCGGTCAGGACCGGCGGGGTCCAGTCCGGATGGGCCGGGGACAGGATATGCAGGGCGTTTCGATACTCCCTCGCGGATCGCTCGGCCCGGGCCGGGTCGGTATCGGCCTTGTTGATCAGGATCAGGTCGGCAATCTCGATCAGGCCCTTCTTGATTCCCTGGAGTTCATCGCCGCCGCCCGGGATCAGGATGGCCATGAACAGGTCCACCATGTCGGAGACCACGGTTTCGGACTGACCGACCCCGACGGTCTCGACGATGACGATGTCGAAGCCCGCCGCCTCGCACAGCAGGATGGCTTCTCGTGTCTTGCGCGCCACCCCGCCCAGTTCTCCGCCGGACGGTGAGGGACGGATGAAGGCGGCCGGGTCGGATGCCAGCCGCTCCATGCGGGTCTTGTCGCCCAGGATGGACCCGCCATGCCGTGTGGATGACGGATCGACCGCCAGGACCGCCACCTGATGCCCCAGGGCGGTCAGGTTGCAGCCGAAGGCCTCGATGGTGGTCGACTTGCCGGCGCCGGGAACACCCGTGATTCCCAGGCGCAGGGCGCCGCCCGTGCGGGGCATGAGCCGCTGCAGAAGCGCCCGTGCCAAGGCCTGGTGGTCTGCCCGGCGGCTTTCCACCAGCGTGATCGCCCGGGCCAGGGCGGACCGTTCTCCTGCGGAGACACGGCGTTCAAGGTCATCAAGATCGAGCAGCGGCTTCACGACGCTGGGTCTAGAGGACCACAGCGGTTCCTGAAACCGAAACCATCAACACGGCGCCGTTCGGGCCAAAGGTGTTGTCGTCCGGATCAACAGCCAGGATGGTGTTGCCTGTTGACCTCGCCCTTGCCTGTTCTCCCGCACGAACCTTCGATCAGGGGCGAGGCGGTGGTCAGCCTGGCGGGCGTCGCCTTCCTGTCATTCATCCCACGCCAGATCGTCACAGACCGCGAGGGTTCCCGCCGTGCGCGAACGGGAAGGCCACAGGTCTAGGCCAAAAGGGGAATTCCGGCCGCCGCCCCTTCCATCCCCCGGCCTGGTTGATGCAGAGTGGGCCTGCGCATCCGACGGGAGGCGCCGTTGTGGCACGCGGAGCCAAAGCATGATCGTCGCCCGGACCCATCTCGACCTGCACAATATTCGCGGCAGCATCGAGCGGACCAAGAAACTTTCGGACAACGTCGTTGGGGTTGGACCCCTCGGCGTCGGTCTGGACGCCGTCCTGAACCTGGTGCCCGGCGCCGGCGCCATCTACAGCCTCATGGCCGGGCTGCTCCTGCTGCTGGACGGGATCCGGGCCAAGGCCGCGCCCATGGTGCTGGTCCAGATGACCGGCATCCTGGCCGTCGACACCATCGCGCCCTTGACAGGCAAGCTGGGCTCCGTCGCTGACGTGCTGTTCACCGGCCACAAATGGTCGGCGGACATGCTGCTCAAGCATATGGAAGAGACCATCTATTTCGAGGGCACCCGCGAGGAGGCGCTCAACTCGGCGGAGTATCGGGACCTGATGGCCCGGGTCCGGGCCGGCAAGGAAAGCCGCCGGGTGGTTTTCCTGGGCGGCGAAGGCCGGCGCAAGAAGCCTGCCGCCCCTGCTGCTTGATTCACTGGGCTGGATTCACTGGGTTTGATTCTGGCGGCTTGATTCAGGTCACCGGAAGTTCACACGGGTCTGCCTGCGCCCACTGGCGGGAACCCATGGTGTCGGTATAGGCTTTCCACATCATGAGCCGCGAACGCGCCCATAGTGCCTGGAAAAATGCCGAAACGATCAAGAAGGTCTCGGACCGGGTGATCGGCATCGGTCCGTTCGGCATCGGCATGGATGGCCTGCTGACCTGGATACCCGGCGTGGGCATCGTCTATAGCCTGGCCGCTGGAGGGTTCCTGCTGGTCCAGGGCGTTCTGGCCGGTGTGTCGCTCATGACCCTGGCCCGCATGCTGACCTATCTGGGGGTCGATGCCCTGACCTCGGAAATCCCGGTGCTGGGCGATGCTGTGGACTTCTTCTGGCAGGGCCACCTCATGGCCGCCACCGCCCTGCAGAAGGACGTTGAAGACCGCCATGGTGCGCCGGCCGACGTGCCCCTGAACCGGCGGGCCCGCAAGAAGGGCCGCAAGGTCATGCCGGCGGTCTGACCGCCTGGCACGCCGGGTTCAGCTGCAGGTTCCGCCGTTGATCTTGCGGCGATAGGACTCCACCAGGCTCAGATAGGGCGGCAGGAAGGTGTGGACCATCACCGGCTTGCCATCCGTGCTGACTCCCGCCACCCCGGCGCGGAGCTCGAAATGCATGTGGATGGTGGTGGGCGTGCTGCCAAAGTCGTTGGACGCCCGGCCAAGACGGGCGCCGCGCGCCACATTGGCCCCCTCGGCCACCGACAGGGTGGACATCTGCAGGTGCAGATAGCGATAGACCCGGTGGGGCGCAGCCGACCCGGTCAAGGTAACGCTGTAGGAGCCGATATCCGTGATCGTGCCGGCCTCGGCGGCGACCACCCAGTGGACGCCCTTCTTGCAGGTGGCGGGGCGGATATCCTGGCCCTGATGACCCTTGCCGTTGGCGCAGAGGGGGCTGGCATAGCCACGGGTCTCGCAGAAATTGTCCCGCCAGGGCAGGCTGTAGGCCGCCGCATTGCACTGGCTGGTCCCCGCAGGGCCCTTGTAGCCGCCAGGGCCGTGGACCTGGGAATTGGCGTAGGCGGTTTCCTCGAAGGGGAAACACATCTGCGGCGACCAGACCGTGCGGTCCAGATAGCCCGAGCCCGACCCCGGGATCAGCGACCCGGCCTCGTTATGGGCAAAATCGATGGGAATGGGCGGCGAGGGCGGGGTGGGTTGCGGCGACGCGACGGGATCGGCCGGGTCCGTGGGCAGCGGCTCGTCGGGCAGCTGTTCCGAACCGCCATCGCCGGGGTTTTCGGCGACCGGCTCTGCCGGACCGGCCGGCTGGGCAGGGCTTGCGGGCGTAGACGGGGCAGCGGGCTTCTTGTCCCCGCAGGCAGCGACCCCGAGGGCCAGGACCAGGACGGCCAGCAGCGGCAGTGTTCTGTGGATCATGGCCTAGCCCCCCAGCCCGGCGGCCCGCCTTGCGGCCTGGCCCATGACGACGCGATTGGTCTGGCCCTGGATCTGGCGGACCAGATCGTCATTGCGGCAGCGCACATCCTTGGGATCGTCGCACCGGACCTCCACGGTATAGAGGACGCCAAATCGGACGAAACTGGCCAGCTGGCCGTCCACCGTGCGCTGGATGACCAGTTGCTCGGGCGCATCGGCGGACATCTTCAGCGGCGACTGGGCTGGCAGGGCGACCGTCGTGGTGGTTCCGGTGAGGGAGACGCCCACCCCCGATATGTCTGCGGTCAGGCTGTAATAATCGCCGAAACTGTAGAGCCTGGCATTGCCGGTCAGGGCCGGATCGGCTGGCAACAGGATGGGAACCGCAGTCCTGTCGATGGCGTCGCGGTCAATCTTGCCCAGCAGCGCCTGATCGCCTTCGGATCGGCGCGCGCCTGTCACCGCGGATTTCCAGTCGATTCCGCCCTGAGGGGCCCCGCCCTGGGCGCCCCCGCCCTGTGTGGCCCCGCCCTGGGCGCCCGGTTCAGGCTGGCGTTGCGGAGGGGGTCTGGTCACCCTTGGAGCGGTCTGGGCCTGGAACCGTGGCTGGTCGGCGGTCGGTCTCGCCGTGCCCGGGCCTGTCGTGGGCGGCGGCGGGGCTGTCTGGGACGCCGCCGGGAGGGTCAGAACTGCAAACAGTAGTCCCGACAGCGCAATCGGTCGCCAAGGCCCCATGACGCATCCCCCCGTTCAGCCCGCAGGCCTAACGAAAGGTTAACTCTCCTCGGCGGCGTTGTTAAGGGTGATTCGTTGTTAAGGGTGATTCGTTCGCCTTATGGGTGACACTTTTCTGACGGGTCGGGCCAGCTATTCCGCAGCGACCGCCTGTTCGTAGCCCAGCTGGCGGTTCAGCTTCTGCAACAGATCGATGGCCGCCTCGGCGATCACGGTGCCCGGCGGGAAGATGGCGGCCACGCCTGCCGCTTCCAGGGCCGGCCAGTCCTGCTGGGGAATGACCCCGCCGATCACTGTCATGATGTCCGGCCGGCCCTGCCTGGCCAGTTCGTCCTTGAGTTCCGGAGCAAGCGTCAGATGGCCGGCGGCCAGGGAACTGGCGCCCACCACATGGACATCGTTCTCGACGGCCTGGCGGGCAGCTTCTGCCGGGGTCTGGAACAGCGGCCCGATATCGACATCGAAGCCCAGGTCGGCAAAGGCCGTGGCGATCACCTTCTGGCCCCGGTCATGGCCGTCCTGGCCCATCTTGGCGATCAGGATACGGGGCCGGCGGCCGTCAGCCTGTTCAAAGGCCTCCACCATGGACCGGGCCCGCTGCACCAGGGCGTTGTCGCCGGCCTCGGCCATATAGACCCCCTGGATCGACTTGATCTCTGCCCGGTGGCGACCGAACACCTTTTCCAGCGCATAGCTGATTTCACCGACGGTGGCCTTGGCCCGGGCGGCATTGACCGCCAGTTCCAGCAGATTGCCGTCGCTGCGGGCTCCGGCCTCCAGGGCGTCCAGGGCGGCGAGCGTCTCGGCTTCAATGCGTTCGGCCTTGAGACGCTTCAGCTTTTCCAGCTGGGCGGTGCGCACGGCGCTATTGTCGACCTTCAGCACCGGAATGTCGTCGGCGACCTCCGGGCGGTAGCGGTTTACCCCGACGACGCTCTGCTTGCCGGCGTCGATCCGGGCCTGGGTGCGGGCGGCGGCTTCCTCGATCCGCAGTTTGGGCAGGCCCTGGTCGATGGCCTTGGCCATGCCGCCGAGGGCCTCGACTTCCTCGATATGGGTCAGGGCCCGGGCGGCCAGGTCGTGGGTCAGTTTCTCGACGTAATAGCTGCCGCCCCAGGGGTCGGCGACCCGGGTCGTGCCGCTTTCCATCTGCAGGAACAGCTGGGTGTTGCGGCTGATGCGGGCGGAGAAATCCGTCGGCAAGGCAAGGGCTTCGTCCAGACTGTTGGTGTGCAGGCTCTGGGTCTGGCCATTGACCGCGGCCATGGCCTCGACACAGGTCCGGGGCACGTTGTTGTAGACGTCCTGGGCGGCCAGGGACCAGCCCGAGGTCTGGCTGTGGGTGCGCAGGGACAGGGAGCGGCTGTCCTTGGGATCGAACTCCCGCTTCATCAGCCGCGCCCAGAGCAGGCGGGCGGCGCGCATCTTGGCCACTTCCATGAAGTAGTTCATGCCGATGGCCCAGAAGAAGCTGAGGCGCGGCGCAAACTGGTCGATGGTCATGCCGGCGGCCACCCCGGCCCGGGCATATTCGATGCCGTCGGCAAGCGTATAGGCCAGTTCAAGGTCGGCGGTCGCGCCGGCCTCCTGCATGTGATAGCCGGAAATGGAGATGGAGTTGAACTTCGGCATCTTCGCCGAAGTGTATGAAAAGATGTCGGAAATGATCCGCATCGAAGGCAGGGGCGGATAGATGTAGGTGTTGCGGACCATGAACTCCTTGAGGATGTCGTTCTGGATGGTCCCCGACAGCTTGTCGGGCGCCACGCCCTGTTCCTCGGCCGCCACGATATAGAGGGCCAGGATCGGCAGCACGGCGCCGTTCATGGTCATCGAGACGCTCATCTTGTCCAGCGGGATGCCGTCGAACAGGGTGCGCATGTCCAGGATGGAATCGATGGCCACGCCGGCCATGCCGACATCGCCCTTCACCCGCTCATGGTCTGAATCATAGCCCCGGTGGGTGGCCAGGTCGAAGGCCACGGACAGGCCCATCTGCCCGGCCGCCAGGTTGCGCCGGTAGAAGGCGTTGGAATCCTCGGCCGTGGAGAACCCGGCATACTGGCGGATGGTCCAGGGGTTGGTGACATACATGGTCGGGTAGGGGCCCCGCAGGAACGGGGCGACACCCGGATAGCCGGTCAGGAAGTCGAGACCCGCGACATCGTCTGGCCCATAGGCGGGGGCGACGGAGATCCCTTCGGGCGTTTCCCAGGCGGCGCCAGACGAGGTCGCATCGGCGGCTGCGGCGGGGGTCTCGGCGTCGAAGGGCAGGTCGGCGAAATTGGGGAAGGCGGACATGGGCTCAGGCCTCCTCGAGCGCGGCGGCGAGCCGCATGGGGGTCAGGGGCGGGCAGGCGGCAGAGGGGCCGGGAAGGCGTACCTCCGGGCCGGCCACGGCGAAGGCGGCGGGGTCGGCGGTTTCCACGGCGATGGGCGCCTGGTCCTTGATGGGGAAGGCGTTGACACCGAGCACCTTGCCGGGCGCCGCCAGCCAGGCGTCGCGGGTTTCGGCCACGGCCCGGGCGACATCACCGCCGGACAGGGCCTCGATGATCCCGCCGGCGGCTTCCATGGCGGTGAACCGCGCCCAGGCGCCGCGGGCCATCTGGTCGGTCAGGCTTTCCAGATAGGCGCAGCCGCCGGCCGGATCGGCCACCCGGCCCAGATGGGCCTCTTCCATCAGGACCAGCTGGGTGTTGCGGCTCTGGCGGCGGGCAAAGGTGTTGGGCAGGCCGAGGGCGTCGGTAAAGGCCCCCAGGACAATGCTGTCGGCCCCGCCAACAGCGGCGGCGAAGCCGGCGGCGGTGATCCGCAGCAGGTTGGTCCAGGCATCCTTGCGGGTCAGCATGCGGCCCGACGACCGGACCTCGATCCTGGCCGGTCCCGAGACCCCGCAGGCGCCGGTCATCCGCGCCCACAGGGCCCGGGCGGCGCGAACCTTGGCGATGCCGGTGAAGTATTCGCCATCCAGGCTGACGCCGAGGGTGATGGCGCCGAGGGCCTGGTCCATGGTCAGGCCGGCCCGGACGAGGGCCCGGGCATAGGCAGCGGCGGCGGCGATCATCACCGCCAGTTCCTCCACCTCGCCGCCGCCGGCTTCATGCACGACAGACCCGCTGGCCAGCATGAGGCTTGCCTTGGGATGAATGTCCAGAAGCCGGGCGCCCACCGTGGCCGCCGAGACCAGATGGCTTTCCATCGGGCCCGGGCTGGCGCCGCTGCGGGCAAAGGCCGAGACCGGGTCCATATGGAAGGTCAGGGGCGCGCCTGGGGCCGCCTTGGCCAGGGTCGCCAGCCAGTCGGCGGCCCTGGGGCCCAGGAAGCCGGCGTCCAGCGCCACCGGGGCGAGATCCAGAATCACTCCGTCCAGAACCCGGCCCAGGCCGGCGGCGTCGCCGACCGCCACGCCGGCAAGGCCCTGCGGATCGATCTTCACCAGGACCGAGGCGGCCCCCTGTTCCAGATCCTTCAGGATCTGGGCATTGGCCATGGCCGGATCGGGATGGGCGGTCACCGTCCGAAGATCCCAGGGCCGGTCACGGTCGCGGGGACGCAGGTCGCGGGGATTGGCCGGGCCCGCCAGATAGAGCGGCTCGATCTTCAGTCCGCCCAGGGTGCGGCTCTCCAGGGCCTCTTCGAAGGGTTGCCCCTTGAGAGTCTTTTCGACCAGGGCCAGCCATTCGGCGCGGGGCGAAGGCTCAAAGTCGTCAGCCAGGGACAGGACAGGTCCGCTCAAGGCGAAGTCTCCCAATGCAAGAGGGTCGATCGTGGGCCGGGTCATGCGCTTTTGACGTAAGGAGCGTCAAGCGAACAGGGAGCCGCATCTGTGGCTTCCTGCCCTTGCTGCACAGGGTCCGGGCGCCCTTGCGGCAATCGCTTTGGCCCCTTGCCGGGTCCGGGGGGCTGATCTATTTACAGCGTATAGCACGTTTTCAGAAAGACGCTCCCATGGCCCTGCCTCCAATCCTGCGCGACCGCCTGCGCCTGCCGGTGATCGCCTCGCCGCTGTTCATCATTTCCGGTCCGGAATTGGTGATCGCCCAGTGCAAGGCCGGGGTGGTGGGCAGCTTTCCGTCCCTGAACGCCCGGCCGATCTCGCAGCTGGATGAATGGCTGGCCCAGATCACCGAGGAACTGGCCGCCTGGGACAGGGCCAATCCGGACCGCCCGTCCGCGCCCTTCGCCGCCAACCAGATCGTCCACCGCACCAACAACCGGCTGGAAGAGGACATCGAGCTCTGCGCCAAATACAGGGTGCCGATCATGATCACCTCCCTGGGCGCCCGCGAGGACGTCAATGACGCCGTCCATGCCTGGGGCGGCATCACCCTGCATGACGTGATCACCGACCGCTTCGCCCACAAGGCCATCGAAAAGGGCGCCGACGGCCTGATTCCCGTGGCGGCCGGGGCCGGCGGCCATGCCGGCGGCACCTCGCCGTTCGCCCTGGTCCAGGAAATCCGCGAATGGTTCGACGGGCCGGTGGCGCTGTCCGGCGCCATCGCCCACGGCCGCTCCATCCTGTCGGCCCAGGCCATGGGCGCCGATCTGGCCTATATCGGCTCGGCCTTCATCGCGACCCAGGAAGCCCGGGCCACCGAGGGCTACAAGGACATGATCGTCGAGAGCGCCGCCGACGACATCGTCTATTCCAACCTGTTCACTGGCGTGCATGGCAACTATCTGCGGCCCTCGATCATCAAGGCGGGCCTGGACCCCGACAACCTGCCCCAGAGCGATCCGTCCAAGATGAACTTCGGTTCGGGCGGAAACCAGGAAGCCAAGGCCTGGCGTGACATCTGGGGCTGCGGCCAGGGCATCGGCGCGGTCAAGGACATCCCCACCGCCGGCCAGATGGTCGACCGCCTGGCCGCCGAATACGAAGCCGCCAAGGCCGCCCTGGCCGAAAAGACCAGCTTCACCGCCGGGGCGAAGATGGCGATGGCGGGGTAGGGGGGCTGGTGAGGGGGCGGACCTGAGCGACCGTAACCCTTCACCCTCCCAGGCCGCTTTCGCGGCGCAGGCACCTCCCTCTTCCTTCGGGGGAGGTAAAAAATAACAATTAGATCAATAATTTACTGAACCGCCCCGCGCTTGCCGCGTCATCCCGGTCGGAGCGCAGCGGAGGGCCGGGATCCAGAGCGGCTGGCGGGGTATCGCCGCCGCCGATGGCCGGACCGGCAACCCTGGGCCCCGGCTCTGCGCTGCGGTTCGGCCGGGGTGACGAGGGGGTCAGAAGGGGGGCCAAGGCCGCACGATGAGGGTGATCGAGCTGTGGTCTCGCCACCGGAACATCGGAATTTTGGAACTCCGGCTTCTGCGCGCTAGTTCTGACGTCAAACGCTGTCAGGGAACCGCCATGCTTCGCTATATCGCCGCCTTCATCGCCTCCGGGGTCGTTTTTATCCTGCTGGATTTCCTGTGGTTGGCGGTGATCGCCCAAAAGCTCTATCAGCGGGAGATCGGGACCCTGTTGCTGGCCAAGCCCAACATGGTGGCGGCGGTGGCCTTCTATCTGACCTATCTGGCCGGGACCCTCTATTTCGCCGTGCGGCCGGGGCTGATGGCCGGGTCCTGGACCACGGCGCTGTTCACCGGGGCGGCGTTCGGCCTGGTGGCCTATGCGACCTATGACCTGACCAACATGGCCACCCTGAACGGGTTTTCCTGGACGGTGGTGGCGGCCGACCTGGCCTGGGGGGCCTTTGTCACGTCGGCCGTAGCGACGGCGGGCTATTTCGGGGCGCAGCTGGTCAAGGGTTGATCGCCCGGGGCAGGGTTGACCCAAGGTCTGGCTTGCCGGGCCTGATCACGGCGGCGCAGTCTGACCGGGTTTCATCATGCCCGACAGGATGCGCCCCATGATCAAGATCAGTTTCTGCCTGACCCGGTTGCCCCATCTCAGCCGGGATGAGTTCCAGACCTACTGGCGGGAGACCCATGCGCCGCTGGTGGCGTCCCGGGCCGAGCTGCTGCGCATCAAGCGCTACGTGCAGAGCCACACCCTTCCGGACGAGGCCTTCGCCGCCATGGCTGCCTCCCGGGCCGGGCCGCCGGCCTATGACGGGATCGCCGAGCTGTGGTGGGACAGCCTGGAAGACATGGCCAATCCTGACCCCGCCGCCCGAACGGCTGCGCTCGAACTTCTGGAGGATGAGCGGCGGTTCATCGACCTCGCCCGCTCGCCGCTGTTTCTGGTGGGCGAACAGACGGTGGTTCCGCTGGAGCGGAAAATCTGATGCTGGACGAACGAAACAGGCCTGGTGCCGCCGGGCAGGATTGAACTGCCGACCTCAGCCTTACCAAGGATGCGCTCTACCACTGA
>CAMAVA010000106.1 GCA_945861515.1 Brevundimonas vancanneytii | reverse complement strand
TGTTCCAGCTGCTGGGCCGGCGGTTTGGCACCAACAATTTCCCCGACTGTTCCAACATGTGCCACGAGCCGACCAGCGTCGGCCTGACCGAGCAGCTGGGCCTGGGCAAGGGGTCGGTGACCCTGGAGGATTTCGACCACGCCGACGCCATCTTCAGCTTTGGCCATAATCCCGGCACCAACCATCCCCGGATGATGGCGACCCTGCGTGACTGCGCCCGGCGCGGCGCGGCCATCGTGGTGTTCAACCCCCTGAAGGAGCGGTCCCTGGAGCGGTTCGCCTCGCCCCAGGATCCGGTGGAGATGGCGACGATGTCCTCCACCGACATCGCCTCGCGCTACTATCAGCTGAAGGTTGGCGGCGATGTCGCCGTCCTGACCGGCATGATGAAGCTGCTGATCGAGGCTGGCCAGGTCGACCGGGACTTCATCGACCAACACACCTCGGGCTTTTCAGGGCTGGCCGCCCAGGTCGCCGCCGCCGACTGGGAGTGGATCGAGGCCCGCTCGGGCCTGGCACGGGCCGATATCGCGGAGGCGGCGGCGATCTTCGGCCGGTCGAAGGCGGTGATCCTCTGTTACGGCATGGGGGTCACCCAGCATCGCTCGGCCTCCAGCCTGGTGCAGCAGCTGGTCAACCTGCTGCTGCTGGGCGGCCATATGGGCCGGCCGGGGGCCGGGGTCTGTCCCTTGCGGGGCCATTCCAATGTCCAGGGCGCCCGCACCGTCGGGGTGACGGAAAAGCCCTCGCCGGGCCTGCTGGCCGATCTGGAGCGGGTGTTCGGCTTTGCGCCGCCGGCCGCCCATGGCCATACGGTGTCCGAGGCTATCGAGGCCATGATGGCCGGGACGGCCCGGGCCCTCATCTGTCTGGGCGGCAATTTCGCCGTGGCGGCGCCTGATCCGGCCCTGACCTTCCCGGCTCTGAAGCGGCTGGACCTGACGGTCAATATCGCCACCAAGCTGAACCGCACTCACCTGCTGCATGGCCGCGAGAGCTATATCCTGCCCTGTCTCGGCCGCACCGAGATCGACGTCCAGGCCGGTGGCCGCCAGTCAGTGACGGTGGAGGACGGCATGTCCATGGTCCATGCCAGCCGGGGCCTGAAGGCGCCGGCCTCGGAGCATCTGCGCTCAGAGCCCTGGATCGTCGCGCAACTGGGCCAGGGGCTCTTTCCGGCCGACGACCGTATCGACTGGCAGGGGCTGGCCGGGGACTATGACCGGATCCGGGGCCTGATCGAGGCGGTGTTCCCGAAAGGCTTTGCCGACTACAACAATCGCATCCGCACCCCCGGCGGCTTTCGCCTGCCGGTGCCGAGCGGCGAGCGGGTCTGGACCACGGCCAGCGGCCGGGCCGATTTCCGGCCCTATGTCTCTGACGATGCCGCCATCGATGATCCGGCCCGGGGCGATCCCGAGGTCCTGGTCCTGACCACCCTGCGCAGCCATGACCAGTACAACACCACCATCTATGGCCTGAACGACCGCTATCGCGGGGTGAAGGGCCGGCGCGACGTGGTCTTCGCCCATCCGGATGACCTGGCGGCCCGGGGCCTGGCCGAGGGCATGCGCATCGATCTGGTCTGCGCCTTTGACGAGGACGGACAGGTTCGACAGCTGAAAGGCTTCACCGCCGTGGCCATGGACCTGCCGCGAGGCTGCCTGGCGGCCTATTACCCTGAGGCCAATCCCCTGCTGCCCCTGTCGCAGCGGGACCGGCGCAGCGGCACGCCTGCCTACAAGTCCATGCCGGTGCGGATGAGCCGGTCCGAAGCTTGATCGAGCCGCCTGCGACCCCGCCGCCGTCTGTCTTGGGACTGGTGCTGGCGGGCGGTCGATCCCGTCGTTTCGGGACCGAGAAGGCTGTTGCGCTCCATCAGGGCCGGCCGATGATGGACTGGAGCCTGCAGGTCCTGTCGGCCGGCTGCCAGACTCTGGCGGTCAATGCGCCGGCCGGATCGGGGGCAGCGGCGCTGGCCGAGGGCCGGGGACTGGCGGTGATCAGCGATGCGGCCGGCGATCCGGACGGGCCCCTGTCCGGGGTCCTGGCGGGTCTGGTCTTGGCCCGGGACCGGGGGGCGGTCTGGCTGGCCACGGCGCCCTGCGACATGCCGCAGCTGCCGGAGGATCTGGTGGGCCGACTGGTCCATGCGGCCGGCGAGGGGCCCGGGGCCCGGCTGGAGACCGCCGACGGCCGCCAGCCGCTTTGCGCCCTCTGGAACACAGGGCTTGTTCAGCCCTTGCGCCAGGCGCTGGACAGCGGCCATCCACCGGTCTGGGTGTTTCAGGACCAGGCGGGCATGGCGGCGGCGCGGCTGGAAATCACCCTGGCCAACCGCAACCGCCCGGATGACAGGCTCTAGGCCGCCCCGGCCGCCCGCAGCCGGTCAATTTCCAGCTCCAGCTCCCGGGCCCGCAGTTCGGTCAGCCGCTCATAGCGACGATCGCTGCGCCAGGTGAAGATCAGGGTCGAGAGGGCGCCCAGGGCGGTCAGGACAAAGGTCAGGGCCGATCCGACCATGGCCCAGTCTATGGGCGAGGCCTCCTGCGCCGCATCGGCAGCGCCTTCGATGGCCGCCGCGGCGATCTCGCCGGTGGCTGTGGCGCCATCCTGGGCCGGCGCCGCCTCCACCGCCTGGACCACGGGCTCGACGGCCACGGCCAGCGGGTCCGTGGTCTCGATCTGGGCCGGCTTCATGGCCAGGGATCCCACAAACACCAGGCCCGCCAGGGCCATCACCGCCAGACCCAGCCGGCCCCGGGGACCGCGCCGGGTCTCTGCACTTGCTGCCACGCTCATCTTCCGTTCTCCCCAACGGGTTCAAAACCGATGTCGCCATCTGGCCAGAGCCAAGCTGACCCGGAGATGAACAGGATCGGCCCAGGGGGCGCCTTGCCGTGAAATGGCCATGATTGGCGCCGGCTTATGGCTGGAGACCCGCCGTTCGCTGGGTTAGAAAGATTTCGGGACACCCAAAACGCAGGCGAACAGAGTTTATGGCCAAGTCATCGGGCGGAGCCGGCAGTCAGAGGACGCCGTTGCAGGCCCTGGTCTATTGGGGCGCGGTGATCGGGGTCTGGGGCCTGATCTTCCTGGTGGTCTTCCTGGCGGTGTTCGCCATCGACCTGCCGGATGTTTCCAAGCTCAATGATGTCTCCCGCCAGCCCTCTATCTCCTATCTGGACCGTTCCGGCGCCCTGATCGCCGTGCGCGGCAGCCAGTATGCGCCGCCGGTCGATCTGGAGGGGCTGCCCGACTATGTTCCCAAGGCCTTCATCGCCATCGAGGACCGGCGCTTCTATTACCATCCGGGGTTTGACCCCATCGGCATGGCCCGGGCGGCGGTAGGCAATATCAAGGCCGGGCGGATCACCGCCGGCGGCTCGACCATCACCCAGCAGCTGGCCCGCAACCTGTTCCTGACCCTGGACCAGAACTGGCGGCGCAAGGTGCAGGAGCTGATCCTGGCGGTCTGGCTGGAGGTCAAGTTCTCCAAGAAGGAGATCCTCGCCCTCTATCTGAACCGGGTCTGGTTCGGGGCCGGCGCCTATGGCATCGAGGCGGCCTCGCAGCGCTATTTCAACAAGCCGGCCTCGAAACTGACGGTCGGCGAGTCAGCCCTGCTGGCCGGGATGATGAAGGGGCCCTCCCGCTACAGCCCTGTCTCGGCCCGCGACCGCGCCGCCCGCCGGGCCACGGTGGTGCTGGACGAGATGGTCCGCAACAAGGCCATCACCCCCGAAGAGCGGGCCCAGGCGGTCGCCTCGCCCGTGCGGGTCTCGGCCGTGCTGGCCAACCAGCGGGCGCAGTATTTCACCGACTGGATGGACGCCCAGGTCCGCAGCCTGGTGGGTGAGCCGACCGAGGACCTGATCGTCGAGACCACGCTGGACCTGCCGATCCAGGCCGCCGCCGAACAGGCGGTGCGCGCCGGCGTCGCCCGCAACAAGGCGCAGGGCGCCCAGCAGGCGGCCCTGGTGGCCCTGGATGGCGAGGGCCGGGTGCGGGCCTATGTCGGGGGCGCCGACTATGCCGCCAGCCAGTTTGACCGGGCCTCCCTCGCCCGCCGCCAGGCCGGATCGGCCTTCAAGCCGTTCGTCTATCTCACGGCCATGGAGCAGGGGCGCAATCCGGCCATCAAGGTGGTGGACGAGCCGGTCAAGATCGGTGGCTGGGAGCCGCGCAACTATACCGGCCGCTATCTGGGCGAAATGACCCTGGAGACGGCCCTGGCCCAGTCGATCAACACGGTCGCCGCCCGGCTGGCCAATGAGGTGGGCACCAGCAATGTCGCCGCCACGGCCCGGCGCCTGGGCATCGCCAGCAAGATCCAGCTGGATCCGTCCATGGCCCTGGGCGCCGTCGAGGTCAGCCCCCTGGAGATGGCCCAGGCCTATGCCCCCTTCGCCAACGGCGGCTTCCGCGCCCGGGCCTGGGGCATCCAGCGGATCCGCACGGCCGGCGGCCGGGTGCTCTATGACTACAGCATCGAAAAGCGCGATCGCCAGGCGGTGATCGGCTATCCGGCCCTGCCCTACATGAACCAGATGATGCGCCAGGTGGTGACCTCTGGCACCGGGGCGGGCGCCCGGGTCGCCGGTTTCGACATCGCCGGCAAGACCGGCACCACCAGCGATTACCGCGACGCCTGGTTCGTCGGCTATACGGGCGGTTTCGTCACGGCGGTCTGGACCGGCAAGGACGACAACACCCCCATGCGACGGGTGACCGGCGGCGGCGCCCCGGCCCAGATCTGGAAAAGCTTCATGGGCGCGGCCCTGCCGCGGCTGAAATCCCAGGTCATCCCCGGCGGCGTCGCGGCCCCGCCGCCCACCGAACCCGATCCCATCGGCGACATCCTGACCGGCCTCGGCGTTACCGGCGACGCGCCTTCGCCCCAGCCCCAGCCCCAGGCCCCGACCCCCGCCCCGGAGCCGGGGCCGGCCCCGGAAGAGGTGCCCTACTGAAGGGGTGTCCTGAGAGAGCGTAACCCCTCACCCTCCCACGCCGCTTTCGCGTCGCGGGCCCCTCCCTCTGCCTGTGGGAGAGGTAAATGGTGAATCCCGCTATGGGCGCGCCAACTTCAGTGCGGCCAGGATGGCGTCCGCAACACCGGTCCTGGTCTCGTAGAGATGCTGATTGCGAACCCGGATCACCAGATAGCCCAGGGCCTCAAGCCGCCGTGTCCGCACAGCATCCTGTTCGACGGTTTCAAGGTGAGATGGTCCGTCCAGTTCGACGATGCGCTTGCACTCAGGGCAGACAAAGTCGGCGTAATACCGGTCAATCGGGACCTGTCGCCGAAACTTGAACCCGCCAAGGCGTCGGCCTCGCAGCGTCTCCCAGAGGATTGTCTCGGCCCGGGTATCGGCCTTGCGAAAACGCCTGGCGGTCTCGATCCGGTCCATGGGATCTCCTGATGAAGTCCGCATTTTCCCTTCTGTGGAGCAAATTTCTAGCCTAAATTCGTGTTTATCGCGATAAATTACTACCTCTCCCAAAGGGAGAGGGAGGGGCCCATGCGGAGCATGGGAGGGTGAGGGGTTACGGTGCTTGCAGGGGTTTTCCGGTTCTCATGACGGCGTGATCCATGCTCTTTCGGAGAGACCTTAACCCCTCACCCTCCCACGCCGCTTTCGCGTCGCGGGCCCCTCCCTCTCCCTTTGGGAGAGGTAAATTTTTATATTAAAAACAATTGTTTGCTTTATCCGCACTGTGACGCCCCACCCTGACTGGGGATGGATTCCAGACTCCGATTGACTCTTGCCGGGTTTGGAACAAAACATGAACTCATGACCCCGGCCAATGATATCTGCCTGCCCTCCAACCCGGCGCTGACCCCGCGTGCAGGGCGGTTGGGGCTGGAGGAGGCCTGGGGGGAGGGGGTGACCGGGCGGGCCGGGGCGGCGGCCTTCTGCCTGGTCCGGGCGGCGGAAGACGATGCCCGACCGGTGCTGCTGGCGGCGCCCCGGGTCTGGCTGCGTGAACAGGGTCTGTGGCTGCGGGACGGGCTGAAGGCCCTGGGTCTGGAAGACAGCCGGCTGTTGTTTGTCCAGGCCGACAGGGACGCCCAGGTCCTCTGGGCCCTGGAGGAGGGGCTGAAATCCGGGGCCCTGGCCGGGGCGGTGGCGGCCGTGGACGTCGTTTCCCTGCTGGCCAGCCGGCGGCTGGATCTGGCGGCGCGGGAGGCGGGCGCCCCCTGCCTGTTGCTGCGCAGCAAGCCGGCGCAGGACCTCAGCGCCGCCCGCCGCCGCTGGCATATCGCCTCGGCCCCCTCGGCGGTCGATCCCGATGACCCCCGGGCGCCGGGTCGGCCCCGGCTGATCGCCGCCCTGACCCGCAGCCGGGGCGAACCGCCCGGACAATGGCTTTTGGAGTGGGACGATGAAGCGCATCGTTTCCGTCTGGCTGCCGGACTGGCCGATCACGGTCTGGTCCCGCGCGGCCGGACGGTCGCCGCCGCCTGACGGCGCCCCCTTCGCCCTGGTGGAGCGGGGGCCCAGGGGCCTGACCCTGTCGGCCCTCAACCCCGCCGCCCGGCGCCTGGGGCTGTCCCGGGGCCAGGCCCATGCCGACGCCCGGGCCATGGTCCCGGCCCTGATCAGCGCCCCGGCCGAGCCGGAGCGGGACGCCGAGGCCCTGCGATCCCTGGCGCTCTGGGCCGAACGCTATTCGCCCTGCGTGGCCATGGAGCCAGCCGAGGCGTCTTCGGGATCCTCCCCGGGCCCATCGTCAGGATCTGGACGGGAGGGGCTGCTGATCGACATGACCGGCGGAGCCCATCTGTTTGGCGGCGAGACCGCCCTGCTGACCGACATGGCCGGCCGGCTGGCGTCGGCGGCCCTGCCGGCCCGCCTGGCCCTGGCCGACACCGCCGGCGCCGCCTGGGCCCTGGCCCGGTTTGGCCGGACGGCCCGCATCGCCCCGGCCGGAGCGACCCGCCAGGCCATCGCCCCCCTGCCGGTCGCCGCCCTGCGGCTGGCCAGGGAGGATGTGCGGCTGCTGTCGCGTCTTGGCCTGAGGACCATCGGCGACCTGCTGGCCCTGCCCCGGGCGGGGCTGGCCCGGCGGTTCCGGGGCGAGGCCGGCCTGACCCTGGTGCGCCGGCTGGACCAGGCCCTGGGGGTGGAGCCGGAAATCCTCGCCGGCGTGCGGCCGGCCCCCCTCTGGCGGGTCTGGCGCAGTTTCCTCGAGCCGGTGATCGATGCCGCCGGGGTGGAGACCGTGCTAGGCGACCTGGCCCCGTCCCTGGCCGAGGGTCTGGAGCGGGACGGGCAGGGGGCCCGCCGCCTGGCCCTGACCGGGTTTCGCACCGATGGCCGGACCACCGCCCTGACCGTCGCCCTCAGCCGGCCCTCGGCCCATCCGGGGCACCTGGCCCGGGTGCTGAAGGAGCGGGGCCTGGAGCATCTGGACCTGGGGTTCGGGATCGACGCCCTGATGCTCAGCGCCGAGACCGCCGAGCCGCTGATCCAGGTCCAGGGGGACCTGGACCGCTCTTCGCAGCTGGGCGCGGCGGATCCCCGCCTGGCCCTGGACGGCCTTCTGGACCGGCTGGGCGCCCGGCTGGGCGAGGGGCAGGTCCATTACCTGGAGGGCCGCGAAAGCTGGATGCCGGAACGCGCCCAGGTCCGCCGCCCGGCCTCGGAGGGGCCGCCCCCTTCCCCAGACAGGGATGCCCCCGGCCTGCCGGACCGGCCCCTGATGCTGCTGGACCCGCCGGAAGCGGTGACCACCGTGGCCGAACTGCCGGATGGTCCGCCGGTGCGGTTCATCTGGCGGCGGGTGGCGCATCATGTAGTCCGGGCCCAGGGGCCCGAGCGCCTGTCGGCCGAATGGTGGCGGCCGTTGCGCCGGGGCCTGCCGCCCCGCACCCGCGACTATTACCGGGTCGAGGACGGGGAGGGCCGCCGCTACTGGCTGTTCCGCGAGGGTCTCTATGGCCGGGAAGACCGGATGGAGCAGGCGCCTTCAGGCCCGGGCGCCGAACCGGGTGGCCCGCCCGAGAGCGTCGCCCGTCCCCCGACCTGGTGGATGCACGGGGTATTCCCATGACCCTGCCCTATGCCGAGCTGGACGCCCTGACCAACTTCTCCTTCCTGGAGGGGGGATCGCATCCGCGCGAGATGGTCGCCCAGGCGAAGTATCTGGGGCTGGAGGCCATCGGGATCGCCGACCGCAACAGCCTGGCCGGGGTGGTGCGGGCCCATCGCGAGGCCAAACTCCAGGGCATCCGGCTGCTGATCGGCGCCCGGCTGGTCTTCGAGGACCAGACGGCGCTGATCGTCTATCCCCGCGACCTCGCCGCCTATGGCCGGCTGTGCCGGCTTCTGTCGCTGGGCAAGAGCGAGGTGCTGGGAACCGACCATGCCGAGCGGACCACCAAGGGCCAGTGCCGCCTGACCTTTGACCAGGCCCTGGCCCATGGCGAGGGCCTGGTGGCCATCGCCCCGGCCCCGGCCGTCATCGACGGGGCCTTCGGCAGCCGGCTGGCGGCCTGGGCCCGGGCCTGGCCGGACAGGCTCTATCTGGGGGCCAATCTGCGCAGCGACGGCCGCGACCGGGCCCGGCTGAACCATCTGGCCCGGCTGGCCGACGGCCTGTCCATCCCGATGATCGGGACCACCGCCGCCCTCTATCATCACCCGGATCGCCGGCCCTTGCAGGATGTGCTGACCTGTATCCGCGAGGGGACGACCATCGACCAGGCCGGGTTTCGGCTCCAGGCCAATGCCGAGCGCTGTCTTAAAGGCCCTGATGAACTGGCCCGGCTGTTCCGGGGTCACGAGGCGGCCCTGGTCCGGACCCGCGAGATCGTCCAGGCCTGCCCATTTTCCCTGGATGAGCTGGCCTACCAGTATCCCAATGAACCGGTCCCGGCCGGGGTCACCGCCCAGCAGCACCTGACCGACCTGACCTGGCAGGGCGCCGCCTGGCGTTATCCGCAGGGGGTTCCGGACAGGGTGGCTGCGACCATCGGCAAGGAACTGGCCCTGATCGCCCATCGCCGCTACGCCCATTACTTCCTCACGGTCCATGACGTGGTCCGCTGGGCCCGGGAGCAGGGCATCCTCTGCCAGGGCCGGGGTTCGGCCGCCAATTCGGTGGTCTGTTTCTGCCTGGGGGTCACCTCGGTGGACCCGGTGGGCCAGGACCTGCTGTTCGAGCGGTTCATCTCCGCCGAGCGGGACGAGCCGCCGGACATCGATGTCGATTTCGAGCATGAGCGGCGCGAGGAGGTTATCCAGTACATCTATGGCCGCTATGGCCGGGACCGGGCGGCCATCTGCGCCACGGTCATCCATTACCGGCCCCGCTCGGCCATCCGCGAGGTGGGCAAGGCCCTGGGCCTGACCGAGGATGTCACGGCAGCCCTGGCCGGCACGGTCTGGGGCAGCTGGGGCCATGAGGTGGAGGACCGCCATGTCGAGGGCGCCGGCCTGGCGGGTAAGGACCCGCGTCTGGCCCTGGCCCTGGACCTGACCCGCGAACTGATCGGCTTTCCCCGCCACCTGTCGCAGCATGTCGGGGGCTTCATCCTGACCGAGGGGCCGCTGGTCGAGATGGTCCCGGTCGGCAATGGCGCCATGGCTGACCGCACCTTCATCGAATGGGACAAGGATGACATCGACGACCTGAAGATCATGAAGGTCGATGTCCTGGCCCTGGGCATGCTGACCGCCATCCGCCGGGGCTTTGACCTGATCGCCCGCCATCACGGCCAGGCCTGGGACCTGGCGGCGGTGTTCCTGCGGCGCGACCTGGAGGGGCCGGTCTATGACATGCTCTGCCGCGCCGACTCCCTGGGGGTCTTCCAGGTGGAGAGCCGGGCCCAGATGGCCATGCTGCCCCGGCTGCAGCCCCGGGCCTTCTATGACCTGGTGGTGCAGGTGGCCATCGTCCGGCCAGGGCCGATCCAGGGCGACATGGTCCATCCCTTCCTGTCCCGCCGCACGGCCCGGCGGGAGGCGCAGGCCCGGGGCGAGTCCTTCGAGATCCTCTATCCCAGCCCGGCTCCGCCCCATGATCCGGACGAGCTGAAGGCCATCCTGGGCAAGACCCTGGGGGTGCCCCTGTTCCAGGAACAGGCCATGCGCATCGCCATGGAGGCGGCGGAATTCACCGGCGACGAGGCCAATGGCCTGCGCCGGGCCATGGCCACCTTCCGCCATACCGGCACGATCCACAGCTATGAGGACATGCTGGTCGGGCGGATGAAGGCCAGGGGCTATGATCCGGAGTTCGCCGAAAACTGCTTTCGCCAGATCAAGGGGTTCGGCGAATACGGCTTTCCGGAAAGCCACGCCGCCTCCTTCGCCCTGCTGGTCTATGTCTCGGCCTGGATGAAATGCTTCTTTCCGGAGGTGTTCGCCGCCGCCCTGCTCAACAGCCAGCCCATGGGCTTCTACGCCCCGGCACAGATTGTCCGCGACGCCCGCGACCACGGGGTGCAGGTGCGGGCCCCGGACGTCAACGCCAGCGACTGGGACTGCAGCCTGGAGGCGCCGGTGATCGCGGCGGCGGATCTGGCCGAAGGGCTGGCCGCCGGGGTTCCCCCGGGCGTCTTCCATCCCCTGAGGCTGGGCCTGAGACAGATCGACGGTTTTCACAAGGCCTGGGCCGAGGCCATCCTGGCGGCCCGGGCCGCATCCCCCTTCACCAGCCTGGATGACCTGCGGCAGCGGGCCGGCCTGCCGGCGGCGGCCCTGGAGCGGCTGGCGGCGGCGGATGCGCTGGGCTCCCTGGACCTCTCCCGCCGGGGCGGTCTCTGGGCGGCCCGGGGCCTGCCGCGAGCGGCCCCCCTGCCGCTGTTCGCCGGCATGGGGCTGGAGGAGGCGGACGGCCCGCCCCCCGCCGCCCTGCCGGCCCCGGCCCTGTCGGAGGAGGTGGTCCATGACTACGAGACCCTGAGGCTGTCGCTGAAGGCCCATCCGGTCAGTTTCCTGCGCCCGGACCTGGCCCGGGCCGGCGCCATCCCGGCGGTGCGGTTGGCGACGGCGCCGGCCTCACCGCCAGGGGGCGGACGCCGGATCGCCGTGGGCGGGGTGGTCCTGGTGCGCCAGAGGCCGGGCACCGCCAAGGGGGTCTGTTTCATCACCCTGGAGGACGAGACCGGGGTGGTCAATATCGTGGTCTGGCCCAAGCTGTTCGAGGCCTTCCGGCCGGTGATCATGGGATCGCGGATGATGCTGGTGCGCGGCCGGCTGCAGCGGGCCGAGGGGGTGACCCATCTGGTCGCCGAGCATCTGGAGGACTGGACCGGGTCCCTGGCCGGGCTGTCCGACCAGCCCCTGCCGGCCCTGGCCGCCCCCGGCGACGAGGCGGCCCGCAGTGCGCCGGGAAGGGGTGATCCCCCCCGCCACCGCCACCCCCGAGACGCCCGCGTCATGCCCCGCAGCCGGGA
>CAMAVA010000105.1 GCA_945861515.1 Brevundimonas vancanneytii | reverse complement strand
ACCGAGGACGATAGCGGGCAGATCTGCACCGAGCGGGACAGGCCCAGAAGGATGGGTCCGATCACCGTGGCTCCGCCCAGGCTCTGCACCAGCTTGGTGGAGATCGAGGCGGAATGGATGGCGGGCATGATCAGGATATTGGCCGGGCCCGTCAGACGCATGAAGGGATAGTTGCCCCGGCGTTCCGGCTCAAGGGCCAGTTCGGGCGGCATCTCGCCTTCATACTCGAATTCGATACCCTCCATCATGTCCAGCATGGCCACCGCCTCGCGGACCTTCTCTGACCGCTCGCCCATGGGATTGCCAAAGGCCGAATAGCTGAGGAAGGCGACGCGCGGTGTGAAGCCGAGCGCCTTGACCGAACGGGCCGCCTCGCAGGCGATCTCCACCAGGTCCTGGGCGTCGGGCATCTCGGTGACATTGGTGTCGGCGATGAACAGGGTGCGGCCCTTGGCCAGCAGGATCGACATGCCCATGACCCGGCCGCCGGTTGCGGGGTCGATGACGCCCAGCACCTCTTCCAGAACCTGGTCGAAGTTGCGGGTCACGCCGGTGACCATGCCGTCGGCATCGCCCAGCGCCAGCATGGAGGCGGCAAAGCTGTTGCGGTCCTGGTTGATCAGTCGCTGGACGTCGCGTTTCAGGAACCCTTCGCGCTGCAGCCGTCCGTAGAGATGGTCGACATAGTCCGGGTTGCGGTCGGACAGCCGGGCATTGACGATCTCCAGCCCCGCCTCGGCCGGATCGATGCCGGCCAGGCGCATGTTCTCCTCGACCAGCTGCTCGCGGCCGCACAGGATGGCCGTGCCCAGTCCCTGTTGCTGGAACGCATAGGCCGCCCGGATCACCGAGGGCTCCTCGCCCTCGGCAAACACGATCCGCTTCTTCGTCTCGCCCGACTGGACCAGGCCGGAAATCTTCTGGAGGAAGCCCGCCGTGGGGTCGAGACGCCGCGCCAGCGTGGCGCGATAGGCGTCCATGTCCAGGATCGGCTTACGGGCGACGCCGGTATCCATGGCCGCCTGGGCCACGAAGGGCGGGATGTACCAGATCAGCCGGGGATCGAACGGGGTGGGGATGATGTAGTCCGGGCCGAACTTCAGCTGACGGCCGTGATAGGCGGCGGCCACTTCGTCCGGAACGTCCTCCCGGGCCAGCTGGGCCAGGGCCCGGGCGCAGGCGATCTTCATCTCCATGTTGACCCGCCGGGCCCGCACATCCAGGGCGCCGCGGAAGATGTAGGGGAAGCCCAGGACGTTGTTGACCTGGTTGACATAGTCGCTGCGACCGGTGCCGACGATGGCGTCGCTGCGGACCTCGGCCACCTCTTCCGGGGTGATCTCGGGATCAGGATTGGCCATGGCGAATATCAGCGGGCTGGGGCCCATGCTGGCCACCATCTCCTTGGTCAGGGTGCCCTTGGCCGACAGCCCGATAAAGACGTCGGCCCCGACAATCGCCTCTTCCAGGGTGCGGTGGGGCGTGTCCGTCGCGTGGGCGCTCTTCCACTGGTTCATGTCCTGGGTGCGGCCGCGCCAGAGCACCCCCTTGCGGTCGACGGCGATGACATTGGAGGCCGTGACGCCCATGGCCTTCATCAGTTCCAGGGTAGCGATCCCCGCCGCCCCCGGTCCATTCAGCACCACCTTGACGTCGGCCAGCTTGCGGCCAGTGATCTCGCAGGCATTGATCAGGCCGGCGCAGGTGATGATGGCGGTGCCGTGCTGGTCGTCATGGAAGACCGGAATATCGAGCAGTTCCTGCAGCTCGGTCTCTATCCGGAAGCATTCCGGGCTCTTGATGTCCTCCAGATTGATGCCGCCGAAGGTCACGCCGATGTTCTTGACCACCGTGATGATCTCGTCGGCGTCCTTTGAGGAAACCTCGATGTCGATGGCGTCGACATCTGCAAAGCGTTTGAACAGGACGCCCTTGCCTTCCATCACCGGCTTGGAGGCCAGGGCCCCCAGATCGCCCAGGCCAAGGATGGCGGTGCCGTTGGAAATCACCGCCACCAGATTGCCCTTGGAGGTGTAGTCATAGGCCAGTTCAGGATTGGCGGCGATGGCCAGGACCGGCACGGCGACGCCCGGAGAATAGGCCAGGCTGAGGTCCCGCTGGGTCGCCATCGGCTTGGTGGCGGCGATGGCGATCTTGCCCGGCGTCGGAAACTGGTGGAAGGCCAGCGCCTCTTCGTCGGTGAAGGACTTCTTCTCGGACTCGTTCATCGGGGCCTGCAGATCGCCGGGCGCCGGAAAGCCCTGCGCCGCCATTCGGGAAAGGCGCGCAACCTAACGACCGGGACCGCTGCGAACAACCGGCTTAGATCAGGTTGGGTCACTATCGAATGGACAAACGGGCAAACCCGGCCATGGCGCTGCGCCAATCGTGACCGCTAGCGCCCTATCGGCCTGACTCTGCAGCTTCCTTGTCCGCACTCATCCCCCGCTGATTTCGCCGGCAGAGTTCGAGCGCCTGGCCCAGGCCTTCCCGGGAAAGCGGTCTTGCCAGGGCCTCGCGCCCGACCCGGCCAAGGCAGCCGGAGGGCGTTATCACGGCCCCGAGGATAAGGAGTGGCAGTACAATAGCCATCAGAATGACCAGGGCGACAAGGGTCTCCGTCTCACCGGGCCGCAGCGGCCACTTCAAGGCATTTCGCGGGCCCTCGCCGCCACCGCCGCAATCGCCCCGGCGATCTGGCCATAGAGGGGAACCGGGATGTCATGCCCCATGCCCGGAATGGTCAGAAGTTCGGCTCCTGGAATGGACCGGGCCGTGTCCTCGCCGCCCGCCAGGGGCACCAGGGGATCAGCCTCTCCGTGGATCACCGTCACCGGCAGGGTCAGGCTGGCCAGTTTGGGCCGCCGGTCGGGCGAGGCCAGGATGGCGGCATACTGGCGCATGAAGCCGGCGGGATAATAGCTGCGCCGGACATCGGACAGGGACCGCTCCCGATGAGCCGCCTCGTCGAAGTCGAAACCGGGCGATCCCATGATCTTGGCGTTCTTCACGCCGTGGGCCAGATAGGCCTCGATATCGTCATGGGGATTGGGGGCCGGGGTGCTCAAGGCCGTCAGGGCCTCCGGCGTGGCGGGCGGCAGGGCGCGGTTGCCGGTGGTCGACATGATGGAGGTCAGGGACAGGGCGCGATGACCATGATCGGCCGCCACCAGCTGGGCGATCATGCCGCCCATGGAGGCGCCGACGATATGGGCCTGCTCGATCTCCAGGGCTTCCAGGAGGGCGGCGGCGTCGGCCGCCATCTCGTCCAGAGTATAGGCTACAGCGGGCGCCTGGCCGCTCATCACCGCCCCCATGACCGCCGCCATGTCCGGCAGGCCGGCCTCCTCGAACTTGTGGGACAGGCCGATGTCCCGGTTGTCGAACCGCACCACCCGATAGCCGTGACCCGCCAGCATGTCGCAGAAGGCGTCCGGCCAGCGGGTCATCTGGGCGCCCAGCCCCATGATCAGCAGCACCGTCTCCGGCCCCTCCCCCCGGATGTCATATTCGAGGCTGATTCCGTTGGCGGTGATCTGGGGCATCTGGTTTCCATCCCTTGGATTTTTCCGGACTGTCCGATGGTCTGGGCCGGTGCGTCAACGGTTTGGCGGGATGATTGAGCGAAAGCTGCCTTCGACCCATGGCCGACGCCGATCGAAGAGTGGCCGACGCGATCCGGATGGATAGACCGGCAAGTCCCGGGTCACATCAGAACTGAACTTTACGGCTGTTCGGACAAAGCACGGTCGAATCGCTCAACCGTGCGGGCCTCCGAAACAACCCTATACAGGGTCGCCCAATCGTCAGGCGGATTGCCGCCGTCCAACATCCCCTGGAAGACCCGGTAGGCGTCGGTCCTGGCTCCATAGGTCCGCAGCGTCGTTTGGTCGTTGACCCAGGCGAAGATGATGACCCTGGCCCTGGTGTCGTAGCGGAAGAACAGGCGAAACCGTCCGTTCCCGAATTTCGCCCGGAACCAGTGCCTGTAGTCTGCGCCGAGCGCCGAGCCCTGCCGATAGAGAGAGGCCGTGGGATCGGCCGGGACCGACTCGAAGACCAGCCGGTTCAATGTGGCAAGGAGCTTGGTGTTGGCGTCTTTCTGATAGGCGTCGGGCTTTTTTTCCTTCAGGGCCTCCACGGCCTCGGTCAGGTTTTCCAGCTGATCGAGAAACAGGGGATGGGCCAGCAGGGTCCAGCCATGGATCGTCAGCATGGCTAGAGTGCAACATCCCCGACGATCTCGGCTTCGAGGTCGACCTCCATATCGCCGACCAGCACAGACATGCGATCGCGCAGGGTTGTCGGCAATTCGACGATGGACGCGCCAGGATGTCTGGCCATGTCCTGGCCCAGGAATTCAAGGAAGCGATCGACGACAGGATCACTTCTCTCTTCGAGGGCCTTCTCGACATAGACCCGGGCTGTGTCGTCGACAAAGAAGGCGATGCGTCCGCCATAGTCCACGCCCAGCGCCTGCCTGACGGACTTCGGCACCGTGGTCTGGCCTTTGGCGGTGATGGTGCTCTCTTCTTTCAACAACGCGGCCATGGTCGGCTCCCGAATCTAGGCCCAGACAAGGTAAGGAAAACACCTTACTTTGTCAAACCGGAGGGCAATCGGTCCGGCTCACCCGCCGACAGAACGCGTCCCTCGTGTCGCCTATCGAAGACCGCACGGGCGGTTCGGTGGCGAGCCGCACGTCTCACCCCCCCTTAGACTTTGGAAAACCGGGCCGGCTGTGCTTTTGTCCGGTTCCGTTTTTTTCCGGAGCGCCGCCTTGACCGCACCTGTCGTCCGACTGGCCATTGCCGGCGCCCTGGGCCGGATGGGTCAGGCCGTGGCGCGGGCGGCCGAAGGGCGTAGCGATCTGGTCGTTTCGGCGCGGTTCGACCGGCCCGGCGTCAGCGGCCCCGGACTGGTTTCCCAGGAGGAGGCCCTGGGCAGCGCCGATGTGGCAGTCGACTTCACGGTTCCGGAGGCGTCGGTCGCCCTGGCCGAGCAGGCAGCCAAACGAGGCGGGCCGGCCCTGATCATCGGCTCGACGGGTCTGAGCCCCGAACAGGTTGCGAGGATCGACCTGGCCGCCGGGTCCATCGCCATTGTCCGGTCGGGTAACTTCAGTCTCGGGGTCAATATGCTGCTGGGGCTGGTGGAGCGCGCGGCGCGCAGCCTGCCGGCAGAGTTCGACATCGAGATCTTCGAGGCCCATCACCGGCGCAAGGTCGACGCCCCCAGCGGCACGGCCCTGATGCTGGGAGAGGCTGCGGCCCGGGGACGGGGCGTGGCCCTGCCGGATGTGCGGGTCGCGGGGCGCGACGGTTTGACCGGGCCAAGGCCGAAGGGGGCCATCGGGTTTTCCGTCCTGCGCGGAGGCGGCATCATCGGCGACCACAGCGTGATCTTCGCCGGAGAGGAAGAGGTGCTGACCCTGTCCCATTCCGCCAGCGACCGGGGCCTGTTTGCCCGGGGCGCCCTGGCGGCGGCGGTCTGGGCGGCGGGCCGGCCTGCCGGCCATTACGACATGCAGGACGTGCTGGGCCTGAAGGGCTGAAGCCCTGGGCAAGATTTCTTGGGGGAGAGACCGGGTGAAGAGACAATTCATTGCGGCGCTGCTGGCCGGGGCCATGATTCTGGCCACGCCCCTGGCGGCAGGTGCGGAATCGCCGGCCCGGCCGGTCCTGACCCCGGCCGACCTCTTTTCCCTGGAACAGGCCAGCGAGCCCCAGGTCCGCCCCAATGGCCGGCAGGTGGTCTATGTGCGGGTCAGCAATGACATCACCACCGACCGGGCCCGCCACAGCCTGTGGCTGGCGGACGCGGACACCGGGGCCCAGCAGCCTCTGGTGGCCGGCCCCGGCAACCATATGAGCCCCCGGTGGTCGCCCGATGGCAGGCGACTGGCCTATGTCTCCACCGCCGAGGGCGGCGCGCCGCAGCTGTTTGTCCGTTGGATGGACACGGGCGCCACGGCCCGGATCGCCACCCTGGAAAACGCCCCGGACGCCATCAGCTGGTCTCCGGACGGACGCAGCATCGCCTTTCTGATGTTCACGGCCGCCGAAGGCCTGAAACTGGCCAACGGCCCTGCCCCCGCAAAGCCCGAGGGCGCGACCTGGGCCGAGCCCCTGCGCATCTTTGACGGCCTGCGCTATCGCACCGACAGCGAGGGCTATCTCAAGCCCGGCGCCGCCCAGATCCATGTCGTCTCCGCCGAGGGCGGCGCCCCGCGCCGTCTCACCAGCGGCGCCTTCGACAACCAGGGCCCCCTCAGCTGGAGCCGCGACGGGACGAAGATCCTGTTTTCCAGCGCCCGGGAGCCGGGCTGGGAGCGCGATCCCGGCCTGGTCGATCTCTATGAGCTCACCTTCGCCAGCGGCGGGATCCGCCGGCTGACCGACCGGGTGGGCCCGGACATGGCGCCGGCCCTGTCGCCGGACGGAACCCAGATTGCCTATCTGGGCTATGACGACAGGAAGGCCGCCTATAACGACACCCATCTCTATCTGGCCCAGGCCGACGGATCGGCGCCCCGGCGGCTGGCGGCGGACCTGGACCGCTCGGTCGACGACGTTCGCTGGGCAGCCGATGGCCGCAGCCTGATCATCCAGTATGTCGACGAAGGGGTGACGCGGCTGGGCCGGGTTGATCTCGCCGGAAAGCTGACCCCCATCCCCGCCGACCTGGGCGGCGGCGGCCTGGACCGACCCTATAGCGGCGGCGCCTTTGACGCGGCCGGCGGAACCCTGGCCTGGACCCGCACCACGACCCAGAGGCCGGCCGACCTGATGATCCAGCGGGCCGGCCGGACAATCCAGGCCACCCGCCTGAACGAAGACCTGCTGGGCGACCGCACCCTGGGCAAGGTGGATTACCTGCCTGTCAATTCCTCCATCGACGGCCGCACCGTGCCGGCCTGGCTGGTCTATCCGCCCAACTTCGATCCGAAGAAGACCTGGCCCCTGATCCTGGAGATCCATGGCGGCCCCAACACCAGCTATGGCCCGACCTTCGCCACGGACATGCAGCTCTATGCGGCGGCCGGCTATGTGGTGCTCTACATCAACCCCCGAGGATCCACCTCCTATGGCGAGGCCTTTGCCGGCCTGATCGACAAGAACTATCCCGGTCCCGACTATGACGACCTGATGAGCGCGGTGGACGCCGCCATCGCCCGGGGCTTTGTCGATGAGCGCAACCTGTTCGTCACCGGCGGATCCGGCGGCGGGGTCCTGACCAGCTGGATCATCGGCAAGACCGACCGGTTCCGCGCCGCGGCGCCCCAGAAGCCGGTGATCAACTGGACCACCGAGGCCCTGACAAGCGACATCCCGGTGCTGACGGCCGGTTACTGGTTCGCCAAGCCGCCGTGGGAGGACCAGGCCGGCTATTGGGCAAGGTCGCCCCTCTCCCTGGTCGGCAATGTCAAGACCCCGACCCTGGTGGTGGTCGGCGAGCGGGACTACCGCACCCCGGTCAGCGAGTCCGAACAGTATTACCAGGCTCTGCAGCTGCGGGGCGTGCCCAGCGCCCTGGTGATCGTGCCCGGCGCCAGCCACGGCGGCATCGCGGCCCGGCCGTCCCAGTCGGGGGCCAAGGCCTCGGCCGTCCTGGCCTGGTTCGAGAAGTACCGGGTGAAATAGCCTTGCACCCGTCCCGCGCCTTTCACCAGGCCGACCCGGTCCTGCTGGCCGAGCTGGTCAGCCGGCGGGGTCTGGCCCTGGTGGTGGCGACCGGCCGCGACGACGGGGCTGCCGGGGCCCCTCTGGCCGCCCATGCGCCGGTGCTCCTGGACCGGTCGCCAGACGGAGCCTGGCGGCTGAGATTCCATCTTTCCCGGGGCAACGCCCTGGCGGCCTGCCTTGCTGATGGCGATCCCGTCCTGGCCGTGGTCACCGGACCGGAGGCCTATGTCAGCCCGGACTGGTACGGCCTGGAGGATCAGGTCCCGACCTGGAACTACCAGTCGGTGGAAATGGCCGGACGGGTCCGGCTTCTGGACGCTGACCGTACCACGGCGATGATGGACGATCTCTCCGCCGCCTTCGAGGCCAGGCTGGCGCCCAAGCCGCCCTGGACCCGCCAGAAGATGACCCCTGGGCGGTTCGAGGCCATGCTGGCCGGCATCATCGGCTACGAGATGCGGCTGGAACGGTTCGAAGGGACCTGGAAACTCGGCCAGCACAAGCCTGACCCGGCCAGGTTCGCTGTGGCCGAGGCCCTGGAGGCCCATGGCCAGCCGGACATGGCGCGTCTGGTCCGGCCGGAGTGAGGGAAAGGGTGAGCGAACCACGCCTTCTTGCCCTCGGCGGAAAAGGGCTTTCGAGGGGCAAGCATCAACTGTTCCCGCCGACCCGCCGGTCTACCTGCCAGGTCCGCCACGGCTCGAAATGGCTGCCGGTCCAGGCCTGGGCGACGACCCTGATACAGTCCGGCTCGATCTCGATGACGTTGAAACTGGCCGGAACGCCCCGTTCGCGGATGGAGAGGGTGCCCGCCCCCACGGCATAGGTGCGGCCATCGCCGAACGGATAGGCCTGGACGAACGGGGTGTGGACATGACCGGTCAGGACAAGATCGGCGCCGGCCCGGGCAAAGGCGTCGGCCGCGGCCTGGCCGCCCCAGACCCGGCCGGTCATGGGCCCGCCAACCACCTCCACCAGCGGGTGATGACAGGCGATGACCCGGACGGCGCCGACCGGTCCCGTGCGAATCCGGGCCGCGGCGCGGTTGATCTGGGATCCGGTCACCGCGCCCTTGGACCAGTTCAGCCGCGGCTGCACCCCCCGGGCCGAGTTGAGGCTGGCCAGACAGAGCCCCTCTATGGGCGGCGGCGCCACCCGGTCGCCCAGCCAGCGCCGGAACCGGGTCCAGGGCATGGCGGCGCGATAGAGCAGGCTGAAATAGGGAACATCATGGTTGCCCGGCGTCACCGCGACGGGGGTTGGCAGGGCGTCGATCCAGGCCCGGGCGGCGGCAAACTCCGTAGGCTGACCTTCCGCAGTCAGGTCGCCGGTCAGGATCGCCAGGTCGGCCGGATGGTCCTCCAGCCATTGGGCGGCCCCCGCAATGGCGGCGACATTCTCGCCGCCAAAATGCAGGTCGGAAGCGTGAAACAGGGTCAGGCTCAAGGCGTTTCTCGATCGGCCGGCACCAGGGCGCGGAAAGCGTCCGGATTGAACCGCGCCATGGCGGTCCGCCCCAGCTGGATGGGTTCGCCGTCCAGAATGGCCGGAATCGGGCCCCCTGCCCAGACATAGGCCCGCTGGCAGAGCGAGACCGCCACGGCCGGGTCGTGCCGCCAGGATCCCGCCGCCGCCGCAAAGGCCAGGCGAAAGACATCCATCGCGCCAGCAGGATCAAGCGCTGCCGCCTCCAGGCCCGAGGCATCATCGTCCAGGCCCCGGGAGACCAGGGGGCACATCAGGGTCAGGGCCTCGGCCTTCTGCCGCCGGGCGCCATCCAGGGTGAACCGGAGCCGACCGCTGAAGGCCCGGCCGAGGGCAAGCTGGGCCCGCTGGAACGCTACCCGCAGCCGGCCGGACCTGGCGGCTTCCCGCGCCCGGGCCCAGAGGGCCGGCGAGCCAAGGATGGCGGCGACATAGAAGGCGTGCCCGTCGACGGTTCCGCCCGATACCGACCGGACCCGGCCGTCGCTGAGGATGGCGTCCAGCGCCGTCTGCCAGTCACGGTCGCCATAGAGGGCGCCGGGCAGCATGTTCATGGTGCCGCCGGGCAGGGGCGCGAGCAGCAGATCCGACGTCGAGGCTGCTTCGGCCGCCGCCCGGGCCGTCCCGTCACCGGCGATCACGACAACCAGATCCGGACGGTCGGAAATGGCCGCCCTGAGCAGGGAGTCCAGCGGGCCGTCATCGGTGCAGTGGATCACGGCGGTGCGGCCGTGATGCTCGAGAATGGCCTGGGTCTCGGCGACGGCATTGGGCCCGACCCGGCCGGCGGCGAGGTTGACAACGACATGGATGGACCGGATGTCGGGCGCTGCGGAAACCACGTCTGTCAGTTGGGCGCTTTGTCGGGGTCATCGGGCGGGCTCGGCGCAGCGCCAGGCTGAAGGGGCGCCGGCTCCTGGGCCTTTCGCAGGCCTTCGCCCGCTTCGTCCGCCGCCCTTCGCAAGGCCGGGCCGGCTTCCTTGGCGGCCTTGTTGACGCCCGCGTCCATCATGGCGCCACCCTCCCGAAACGAGCCCTCGCGGGCCGCGAGAACAAGCGAGACGCCGCCGATGGCGGCCACCAGCACCAGGCCGATGACCAGGAAAGGGGATTTCCGGCGGCGGGCGCGCTCATCCCGACGACCGCGCTCGTAGGCTTCCTTCTGCGCCGGATCGGCACGATCAGGGCTGGCGGGCGGCAGCGCGGGAGTGGGCTTGAACCAGGTCTTCACAGGCTCTGTCCTTACAGGAATTCGCGGAACGGAACGAATCGCCGCGCCGGAGGTTCCCATTTCCGGCCGTACAGCTTTCGCAGCGATCAGACCGGGCCGGCCAAGCCCGACAAATGGGTTGGCGGCGGTTGCGCCGCGTTTTCTCTGGCCAATCGCCACGTTTGACAGCACTAGTGACAGCCTGCCCCTTGGCTTCGGTTGGATCCAGCCAATATTGACGGAGTATCCGGGGTTTGCGACGTCGGCCGGCCTGACGGCGTCAAACAGGGGGCCTCGCCGGCCCGATTTTGGGGGAAAATCACCATGAGACCTATCGCCTTCGCCACGGCCCTGAGCCTTGCTGCCCTGAGCCTTGGCGCCTGCGCCACGACGCCCAGGTTCGAGACGTCGAGCTTCAATCCCTGTGAGGATGTCAGCATCGCCCTCTATTTCGAGTCCTTTTCGGCCGAGATCGGCCCGGAGGCCAGGGCCGCCCTGAAAGGCGCGGCGCGGCAAACCAAGGGCTGTAATGTCAGGGCGATCGACGTCCTGGGCCTGGCCGATCCGGTCGGGGCCGTCGACACCAACCAGAAACTGTCGGAAGACAGGGCCCTGGCAGTCAGCGAGGCCCTGCGCGGGCTTGGCTTGACCGGCATGAAACTGGCCGCAGCCGGCGAGACTGGTTCGGTCGCCACCGGCGGGGCCGTCGCGCCCCTACGGCGCCGGGTGGATATTATCATCCGGCTCGAGCGCCGCGGCGCACCGCCAAAATCGTGATCTGAATGCGGACCGGGAAAGGGGGGGCGCGGAGGCGGCCGGCTGACCGAAGTCAGCCCTAGGTCGGGGAGGGTTGTCGCCGCCGCATCACTATAACGGCAGCTGAGCGGAACCGGTTCCCCGACCTCAAAGAATTTCCGTTTCAGTCCGGGGGCCGTCGCGCCCTCGGGACCTCTGCCCGCTCACCGTAGGGCACAGGGAACAGTCAAGGCGCGCAAGCGTTCTTCAGACCATGCGTCTTTGCCGGGTCCGTCACGGACCTGCGAAAACAGGAGCATGCGATGACACGTT
>CAMAVA010000104.1 GCA_945861515.1 Brevundimonas vancanneytii | reverse complement strand
GAGGGCTGGATCCTGGGGGCCTGATACCCCCTACCCTGCCCTCGCTCAAATTTTACCGTCACCCCGGACGGCCCGAAGGGCCGATCCGGGGCCCAGAGCCACGGCCGCGACCATCGCCGCCGCCAATTCAGACCCCCCGCAACCCTGGGTCCCGGCTCTGCGCTCCGCTTCGGCCCGGGTGACGGGATGAGTGGAACGAAACGCCCCCGCCCCTTCGAGCCTCGCCTTGCCAGCCCCGGCCGGACGGTTCACGCTTGAACCGCCTTGGGAGGGGCGCCCATGACCACGACGCAGGACCGCCACATATCCATCGACGCCGTGCGCGGCTTTGCGGTGCTGGGGATCCTCCTGATGAACATCGTCGGCATGGGCCTGCCGACCTTCGCCTATATCACCCCCACCTATTACGGCGGCCATGAGGGGCCCAACCTCTGGGCCTGGGCGATCAATTTCGTGGTCGCCGACGGCAAGATGCGCGGCCTGTTCACCATGCTGTTCGGCGCCAGCATGATGTTGATCGCCGACCGGGCGCAGGGCCAGACGCCAGGGCCGGCCGGGCTGCACTACCGGCGGATCGGCTGGCTGTTCGTCTTCGGCATGCTGCATGCCTATCTGCTGTTCTTCGGGGATATCCTGGTCGCCTACGCCATCGCCGGGGCCCTGGTGTTTCCGTTTCGAAAGCTGGGGCCGCGGCTGCTGATCGGCCTGGGGGCGGTGATCCTGGCGCTGCTGGTCGCCAGGGGCCTGATGGAAACCGCCCATGCGGCGCAGCTGCGCGAGGCGGCGCAGGCCCCCGGCGCCGGCGAGGCCGCCCGCAAGGCCTGGGCCGAGGCCTCCTTCATCCTGGCGCCCCCGGCCAGCCTCGGCCAGGGCGAGCTGATCGCCTATCGCGGCGGGTTCCTGGAAGCGCTCAAGGCCCGGGCCTTCATCGCCCTGATCATGCAGACACTCCTGCTGGTGACCGAAAGCCTGCCCGAGGCCATAGCCCAGATGATGATCGGCATCGGCCTCTACCGGCTGGGCTTCTTCACCCTTGGCTGGTCCAGCCGGGCCTATGGCCTGGTCCTGGCCATCGGCTGGGGGATCGGCATTCCGGTCACCGCCTGGCTGGCCTGGCAGACGGCGGCAGGCGGGTTCGAGCCGATCCAGCGCCAGACCCTGTCATACTGGGCGGCCCTCCCCCGGCCGCTGATTGCGCTCGCCCATGCCAGCGCCCTGCTGCTGCTGGTGCGGTCCGGAGCCCTGGCCTGGCTGGTCGATCGCCTGGCCGCCGCCGGCCGCATGGCGCTCAGCAACTATCTGGGCACCTCGATCCTGACCAGTTTCCTGTTCTGCGGCTATGGTTTCGGACTCTATGGCCACCTGCAGCGCTATCAGCTCTATGGCGTGGTGGTGGTCATCTGGATGATCATCCTGGCCTGGAGCCTGCCCTGGATGCAGCGATTCCAGTATGGCCCCTTCGAGTGGCTCTGGCGCACCCTGGTCAAGGGAAAGGCGCAACCCCTGCTTCGCCGCACTGCAGCATCTGGCGCCTGAGCCCCCGGCGCGCTACCAAGCGGCCATGGGGACCTTCCGATCCGTAATGATGGCGGCCCTGGCCGCAACCTGCCTGTCGCCCGTTCTGGCGCCGACCCTCGCTGCCGCCCAGGACCGGGCCGTTGCGGCGCCAGAGGGTCAGCCCGCCCCGCCGCCCGCGACAGCGCTGCCGCCGACCCTGCCGGACCGGTCTGCGGACCTGGACCGCATCTTCGCCGCCTTCGCCCGTCCGGACGGCCCGGGCTGCGCGGTCTCGGCGGTCCAGGATGGCCAGACCCTGGCCGAGCAGGCCTATGGCTCTGCCGACCTGGAACATGACATCGCCAACAGCCCCGCCACGGTGTTCGAGGCCGGGTCGGTGGCCAAGCAGGTCACCGCCGCCGCCATCCTGTTGCTGGCCCGGGACGGCCGGCTGAAACTGACCGACGAGATCCACAGATACCTGCCCGGCCTGCCGGCCTACGGCGCGCCGGTCACCATCGAGCAGCTTCTGAACCATACCGCCGGCCTGCGCGACTGGGGCGAACTTGCCGGGATGCAGGGCTGGCCCCGGTCCACCCGCGCCTATGGCCAGGCCGATATCCTGGACCTGATCCAGCGTCAGAAGAGCCTCAACTACCGGCCGGGCGCCGAGTACAACTATACCAACAGCGGCTATAACCTGCTGACCCAGATCGTCCAGGCGGCCTCGGGCCAGAGCCTGGCGGCCTTCTCCGCCGCCCGCATCTTCCAGCCCCTGGGCATGGGCCAGACCCAGTGGCGGGATGACTTCCGCCGGATCGTCAAGGGCCGGGCCATCGCCTATCAGCGCAAGCCCGCCAGCGCCGGCGGCGGCTACGAACAGCAGATGCCCTTCGAGGACGGCTATGGCAACGGCGGCCTGCTGACCACCGTCGGCGACCTGCAACGCTGGACCCAGGCCCTGGCGTCAGACGCCCTTGCCCCCGGCCTTACCGCAGACCTGCAACGGCGCGGCGTCCTGAACGACGGCACGGTCATTCCCTATGCCCGGGGCGTGATCGTCACGACCTGGAGCGGCGTGCCCGAGGTTTCCCACAGCGGCGCCACCGCCGCCTACCGCGCCTGGCTCGGCCGCTATCCGGACCAGAAACTGTCCGTCGCCGTCCTCTGCAACGCCTCCGATGCCCCCGCCCTGCCCCTTGGCCGCGCCGTGGCCAGCCTGTTTCTGCCGCCCCCACCGCCGCCGGCCCCGGTCCAGCCCCTGTCGGACCTGACGAGCCGGGCGGGCCTGTTCGTCAACCAGCGCACCGGCCGCCCCCTGCTGCTGACCGTCGATGGCGACAGCCTGAAGGTCGCTGGCGGCGAGCGGGTCTGGCCCTTGACCGCCGACAGCGTGGCCTATGGCGCCGATGTCATGGTCTTCGAAGGCAAGGACGCCTTTGTGCTCAAGACCTTCGACGGCAACCGCCATCGCCACATCCGGACCCCCCTGTGGTTCCCGGCGCCGGACGCCCTGCCCGCCTTTGTCGGCCGCTATTACAGCGACGAGATCAACGCCACATACCGGGTGTCCCTCGAGGCCGGCAAGCTGATGCTGAAGCTGGAATCCCGGCCACAGGCAGCGGTCCCCATGGGGCCGCTGTACCAGGACGCCTTCAACCTTTCGGGCAATCTGGCTCGGTTCAGGCGCGACAGCGCCGGCCGGGTGACCTCGCTCCACCTCGGCAGCAGCCGGGTCCGGGACCTGAAGTTCCGCCGGATCGCCGACTGATCAGGGCCTAGCTGGCCGCCCTAAGATCGTCGGCCCGCAGGTCCCGCAGCTTCTCGGACACCAGGAAGGCCAGTTCCAGAGCCTGCTCGCCGTTCAGGCGGGGATCGCAGTGGGTGTGGTAGCGATCGCCCAGGTCGCCTTCGGCCACAGCCCGGGCGCCGCCCAGGCATTCGGTGACGTTCTGGCCGGTCATTTCCAGATGCACGCCGCCAGGATGAACCCCCTCGGCGTTGGCGACCTCGACGAAGCTCTTCACCTCGGACAGGATCCGGTCGAAAGGCCGGGTCTTGAAGCCGGTATTGCCGGCCTTCAGCGTGTTGCCGTGCATGGGGTCAGTGGACCAGACCACCGACCGGCCCGACTTGCGGGTGGCGGCCATCAGCCGGGGCAGGCGGTCGGCGATCTTGTCGGAGCCAAACCGGCCGATCAGGGTCAGGCGGCCCGGCTCATTGGCCGGATTCAGCACATCGATCAGCCGCAGCAGGTCGTCCGGCTCCATCGTCGGTCCGCATTTCAGGCCGATGGGGTTCTTCACGCCTTTGAGGAAATGGACATGGGCGCCGTCCAGCTGCCGGGTCCGCTCGCCGATCCACAGCATGTGGGCCGAGGTGTCGTACCAGTCGCCGCTGGTGCTATCGATCCGGGTCATGGCCTCTTCGAAGCCCAGCAGCAGGGCCTCGTGGCTGGTGAAGAACTCCACCCGGTGCATGTCGGGATAGGTGGCGGGCGTGATGCCGATGGCGGCCATGAAGGCCAGGCTCTCGCTGATCTTGTCCGACAGCTCGCGATACCGGGCGCCCTGCGGGCTGTCGGCCACAAACCCCAGGGTCCAGCGGTGGATATTGTAGAGATCGGCATAGCCGCCGCCGGCAAAGGCCCGCAGCAGGTTCAGGGTCGAGGAGGACTGGGCATAGGCCTTCAGCAGGCGCTCCGGATCCGGCGTGCGAACCGCAGGGTCGAACTCCATGCCATTGATGTTGTCGCCCCGGTAGGACGGCAGGGTCACATCGCCGATCGTCTCGATGGGTTCCGAGCGCGGCTTGGCGAACTGTCCGGCGATGCGGCCCACCTTCACCACCGGCTTGCCGCCGGCAAAGGTCAGCACCACGGCCATCTGCAGGATCAGCCGGAAGGTGTCGCGGATATTGTCCGCATGGAATTCCTTGAAGCTCTCGGCGCAGTCGCCGCCCTGCAGCAGGAAGGCCTTTCCAGCCGCCACATCGCCCAGCAGGGACTTCAGGCGCCGCGCCTCGCCGGCAAACACCAGCGGCGGCATCCGGCGAAGTTCATCCTCGACCCGCGTCACGGCCTCGCCGTCCGGATAGTCGGACGGGATGTGCTTGGCGGGTTTTTGTCTCCAGGACGACGGGGTCCAGCGCTCGGTCATGGCTCAGCTCGAAAAAAGAGAACGCGGCTCATACACGAGCCGGGGAGATTAGGCAAAATGATGCGTCATCAGGGCGAGAGTCTGGCGCCCGGGGGTCGTTTCTTGCGTCAGCCGCCGGCGCCGAGGTTCGGCGGCACATATTTTTCCTTCATGGTCACCAGTTCCTCGGCCGCCGTCGGATGGACGGCGCAGGTGGAGTCCCACTGCGCCTTGGTGACGCCCATCTTCACGGCGATGGACGCCATCTGGATCATTTCCGGCGCATCGGGCCCGACCACATGGACGCCCACCACCTTCTGGTCCGCCGGATTGACCAGCAGCTTCATCAGGGTCTGCTCCTCGCCGTGATAGAAGGTCACCTTCATCGGCCGGAACACCGACCGATAGACATCCACCTCGCCAAAGGCATGGCGCGCTTCCGCCTCCGTCATACCCACCGTCCCGATCGGCGGCTGCGAGAAGACGGCGGTCGCGATCATCTCGTGGTCGAAGGTTGTCGGATTGTTGCGGAACTGGGTCTCGGCAAAGGCGGCCCCCTCGCGGATGGCCACCGGCGTCAGATTGATCCGGTCCGTCACATCGCCCACGGCAAAGATATTCTCGACGCTGGTCCGCGACCATTCATCCACCTGGATGGCGCCCCGCTCATTGATCGCCACGCCCGCCGCTTCCAGGCCCAGTCCCTCGACATAGGGCGACCGGCCGGTGGCGAACATCACCTGGTCGCTGGTCAGGGTGATGTCATTGGTCAGGCGGCTGACCAGCCCGCGATCGGTCTTCTCGATCGACTGGTGCTGGCTGCCCAGCACCACGGTGATGCCCCGCCGCTCCAGTTCCCGGGTCAGGTGGGTGCGGACATCCTCGTCAAAGCCGCGCAGGATATTGGGGCCGCGATACAGCAGGGTCGTCTTGACCCCCAGCCCGGCAAAGATGCCGGCAAACTCCACCGCGATATAGCCGCCGCCGACCACCACCACGCTCCTGGGCAGGGTCTCCAGATGGAAGGCCTGGTCCGAGGTGATGGCATGTTCGATCCCCGGCAGATCGGCTGGAACCGTCGGCCGGCCGCCCGTGGCGATCAGGATCTTGTCTGCGGTGACCGTCTGGTCCTTGCCGACGATCTCCAGGGTATGGGCATCCTTCAGCACCGCCTTGCCATGCACCAGATCGGCCCCGGCCTTGGTCAGGTTGGAGACATAGATGCCCGACAGCCGGGCGATCTCGACATCCTTGGCTTCCAGGAACGTGCGCCAGTCAAAACTGGCCTCCGGGATGGTCCAGCCAAAGCCCTTCGCCGTCTTGATCTGGCTGGACACCTCGCTGGCATAGACCATGAACTTCTTGGGCACGCAGCCGCGGATGACGCAGGTTCCGCCCACCCGATACTCCTCGGCCACGGCCACCTTGGCGCCACTCATGGCCGCAAGGCGTGCTGCCCGAACCCCGCCGCTGCCGGCGCCGATCACAAACAGGTCGTAGTCATACTGGCTCATGGATCGATCGGGCCTTTGAGGTCAGGAAGGGTTTGGTTGCGGCGGTATGTAGGAACTTACGGCGTCAGCCGCACCACCCCGGCGCCCGTTCCGACCAGGGCCTCGTCGGCCAGGTCCAGGAACAGGCCATGATCCACCACCCCGGTGACGGATTTCAGGGCGGCGGCCAGCAGCGAGGGCTCATCAATCCGACCGGACATCATGTCATAGATCAGGTTGCCGCCATCGGTGATGACCAGGCCCCGATCCGACCGGCGCGGCCTGGGCGGCGGCAGGTCGAACTCGGCGGCAATGTCGGCCAGTCGCTGGCCGGTGTGGACATGGCCAAACCGCACCACCTCGATCGGCAGCGGAAACGTCCCCAGAACCTTCACCTGCTTGGCGGCGTCGGCAATGACCACGCAGCGGCTGGACGCTTCCCAGACCAGCTTCTCGCGCAGCAGGGCGGCGCCGCCCCCCTTGATCAGCGACAGGCCCGGCCCGATCTCGTCGGCGCCGTCAATGGTCAGGTCCACGCGCTTGACGTCATCCAGGGCCACCACCGCGATGCCCAGCTCTCGCGCCAGGTCGGCGGTGGAGTCCGAGGTCGGCACCCCCCGGATATCCAGCCCCCGGGCCGCCAGGGACCGGACGAACCAGGCGGCGGTCGAACCGGTGCCCAGCCCCACCACCATGCCGTTCTCGACCAGGGCGGCTGCGGCCTCTCCGGCCGCCTGTTTCTGGCTGTCTGCGCTCATCGCCCCCGCGACTCCTTCAGCTTGCGTTTCATCTCTCGAAACCTTGCCGCCCAGCCCGGCTTGTCCAGCTGGTCCGGCCGGGTCAGGGCCAGGGAGTCCGGCTCGACATTGCGGGTGATCACCGAACCGGATCCGGTCATGGCGCCCGCCCCGATGCTTACCGGCGCCACCAGGGCGGTATTGGAGCCGATGAAGGCGCCGGCCCCCACGTGGGTGTCATACTTGTCGAAGCCGTCATAGTTGCAGAAGATCGTCCCGGCCCCGATGTTGGCCCCCGGCCCCACCGTGCCGTCCCCCAGATAGGACAGGTGGTTGGCCTTGGCCCCGGCCCCGACCGTCACCTTCTTGACCTCGACGAAGTTGCCGATATGGGCCTGCTCGCCGATGTCAGCGCCGGGCCGCAGCCGCGCATAGGGGCCGACAAGGGCGCCGGCCCGCACATGCGCCCCCTCCAGGTGACTGAAGGCCCGGATCACCGCGCCCCCCTCCACCGTCACGCCCGGACCAAACACCACATTCGGCTCGATCACCGCCCCGGCCGCCACCCTTGTGTCCCAGGACAGCCAGACCGTCTCGGGCGCCGGCATGGCGACGCCAGAGGCCAGCAGGCCCGCCCGCGCCCGCTGCTGCCAGAGCGCTTCAGCCCGCGCCACCCCGGCCTGGTCATCGGCGCCCATGACGGCGGTCTCGGAGGCAAAGGCCACCCCCACCCTGGCGCCGTCGCCATTGGCCAGGGCCACGATGCTGGTGATGTAGTATTCGGACTTGGCGTTGTCGTTATCGACCCGCGCCAGCCAGTCGAACAGCGGCCCGGCCGGCCCCACCAGCATGCCGCTGTAACAGACCCCGACGGCCCGCTCCGCCGCGTCGGCATCCCGCGCCTCGACGATCCGCAGCAGTCGCCCGTCGCTGTCCTGGATCATCCGGCCATAGAGCGCCGGATCGGCCGGCTCGAACCCCAGCATGGTCAGGCCGCCCTGGCCAAACAGCGGCGCCAGATCATCGGCCGTCAACAGCGGACAGTCGGCATTGGTGACCAGCACCTCACCCTCGAAACCGGCCAGGGCCTCCCGGGCGCAGAGCACCGCATGGGCCGTCCCCATGGGCGGGTCCTGCATGGCCACGGCCCCCTGACCCAGCCGGGCGGCCACATGGGCGGCCACGGCGGGGCTATGGGTTCCGCAGACCACCACAATGGTCTCGCAGCCCGCCCCCTCCGCCGCATCGATGGCCCGGTCCAGCATGGTGCGCCCCCCGACCCGGTGCAGCACCTTGGGCAGGGGCGACTTCATCCTTGTACCCTGGCCGGCTGCCATGATCACGGCGGCGCGCTTGTTCATCGACTCGTCCCGACAGCGATGGAAGTGAACAGGCCTTTAGCGGAAAGCGCGGGCGCTTGCATGGCCCCTGTAGGGCAATCTGACGCCCGCAGGCCCTGAGAGAGCCCCGCTGCCCTCTTGCCCGCCTCCCGCCGTCTCGCTATAGACCCGCCCTCCTGTCGGGCTGCGGCCCCGGAAGCGGATGCGTAGCTCAGCGGGAGAGCACCTCGTTCACACCGAGGGGGTCACAGGTTCAATCCCTGTCGCATCCACCATTCCTTTCAAAGACATCCCTGCCAGCCCCGGAACCGGTCGCCAGACGGGTTGGCCGATTGGCCCCGCGCCCGCGCCGCTTATCCCCAACCCAATCCTTTATGTTCCGATTTTGTTCTTGACCGCCGACGACCCGGCGGCGTTCTGTTCGGCCCATGCCGAGCCCCGAAACGTCCCCTCCCCGACCGGCCAGGGATCGGCCTGTTCCGATCGAGCCCCCGCCCATCGTCGGCCTGATCGTCGCGGTCGGCCTGATGACGCCGTCCAGGCCCCGCTGATGGTCGCGCGCCACTATCTCGGCCTGACCCATGACCAGGGCCGCGCCAGGTTGGCCAGGATCGAGGCCGAGCTGATCGACTGGCGAAGCCGCTGCCGGCCGATGGGACCACAGTACATGGCCGTCAGCCGGATCCTGGACGCCATCCGCGACGGGCGGCTGGTGCTGACGGGGCGACCGCCCGAGGACGGCGCAGGGCACAGGACGCCGGTGGGGTGAAGGGCCGGCGCCCTGGCAGGAGCCCTGGCGCCAGGGGTAGCGGATGACCTTCACTGCGCGATTGCCGTTGTCGTCAATATTATCGGCCGCTTGACGGCCCGTTGATCGAATTACGGTGATAGTCTACCAAATATTCAAGGGTACGCTGAAAGGTGCATATTATAAAATATCACCGTGATTCTGTATAGATTATCAGGAACTCTCGCCGTCATCCCGGCCGCAGCGAAGCGGAGAGCCGGGACCCAGTGGCCACAGGCGGGAAGTTTGCGGCTGCGATAGCGCGCCCGTTCCCCTCTGGGCCCCGGCTCGTCCCTTCGGGCCGTCCGGGGTGACGGTGATTGTTGGGGGTAGATTGGAGCAAGGAAGATCGGTGCGCGGGGTTTGCAGGGTCGGGGACCCCCTCAGTCGTCTGCTTCGCAGCCGACAGCTCCCCCGAACCGGCGCTGCGCGCCTGGGGGAGCATCCGCAGGCTCACAGATCCTTCCCCTCTGGGGAAGGGGGACCATCGCGAAGCGATGGTGGAAGGGGTCCCCACCGGCGGATCAACTGCGATTCCACCACCGCCGGTCGCCCATTTCCCGGACCGGTTTCCCGGTCAGGCCGATTCCGCCTCTTCCCGCACCTTCATCCGGATCTCCAGGCGCTTGCGGGTCACCGGCGTGCTGCGGGCGGCGGTTTCCAGGACCAGGGCGTCTTCGTCGCGGTTGGTGATGGGGGCGATGGCGGCGTCGGTATAGCGCACCCCGGCCCGGTAGCGGGCGACGGCGCGGCGCTGGGCCAGGGTCAGGCGGGCATAGGTCGTGGCGTAGTGGGCCAGTTTCCAGGCGCTGATGGCGGTCTGGCGCAGATGGAACCACACCGGGTTCTCGATCGGCATGCCATGCCGGCGCTGCCTGCGGCGAACCATGCGCAGGACGCCGAACTCCGAGGTTCCCACCTGCTCCAGGCCCGGCCCTTCGCGATAGATAATGAAGCTGTTGATCGTCGCCTTGGGCTGGCGCACCGAAACCTGCATCCGGCGGTTCAGGATCCGCTCCATGTGCTCGAAGCTGTAGAAGCTGCGATGGGCCTCGCGGAAGGCCTGGTCCCATTCGGCGTCCGACATCTTCGGATGGCGCGAGACCCGGTGGCTCAGGTCATACTTGTTGAAGTCCGGGTCCATCCAGGCGCCCGCCGCCTTGTCCCGCTTGTGGTCCTCGCTGCCGGGCAAGGGCGTCAGGTAGTTCAGATAGAGCATGTCGACCGGCAGCTGTTCCTTGATCAGGGCGATATCCCGCAGCACGGAGTCCTTGGTGTCCTGGGGAAAGCCGATGATATAGCCGCAGGTGACGATGACGCCGTGCTGCTTCCAGGCCAGGAACATCTCGCGATATTCCTCGATCCGGTTCTGGCGCTTCTTGGCGGCTTCCAGATTGTCCGGGTTGATGTTTTCCAGGCCGATGAAGATGCTGTTGACCCCGGCCCGGGCCATCTTCTCGATGAAGCGCGGAATGCGATGGGTGCCGGTATCGACCTGGATGATCAGGCTGACCTTGATGCCTTCCGCCTCGCGCAGCTGGATCAGGCGGTCGGCATAGGCTTCCCAGTTGCGGTTGCGGGCCAGGTTGTCGTCGGTGACGAAGAAATGGTCGATGCCGTGGGCATGGTTGTCGCGGACGATCTTTTCCAGGTCGTCCGCCGTGCGGAACCGGCTCTTGCGGCCCTGGACATTGATGATGGTGCAGAAGCTGCATTCGAACGGACAGCCCCGGCCCAGATCAAAGCTGGAGAGCCTGTCCATGACCCCTTCCAGGATATCCGGCCCCAGAAACGGGGTCGGGGTCCCGCCCAGGACCGGCAGGTCGGCCAGGTGGTTGTAGAGGGGCTGAAGCTGGTTGTTCAGCCCGTCCCGCAGGACAGCGTCAATCCGGCCATCCTCGGCCTCACCGGCAAAGAGGCTCAGGCCCATGGCCCGGGCTTCCTGCAGTTCCTCCGCATCGGTTCCCAGCATGGCGATACAGCCGGACACGTGGAAACCGCCAATACAGACCGGCACGCCCGCCGCCCGCAGGGGCCGGGCGATGTCGAGCGCCCGGGGATACTGGTTGGTCTGCACGCCGATCATCATGACCAGAACCTTGGCGCCAGGCTCGCGAAACCGGCGAAGGATCCTGTCGGTCGAGACCTCGGTGTTCACCTCGTCAATGGGATGACAGACAACGCGGACATCAGGGCCGAGGGCGATCCTGGAACTGGCATCCTCGACCAGGGCCGCCACACAGGCCAGGGAGTTCGACGGCACCAGCGACCGCCACCACTGGATGGGGTAGCCCTGATCGTCATAATGGGTCGGCTTGATGAGGTAGACATCCAGCACAGTCATGTCGGCCCTGCCTTCGATGTTGTCGCCAGACGATCTATTTTGGTCATTCCGGACCGCAAGTGTCTCACATCAGCCACCTAGCGCGAAGCCCCCGACATTTGAAGGGCGCAGAGACGG
>CAMAVA010000103.1 GCA_945861515.1 Brevundimonas vancanneytii | reverse complement strand
CTATATCGCTGATTTTCTGTGCATCGAGGCAAAGCTGATCGTCGAAGCCGATGGGCCGACCCACGTCGGCAGCGCATATGATCAAGAGCGAGATCGCCAACTGGAAGCCATGGGATACCGGGTGCTCAGGTTTCCCAACGCCCGGATATCGAATCAGATCGATGCGGTTCTGGCGGATATTCAATCCGTCGCTGGTCGTTAGGGCCTGTTTTGACATGCATTGAGCCGCTTGGATCGGAACGGGCTTCAACACTTCAACACTCTGAACCTGGGTCAGTGGTCCCGCTTTGCTCGGTTCGTTCGATGCGGAACGGGCTCCGATCTTCGAAGGCCGGCGCTGCCCTCATCCGACCCGCTTCGCGGGCCACCTTCTCCCGACAGGCGGGAGAAGGGATGCAGCTCGGCTGTGACCGTAAGGGATTGCTCTCCCCCAAGGGCAATGTGACCTTGCTGGCAAGAGACAGGGGTCCGGACCAAACCGGGCCCGGGGGGAGACCGGGATGCGCAAGGCCTTGGCGCTGTTCGTGATCGGCTGGCTGCTGGTGCTGGCCGGGTCATGGGCCGCCCATGCCATCCAGACGGCCGGCGGGGTCGAGGTCCGGGATGTGCGGTTCGCCGGCGCGGGCGGAACGACCATGAGCGGTCTGCTCTATGTGCCGAAGACTGCCACAAGACAGACCCCCGCGCCCGGCGTCCTGGCCGTCCATGGCTATATCAACAGCCGCGAGACCCAGAGCGGGTTCGCCATCGAGTTTGCCCGCCGGGGCTATGTCGTCCTGGCCCTGGACCAGACCGGCCACGGCTATAGCGGCGGGGCGGCCTTTTCCAATGGGTTCGGCGGACCGGATGGCCTGACCTGGCTCCGCAGCCTGCCCATGGTCGACCCGGCCAATATCGGCCTGGAGGGCCACAGCATGGGGGGCTGGACGGTGCTGGCCGCCGCATCGACCCAGCCCGAGGGCTATCGGTCCATGGTGCTGGAAGGCAGCGCCACGGGCGCACCCTTCGCCGCTGAGGGCAATCCGGCCTGGCCCCGGAACCTGGCGGTGGTGTTCAGCCGCTATGACGAGTTTTCCAAACTCATGTGGGGCGTGGACCGGGCGCAGGACGTTGGCGCCAGCGGCAAGCTGCAGGCCCTGTTCGGAACCGCAGCGCCGGTGATTGCCGGTCAGGTCTATGGCGATATCGGCCAGGGCACGGCCCGGCGGCTGACCACGCCCGTCACGACCCATCCGGGCGATCACCTGTCGACCGAGGCGATCGGCGACAGCCTGGACTGGTTCGCCCGGACCCTTGAGGGCGGGACGCCCCGCCCAGCCTCCGACCAGATCTGGTACTGGAAAGAAGCCGCAACAGGGGTCGCCCTCATCGGCATGATCGGGCTGATGCTGGGGACCTTCGGCCTCTTGCTGCAGATGCCCCTGCTGTCGGGCCTGAAGGCTGCGCCGGTTGCCGTGCGGGAGGGGCGGGACGGCGGCTGGTGGAGCTGGCTGTCGATCACCGCCCTTCTGCCGGTCCTGACCTATTTTCCGGCCTTCATCCTGGTCACGCTTGCCCTGCCGCCAGGGCCGATCCTGCGGCAGGGGATCACCAACCAGATTGTCGTCTGGGCCCTGATCAACACCGCCCTGACCCTTCTGCTGGGACTGTTCCAGCGGCGTGCCAGCGCTGCGGCCAAGGTCCATCTGTCGCGTTGGATTCCTGCCGTCTTCCTGGCCCTGGCCACAGTTGGCGCCGGCTATGGCGCCCTGGCCCTCGCAGACCGGCTGTTCACGGTGGACTTCCGGTTCTGGGTCGTGGCCTTCAAGCTGCCCAGCGCCGATCAGGCGCGACTGGCCCTGGTCTATCTGGCGCCTCTCACCCTGTTCTTCCTGGTCGCCCAGAGCGCCCTGCACAGGACCCTGTCTGTCCAGGGCGACAGCGCCGCCCGGCAATACGCCACGGCCATCGCCGCCTTTGCGGGCGGTTTCCTGCTGATGCTGGCGGTCGACTATGGCCTGTTCTTCCTGACTGGCTCGCTACCCACGGCCTTTGACCCCCTGAGCACCGTGGTCGCTATCCAGTTCGTCCCCCTGCTCACCATCGTGGCCGTGATCGCCGTCTTCAGCTGGCGACGGACGGGCAGCGCCCTGCCCGGCGCCCTGGTCAACGGCCTGCTGGTTACCCTCTATGCCGTTGCCGGCACGGCCACCCAGGTGGTCTGAACCGCTTCGCTCCGTATCGATTTCTTTCACCCACCACTCCCGGACCTTCCCATGGACCTGCAGCTCAGCCCCCAAGATCTGGCCTTTCGCGACGAGGTTCGCGCCTTTCTGGACGAGTCCCTGACTCCCCTGCTCCGGTCGGCCGGGGCCCTGACCACCAGCGTCTTCACCGAAAAGGAATGGAGCCTGGCCTGGCAGAGGATCCTGCATCAGCGCGGCTGGGTCGCGCCCGCCTGGCCTGTCGACTATGGCGGTCCCGGCTGGACCGAGATGCAGCGCTATATCTTTGCGTCAGAATGCGCGGCCGCCGGGGCGCCCAGCCTGTCGCCCATGGGGCTGAAGATGGTCGGCCCCTGCATCATGCGATATGGCACCGAGGCCCAGAAGGCCTTCTATCTGCCCCGGATCCTGGCCGGCGAGGACTACTGGTGCCAGGGCTACAGCGAGCCGGGTTCGGGGTCGGATCTGGCGTCCCTGCAGATGCGGGCCGACAGCGACGGGGACGACTATGTCCTCAACGGCTCCAAGATCTGGACCACCCACGCCCATTTCGCCAACCGCATGTTCTGTCTGGTGCGGACCAATTTCGAGGGCAAGCCCCAGGCCGGCATCACCTTCCTTTTGCTGGAGATGAATACCCCCGGGATCACCGTGGCGCCGATCATCACCCTGGCTGGGGAGCATGAGGTCAACCAGGTGTTTTTCGACAATGTCCGCGTGCCCAAGTCGGGCCGGCTGGGCGAGGAAAACCAGGGCTGGACTGTGGCCAAGTACCTGCTGGAATTCGAGCGGGGCGGCGGCTCGGCGGCCGGGCTGAAGGTGTCCCTCGGGCGGGTTCGCCGCATGGCCCGGGCCGAGGGCGGCGATGATGCCGGCTCCCTCTTGGCCGATCCGGCCTTCCGCGGCCGGCTGGCCGCAGCCGAGATCGCGGTCGAGGCCATCGAGATGACCGAACATCGGGTGATGGCAGCCCTGTCCAGCGGCAAGAACCCCGGTCCGGCCTCGTCCATGCTGAAGACGCAGGGCACAGAGGCCATGCAGCGGATCGACGAACTGGCCATCGAGGTGGCGGCCCATTACGCCCCGGTCGTCCAGCCCGACGCCCGCACGCCCGGCAGCAACATCGCTCCGGTGGGTCCCGACCACAGCCTGGTGGCCATGCCTCGATACCTGAACAACCGGGCCGCCTCGATCTATGGCGGCTCCAACGAGATCCAGCGGGACATCATGGCCCGGCTGGTGCTCGGCCTCTGACCCTTCGCACAACAAAAAGACCCTCGGGACCAGGAAACACCATGAGCGAGATCGACTTCGACCAGATGCCGACCCTGGGAGACATTGCCCGGTATCAGGCCCGGACCCGAGGAGAGGCCACGGCCCTGGTGTTTGAAGGGCGGTCGACGAGCTTTGCCGAATTCGACGGACGCACCAGCCAGGTGGCCAACGCCTTGCTGGCCGAAGGCCTGACCAAGGGTCAGCGGATCGCCTATCTGGGCAAGAACAGCGACCACTATTTCGAGCTGCTGATCGGGGCCGCCAAGATGGGGGCCGTCATGACGCCGATCGGCTGGCGCCTGGCGCCGCCAGAGGTGGCCTATATCCTCGAGGATTCCGAGGCGCCGCTGCTGTTCGCGGGCCCCGAGGTGCTGGACCTGGCCCGGCAGGCGGCCGGCGGCCTGCCCTCACCGCCCAAGGTCATCGCCATGGAGGCCGGCCCTGGCGACCTGACAACCTTCGAGGCCTGGCGTGACGCCGCCGCTGACATCGATGCGGCGATCGCCATCTCGGAACATGACGTGGCGGTGCAGCTCTATACCTCCGGCACCACCGGCCGGCCGAAGGGCGCCATGCTCAGCCACCGAAACGTGCTGGGCGGGCGCCGCGAAGCGGCGGAAGCCAGGATGGACTGGAACCAATGGGGACCGACCGATGTCAGCCTGGTGGCCATGCCGGTCTCCCATATCGGCGGCACGGGCTGGGGTCTGGTGGGGCTGCTGAACGGCGCCAAGGGGGTCGTGGCCAGGGAGTTTGATCCCTTCAAGGTGCTGGACTTCATTGAACAGGACCAGATTTCCAAGATGTTCATGGTGCCGGCCGCCCTGCAGATCGTAGTGCGCCAGCCCCGGGCCCGGTCCGTGGATTTCAGCCGTCTGAAATACATCCTCTATGGCGCCTCGCCGATTCCGCTCGATCTGCTGCGCGAGTGCATGGAGGTGTTCGGCTGCGGCTTCTGCCAGCAGTACGGCATGACCGAGACCTGCGGCACCATCGTCTATCTGCCGCCGGAGGATCACGACCCGGCCGGCAATCCGCGCATGCGGGCGGCGGGTCTGCCCATGCCCGGCGTGCAGATCCAGATCATGGGCGAGGATGGCCAGGTCCTGCCGCCTGGCGCCGTTGGCGAGGTGGCGATCCGATCGGTGGCCAACATGGTCGGCTACTGGAAGCTGGACGAGGCCACGAAGGCCACGGTCGGAGCCGATGGCTGGCTGCGGTCCGGCGATGCCGGCTACCTGGACGAGGATGGCTATCTCTATATCCACGACCGGGTGAAGGACATGATCATCTCGGGCGCCGAGAACATCTATCCGGCCGAGGTCGAGAGCGCGGTCTATGGCCATCCACATGTCGCCGAGGTGGCGGTCATCGGGGTGCCTGACGACAAGTGGGGCGAGGCGGTCAAGGCCATCGTCGCCCCCAAGCCCGGCGTGACGCCGGACGCCGAGGACATCATCGCCTTCGCCCGGACCCGGATCGCCGCCTTCAAGGCGCCCAAGACCGTGGACTTCGTCGAGGCCCTGCCCCGCAACGCCTCGGGCAAGATCCTGCGACGCGAACTGCGCGAACCCTACTGGGCGGGGCGAACCCGGCGGGTCAACTGAGCGAGTCGGCCCCAACCGAAAGGTCGTGGCGGCGGATGACCTCAATCCCGAGGTCAAGGTTTCGCCGCCACGTCAATCTTGCATCATAGGCCACCCACACGGTCGGCAGCACGACACGGAAGGTCGATGTCACCAGGGCCTTTCTTGCCAGTCTAAGCCGCGCGCCGCCCGGGCCCAGGTTTTCGACGATGCAATCGAGTCCATGGCTGGAAGAGCCGCACTGGATCAGGGCCGGCAGGCGGCAGAACTGTCGGGGCCGCAAACGGCGTTCGGGCAGGGGCGACGCGGCAGTGTCCATACCTCAAGACTAGCAAGGTCCGGTTTAGAGCCTCTGAGCGAACTTGGTAATTAATTGGCGAAGACGGCCTAGCTAGACCCCAGCCCATCCTTCAGTGAAAGGATCAGGTCCAGATACTCGTCGCCGGTGAAACGGGCCGGCTCAATGGCTTTCGAACGATAGCTCCAGAACTCAACGGAGTGTTCGAGCATGCCGACATAGTCACCCATCTCGAGAAACAACTGTGGCGCCCGCAGGAGAAAGGCGCGGAAGCCGACCGGGTCCTGCTTCTTGGTCAGCATCTCGTAGGACTCGTCATAGTCCCGCACCCGGTCAGTCACCGCCTTGAAATACCCCGAGATGCTGGCCCCGATCGACCGGACCACCAGGATGGAGTCCTCGATCTGCTCGCGGGAGATATGGCGACGGGGTCTGACGCCGAGGAGGCCCGAAAGCAGGGGCGGCAGATCGGCCTCGATCCTCTTGGCCACCCATTTGTAGTAGAGCAGCCCCTTCCAGCCGAACAGGCCGTCGCGGAACTCCTCCTTGCTCATCCGCAGGGTCATCTGCAGCGGTGTCAGGTCCTCGTCATAGTGACTGGACAGCATCTTGCGGGCCAGTTTCTGGACCGAGGCGTTGGCTGCAGATCCGGCCAGGGACATGGAGACCAGATCGCCGATCTCCTGGACCACCAGGTCTTCCATGCCCGCGATCACGGTCGGCGAAAGGGTGAAGTACCGCTCGTCAGCCGTCCGGCCAAGCTTGCTCATCCACTCCCGGAAGATGAAGGGGTCAAAGGACGGAATCCGGTCAAGCTCCCGAAGCAACTTCATGTCGGGCGAGCCATAGACATCCTGGATTCCGGTGGCGTCCTCGATCAGTTGCTCGAAGTTTATCTGTCCGATGAAGACCGACTTGCCGCCCAGGGACAGGTTTCTGGGATCGATGGGCAGGATCAGCTTGGTGGCGGTCGAACGGGGCTCTGGAAAGACCTCGAACTCGTTGGATCGCAGGCGATGCTTGATGAGGAAGCTACGATTCAGGGCCGGGCTTTCGAAAAGCTGGGGCTCCAGAGGCTCCTTGGTCTTTTCAGCCATATCCCAGGCGGAGATCAGGTTCAGCACCCTCGATGTTGAGCGAGACTTCATAAGGATGGCGAGGCTGCCGACCCCGCGTCCTTTCATTGGCTGCGCCAAACCTGCCCCCAACCTCGTTATTCAGGGTCTTTTGTCCGAAATGTCTGAATAAAGTGCATATTGGCAGGGTTACCAAGCAGGGGTCAGGAAATGCCCCAGTATGGGCGAACCCGATTGCCAGACATCAGAGCCAGCGGCTTGACCGATCCATCGACAATTCACCTGCAGACCTTAGCTGGAACCGAGACCATCCTTAAGGTCGAGGATCAACTCGAGATAATCATCCCCTGTAAACCGCGAAGGCTCAATGTCCTTTGACCGGTATTTCCAGAAGTCCACGGAATGCTCGAGCATGCCGACGTATTCACCCATTTCCAGGAACATCTGCGGCGCCTTGAGCAGGAAGGCCCGGAAGCCCACCGGATCCTGCTTGCGCGTCAGCATCTGGTAGGAGGCGTCATAAGTCCGCACCCGGTCCGAAACGGCATTGAAATACTGGGAGATACTGGCGCCGATCGACCGGACCAGACCCGAGGAATCCTCGATCTGTTCCCGGGTGATATGGCGTTTGGGCCGCACTCCCAGCATGCCGGACAACAGACCCGGCAGATCGTTTTCGATCCGCTTGGCCAGCCACTTGTAATAGAGCAGGCCCTTCCAGCCGAACATGCCGTCCCGGAACTCCTCCTTGCTCATCCGCAGGGTCACCTGCAGGGGGGCCAGTTCGGCGTCATAGTGGCTGGACAGCATCTTGCGGGCCAGCCGCAGGATGGCGGCGTTGGCGGCAGACCCGGCCAGGGACATGGAGACCAGATGGCCGATCTCCTGGACGACAAAATCCTCCATGCCGGCGATCACCGAGGGCGCAAGCGCGAAATACCGCTCGTCGGCCGTCCTGCCGAGCCTGTTCATCCATTCGCGGAAGATGAAGGGGTCAAAGGAGGGAATCCTGTCCAGCTCGTGGAGCAGCTTGATGTCGGGGTCTTCATAGACATCCTGGATGCCGGTCGCCTCTTCGATCAACTGCTCGAAATTGATCTGGCCGATGAAGACCGACTTGCCGCCGATCGAAAGGTTGGTCGGATCGATGGGCAGGATCAGCTTGGTGGCGGTGGAGCGAAAATCGGGGAAGGATTCCCGCTCGTTGAGCCTCAGCCGGTGCTTGATGATGAAGCTGCGATTGAGCGACGGGGTGTGGAACAGCAGGGGCTCCAGCGGCCGCTTGACCCGTTCGGCGGCATCCCAGGCTGCGATCAGGTTGAGAACCCGCGACGAGGACCGGGAAGTCATCAGGCTGGCGAGGCTGCGGACGCCGCGGCCTCTTGATCCAATCGCCATCCGTGCCTCCGCGCCTGCTGTTGCCCTGCCGTTTTTCGCTGGCAGGTCTGAACAAACTGCATAGAAGCCGGCAAATCCGGCAGGGATGCGACGGGCGCCTCAGACCGTCAGATCAAGTCGCTCCAGCCCTCGGAAAAACGGCAGGGCGCGCCATTCCGGCGCCTGGTCAGGATGAGCCAGTTTCAGGGTGGGGAACCGTTCGAAAAGGCGGACCAGGGCGACCTGGGCTTCCAGCCTGGCAAGCGGAGCGCCGATGCAGATATGGGCGCCGCCGCCAAAGGCGACATGGGGTCGGTGTTTTCGGCTGACATTGAACCGGTGAGGATCCTCGAAGACCTCGGGGTCGCGGTTGGCCGCCCTCAGGGACAGGGTCACGGCCTGGCGATTGCGGATCGGGCAGCCGCCGATCTCCTGATCCGACGACATGACCCGACTGGTGATGTCGACGGGCGGCTCGTAGCGCAGCACCTCCTCGACCACCGCGTTGATGATGCCGGGCTCGGCCTTCAGCTTCTCCAATTCTGCTGGATTGAGCAACAACAACCGCACCGCATTGCCGATCAGGTCGGTGGTGGTCAGGTTGCCGCCGACCAGCAGGGCTCCCAGGTTGATGCGCAGCTCTTCGTCCGTCAGGGGCGCCCCTTCCGCCTGCAGCCTTGTCATGTCGCTGATCAGATCGTCCCGGGGGTTGGCGCGGCGGTCGGCGATGGAGGCCAGGAAATACTCGGTCAGGGCGAGGTTGGCCTTTTCCATGACGGCGGTCTGTTCGGCATTGCGGAAAGGGTTCAGTCCCTGGATCACGCCCTCGGACCAGGCCCGGAACTCGTCCAGCCGATCGTGATCGACCCCCAGGATCGAGGCAATGACATCGATGGGGATGGGCACGCAGAACCGGTCCATCAGGTCGAATTCGGCCTCGCCTTCAAGTCCGTCCAGCGCCTCTCCCACGATCCGCTCGACCTCGGGCCGGAAGCGGGCCACCCGGGCATAGAGGGCCTTGGCCAAGGGCTGGCGGATGCGGGCATGGTCGGGATCATCCAGCATCAGGATGCTGGTGGTGCTTGCCCGGGGGACGTTGGGGTCGAGATCATCGAGAAAGCGCCGTTGAAGGATGGCGCCCTCTTCGGCATGGATCGGGTCGCGGAGCAGGCTGAGGTCGGACACCAGGGCCCGGACGTCGCCATAGCGACTGAGGATGATATTGCCGGAGACCGGATCGGACAGGACCGGACAGCGGTTGCGAAGGTCGTCCAGTACGACATGGGGATCAGCCCGGAACACCGGATTGAGCGGGGTCATTTCCTGAAGAGTGGGCAGCGGCGCCTGCGACATCGTGATCTTCCCTCGGTTGGGCGTTCTGTCGACGCCGCAAGTGTGCAGTCTGACGACAAGTTGCGGCCGCGCCAAGCCGCATCGACGGTGACCACGTCTCGACAGGACCGGAATATATTGACATTATTAGTGCCAATAGGAAATCAGAGACCATGAACCGGCTGCGCTTGATGCTCCTGGCCCTGTTCGGCCTCACCCTGCTGACCGTCAGTCCGGGGGACGCGGCCAGCCGCGCCACCGCGCCGGCTCGTCCCAATATCGTGGTCATCTTGGTGGATGACGCCGGCTACACCGATTTTGGCAGCTATGGCGGCGAGATCGCCACCCCGACCATCGACGCCCTGACGGCCCGAGGCACAAGGTTTTCCAACTTCCACGCCTCGCCCATGTGCGCGCCGTCCCGCGCCATGCTGCTGACCGGGGTGGACAGTCATACCGCCGGGATCGCCAACCTGCCGGAAACCACCCCGGCCGCCCATCGCAAGGATCCCGCCTACCAGGGCCGGATGCCGGCCAATGTGGTGACGGTGGCCAGCCGACTGCAGGCATCGGGCTATCACACCTACATGGCGGGCAAGTGGCATCTGGGCCATGGCCCTGCGGACCTGCCGAACCAGAGGGGCTTTGACCGGTCCTTCCCCCTGGACGCCACCGGCGGCGACAACTGGGAAAAGCGCCCCTATTTCCCGATCTACCGTGACGCCGACTGGTTCGAGGACGGCAAGCCGGCCAGCCTGCCGGATGACTTCTATTCCTCGCGGTTCCTGGTCGACAGGATGATCCGCTACATCGACCAGACCCCCGCCGACGGCCAGCCCTTCTTCGCCTACCTGCCCTTCCTGGCCATCCATATCCCGATCCAGGCCCCGGCCGAATATGTTGCCCGCTATGAGGGGGTCTATGCCGGCGGTTGGCAGAAGCAGCGGCAGCGGCGCTATGAGGGCGCCATCAAGGCCGGGCTGATCGCGCCGGGCACCCCCATGGGGCCGCCGCCGGCCAATGTGCGCGACTGGAACCGGCTGAGCCCGAAGGAACAGGCCCTGGCGGCCAGGCGCATGGCGGTCAATGCCGGCATGCTGGAAGCCATGGATGCGGAACTGGGCCGGCTAGTGGCGCATCTGAAGGCCACAGGCCGCTATGACAACACCCTGTTCGTGGTGCTTTCCGACAATGGTCCGGAATCGGGCGACCCGGCTTCCGAACCCCTGTTCAAGCTCTGGATGAACAGTGTCGGCTATTCCCAGGACATCGAGCGGCTTGGCCAGAAGGGGACCTACGCCAATATCGGTCCTGGTTGGGCCAGCGCCGCGGCCGCGCCGGGCGCCCTCTACAAATTCTATGCGTCAGAGGGGGGCACAAGGGTGCCGCTGATCGTGGCGGGACCCGGGGTGCGGTCCGGGGTCACGGCCCGGGGCTTTTCGGTGATCACCGACATTACCCCCACCCTGCTGGAGATCGCCGGCGCCAGCCCGGCCCCGGCGCCCGCCGCCCCGATCATCGGCAAGAGCCTGACCCCCATCCTGAAGGGCGCGGCCGAGGCGGTCTATGACGCCAACACCCCGGTCGGCATGGAGGCGGCGGGCGACAGCGCCCTCTGGAAGGGCGACCTGAAGCTGACCCGCAACGCCGGTCCCATGGGCGATCCGGCCTGGCGGCTCTATGACATCGTCCGCGATCCCGGCGAGACCCGCGACCTGAGCGCCGAGCGTCCGGCCGAGGCGGCGGCCATGCTGGCCGACTACCGCGCCTATGCTGCCCGGGTGGGAGTGGCCGAGGTCCCGGCCGGCTATACCGCCGATCGGGAAATCGCCCTGAACATCGGCCTGAGGATCGCCGAGATGTTCGCCCTGCCCCTGATCCTGGGGCTGGGACTGGTTGTAGGCCTCGCCGGATATCTGGTGTGGCGGGAGGTCCGCCGTCAAAGGCAGGATCCATTGAGGGGGAAGACCATGGGACTGACCATCATGCGGGGCCTGATAGGCCTGACCGGACTGCTGGCCTTGCTGATCGCCAGCCGGTTCTGGATGGACCCGGCCAAGATCGCCGCGACAATGGACCTGACCGCCGGCGGCCCGGCGGGCCTGGGGACGCTTCGGGCTGACATGGCCGGGTTCTTTGGCGCGGCGGGCGTTCTGATGCTGGCGGCGGTGATCCGCAAGGAGGCCCGCTGGCTGACCCCGGTGGTGCTGATGCTGGGCATCGCCCTGACCGGCCGTGTCCTGAACCTGGTCCTGAATGGTCCCAGCCCCGCCCTGATCCCGCCCATGGTGATCGAGGCGGTGATAATCGTTCTGACGGGTCTTGGCCTGCGGGTCCTGCCCGGCAAGGCGCTCTGAGACACAAGGCCTTCCGGGACAGGTTCGATGATGGGGTGTTAGCCTCGGGTCAAAACAGATGACCCGAGGAAGCGCTCCAGATGACCTACCCCGCCCCAGAGCCGGCCCTGTTGCTGA
>CAMAVA010000102.1 GCA_945861515.1 Brevundimonas vancanneytii | reverse complement strand
TCAGTCCGGGGGCCGTCGCGCCCTCGGGACCTCTGCCCGCTCACCGTAGGGCACAGGGAACAGTCAAGGCGCGCAAGCGTTCTTCAGACCATGCGTCTTTGCCGGGTCCGTCACGGACCTGCGAAAACAGGAGCATGCGATGACACGTTTTACGCCAACCCTGCCCACATCCGCTCTTCCCACAGGGGCTGCGGCCGGGGACGACCATGTCGAGATCGATGTCACCGATGCGCGGCAGGGCGTCAGCGGTCGCCACATCCTCATCATCCTGGTGGTCTCGATGGGACTGGTGATAGCCGCCCTGACCGCTGTCTGGGCGCTCAACTGGAGTGATCTGGCTGCGGCGGACGCCACGGAGACACCTTCCCCCGACCAGGCAGCTGCCTCGGCCCCTGCCCGTCCATAAGGGCCCCGGCGGTGAAGGTTGACGGGGCCCTGACCGGCTGACTGCAGGTCGGAACCCCCTGAACATGCCTTGAGATCAGGCCGCGGCCCTTGCCCGCCCCGGATGGAAGAACAATGCCTGCCCGATCGCCGCCTTCACCGTCTGGGGCTGGAACGGCTTGGTGATCAGGAAGGTCGGTTCGGGCCGCTCCCCCGTCAGCAGTCGTTCGGGAAAGGCGGTAATGAAGATCACCGGGACGTTGATCTGGCCCAGAATATCCTTCACCGCGTCAATCCCCGAAGATCCGTCGGCCAGCTGGATGTCCGCAAGCACCAGGCCGGGGGCCTGGCGCAGGACCGCCTCGACCGCCTCGGTCCGGGTCGCGGCGATGTCGAGGACATGATGTCCGAGCTCCCGGACCAGGGCCTCGATGTCGGCGGCTATGACCGGCTCATCCTCGATGATCAGCACTTCGGTGGCCAGTTCCGCATCGATTTCCCGCTGGGCCTGGGCGATCAGTTTTTCGATCTCGTCATAGGAAACATCAATGATCTGTGCGGCTTCAGAAGGAGAGAAGCCCTCCAGCGCGGTCAGAAGAAAGGCCTGCCGCGAGCGTGGCGCGATCCTCATGAGTCGCTCCTCGGGCCCCGCCGGACCCAGGTCCAGGGCGACCCGGTCTTCCAGCTGCCCCCCGGACGTGCCCCAGATGGCGTGGAACACATGATAGAGCGCGACCCTGGGCGACAGTTGGTCCTGAAGCAGCCGGTCACCGGCCACCAGGGTCTCGAGCGTCACCCGGACGTAATGGTCGCCGGCGCGCTGGCTTCCGGTCAGGGCCCGGGCGTAACGGCGAACATAGGGCAGGTGCGGCGCCAGGCGGGCGAGAAGACTCATGACCCCTCCGTTCAAAGGTCGGGTTGATAGGCCGGCAGGCGTCGCGGGGTCGACTGTCGCGAAGCTAACCAATCCAGCAACGCATGGAACCGCTCACGGTTCCCGGCGTTTGTGCAATGATCCGGACGCCGGGCTCAGGCTCGGCGCATCTGGACATGGAACCGGACGGGGACGGGCGACGTTGAGCGACAGCAAGCCAAACAAGCACAGGGGTAAGGCCCGTTCCAGCGCCGACGCCATGATAGAACAGTCTTCCAATTCGACGCCCAGGTCTCCCCCTGACGGGATCGACGAGGCGCGTCTGCGCCAAAGGGCTATCGGCGCGCGATTGCGCCAGATGTTCGATGAGGTGGTGAACGAACCGGTCCCGGACGAGTTTCTGGAAATCCTGCGCAGGGCGGAAACCCCGCCCCGCGAGGAGCAGTAGCTTGGCCCTGGGGGAAGAGAGATCCGAGGTCGTGACCGTCCGAACCTCGTCTGACCCGTCCTCGCCTGACCAGGCCCTCACCGGGCCGGCCCGCGACGCGGTCTTCCAGAAGGACCTGGTGGTGCTGATCCCGCAGCTTCGCGCCTTTGCCCGGACCTTGACGGGCAACGCCACCCAGGCCGATGATCTGGCGCAGGACGCCCTCATCAAGGCATGGGACGCCCGGGCCAGTTTTCAGTTGGGGACCAATATGAAGGCCTGGACCTTCATGATCCTGCGCAACCAGTTCTATTCGGACAAGCGCCGGTCCTGGCGTTCGGTTCAGCTGGACCAGGAGGCGGCCGAACGCACGCTCGAGGCCGTCGACGATCCCAGCTCGCCGGTCGCCCTGGATGAGCTGCGCCAGGCCATGGCCGCACTGCCGGCCGAGCAGCGCGAAGCGCTGATCCTGGTGGGCGCCGGCGGTTTTGCCTATGAGGAGGCCGCCGAGATCTGTGGCTGCGCCGTAGGAACGGTCAAGAGCCGGGTCAGCCGCGCCCGGAAGGCCGTCCAGACCATTCTGGAGACCGGTCACTATCACCGGGATGGAAAATCGGCCAGTGAAGCCATGGGCCACATCCTGTCCGAGGCGGAGCGGCTGAGCGCGGCCCGGTGATCGGACTGATCCGGAGACACGGTTCCAGGGCGCGCACGATCCGCGCGGCCCGGGACGCCGGCCAGTCTTCGGACCTGACCATCCGCGTCCGCCTGGGACTGACCCTGGCCCTGGCCCTGGCGCCCGTCCTGTTGCTGGGGGTGATCCAGTCGGGCCTGTCGTTCCGTCGGGAAGCCGCAGAGCAAAGGGCCAGTCTTCTGGGGGCCGCCCAGCGCAGTGCGGCCGGCGCCCGGGTTCGCATGGAGTCCGCCGGCATCCTGCTGGAAACCCTGGCGCCCGGCGTGATCGGCCTGGACTGCGCCCAGCGGCTGGCGGACGTGACCCGCCGGATTCCCGGCTACGCCAATCTGATCCGGTTCGATTCGCAAGGACGGGTGGCCTGCTACGCAGCCAGCGTGCCGGCTGATCCCGGGCGGCGCGACCGGCCCTGGTTCAAGGATCTCTATTCGGGTCAGGCCCGCACCGTCACCACCCGGCCCGGCGCCGACTACGCCAATGAACCGGTGCTCCTGACCTCGGTCCGCGCCGGCCCCCCGACCGACGGGGTGCTGACGGCGGTGATCGCCCTGTCGAGCCTGCGGCCGGAATCAGAGGGGCGGGCTCTGCCGAGAGATGTGGACATCGCCCTTGTGGACGCCCGGGGCGCGATCCTGACAGTCACCCGCCCGGGCCTGTTTCCGGTGATTGACCCCGCCTGGCTGCAACGGGCCCGCGCCGATGGCGGGGAGCTGAAGTCCGACTGGGGACCGGACGGTATCCACAGGGTCTATGCCCTGGCCCCCCTGGTGGGGCAGGATGTCTTTGTTGTGCTGACCGCACCATCACGCGGCCTGTTTTCGGCGGCCTGGCTGGATCCCCTCTCGGGCCTGGTCTTTCCCCTGTTGTCCTTCAGCGTCGCCCTGGCGGCGGTAATGTTCGCCTCGGACCGGTCAGTTCTGAGATGGATCAGTTATCTGCAGCGTATCGCGGCGATCTATGCCCGGGGCCGGTTCACCGTCCGGCCTCTGCAGGCAGAGCGCGCGCCGCCCGAGATCCGTGACCTGGGACGCGCCCTGGGGGCCATGGCCGGAGCCATCACGGCGCGGGACGCCGCCCTGCAGGAGACCCTGACCCACAAGGATGACCTGCTTCGCGAGATCCATCACCGCGTGAAGAACAACCTGCAGGTCATCAGCTCCCTGCTGTCGATGCAGGAGCGCGCCCTGACCGACCCCGGGGCGCGTCTGGCGATCAGCGACACCCGGCAGCGGATCAGCGCCCTGGCGCTGATCTATCGGGCGCTCTACCAGGGCGCCGATCTGCGCCATGCGGACCTGAGAACCTTTCTGGAGGAGCTGACCGCCCAGCTCATGGCGACCGAAAGCATCCAGGGTTCGGTGCGGGTGGAGGTTCAGGCCGTCTCCCTGCTGATCGACCCGGACAAGCTGGCGCCCCTGGCGCTGTTTGCCGTTGAGGCGGTCACCAATGCCCAGAAACATGCCCTGGCCGAACGGGGCGGCAACCTGCGGGTGGAGTTCACGGTCATGGGCGCCGAGGCCATGCTGAAGATCATCGACGACGGGGGCGGGCATAGTCCGCCGCTCAAGGCGCTCGAGGCCCGGGGCGTGGGAAGGACCCTGATGAACGCATTCGCCCGACAGCTTCGCGGCAAGACCGACATGGCGTTGAATCCGGACGGCGGACTGACTGTGACCCTGATCTTCCCGACGCCGGAAACGCAGCCCTGATCGATTTACCGAGGGCCAAGGGAACGCCCGGGCCCCGCGCGCGTTTCGAAGGCGCTGGTTTCACAGCCCGTTCTCTCGGGCCTCAAAGGAGTGTCCATCCATGCGCAAACTCATCATTCTGGCGGCCATCGCGGCTGCCCTGACCACCTCGGCCTGCAATACCATCAAGGGCGTCGGCAAGGACGTTTCGGCCACCGGCGAAGTGGTGTCCGACACCGCCGAAAAGGCAAAACCCAACTGATCCAGCCTGCATCACTGCAGACAATCAAACGGCCCCCGGATCACTCCAGGGGCCGTTCTGCGTTCATGAAGTCCGACCTCGGAACGTTAGGTCAGGTGGTAACGGATCGGCAGGGTCTTGGGGCCGCCGACGAAATTGGCCTGGGCCAGTTTCGGCTCGCCCGCCAGTTCGAGGGACTGCAGCCGGGGCAGCAGTTCTTCGAACAGGATGCGCATTTCCATCTTGGCCAGATGCTGGCCCAGGCAGAGATGGGCGCCATAGCCGAAGGCCAGGTGCTTGCCGCTGGCCCGGTCGACCCGGAAGGCGTCGGGGTCTTCGAAGACCGCCTCGTCGCGATTGCCGGAAGGATAGGCCAGCCAGATCCAGTCGCCCTTGGCGATCTGGCGGCCGCCGACCTCGGTGTCCTCCGTCGCTGACCGCATGAAGTGCTTGACCGGCGTCATCCAGCGGATGGCTTCATCCACCAGACCCGGGATCAGGGACGGGTCGGCCTTGACCTTGGCGAACTCGTCCGGATTGGCGGCCAGACCCCAGACAGCCGCCGCCGTGGAGGACGAGGTGGTGTCATGGCCGGCCGTGGCGACGATGACATAGTAGCTCATGGCCTCGAAATCGTTGATCGGGGCGCCGTCCAGCTGTCCATTGGCGATGACCGAGGCCAGATCGCCGACCGGATTGGCCTTCCGGTCGTCGGTAATTCCTTTGAAATACATGAAGAAGTCAGCGATCACGGCCTGCAGGGAAGCCATGGCCTCCGGTGTCTGCATCACTTCCTGCCGGTCGCGGTTCAGTTCCGGGTCCTGGGCGCCGAACAGCTCCTGGGTCAGCCGCAGCATCCGGGGCTCGTCCTCCGCCGGCACCCCTAGGATCTCCATGATCACCCGCAGCGGATAATAGAGGGCGATCTCGTTGACGAAGTCGCATTCCGTGCCAAGCGCCGCCATGCGGTCGACATGCTGGCGAGCGATTTCGCGAATCCGCTCGTCCAGCTTCTTGATGTTCTGGGGCAGGAACCAGGACTGGGTCATGACCCGGTACTTGGGATGATCCGGCGCGTCCATCTGCACCAGGGTGCGGACCAGATGCGGGCTGCCGCCGGTCATCTTGCGAACGGCCTGGTCGGCCTCGATGGTGGTGAAGGTCGCCGGCATGTCGCCGTTGTGGAACAGGTCGTTCTGGCGGCTGATTTCCAGGATGTCCGCGTGGCGGGTCACCATCCAGAAGGGGTAGATGCCCTCTATCTCGACCTTGCCCAGGGGCTGGTTGGCGCGCAGCCAGCGGAAGGCCTCGTGGACGCTGTCATCGGCATAGGCCTTGGGATCGATGGCCTTGGCGGCGATCTCGTCCGGAATTCTGAACTCTGTCGTCATTGGTCTGGTCTCCCTGAAGCGGAATGTGCATCCATGACCCGGGGTAAGGAAAGTCGTCTTGCACACAGCTGTCATTCTCTCGCGCCACAAGAACCCGCGTGATCCGCCTGCGCGACCCTGAAAGGGTCAAACCACAAGGTTGGGGACGGGCAAGGGCATGACGCAATCCGGCAATGGCGGCGACGACGAGGCGTCAGCCGGCCTCAATCGCAGGCGGCTTCTGGCCGGGGCCGGCCTGGCCGTGGCGGCGGGATCGGCCTTGCCGGTCGCCGCCCTGGCCCGGCAACCGGCCGCCTCGCCGGCGCCGGCTGCAGAGCTTCCAGGGGATGGCCCGGATCCCCCCGAAAGCGATCCCGATTTCAGCCCCGGCGCAGAGATGCCGTCCTCCGAGCCGGCCCTGGAACCGGTCGCTGATCCATCGGCGGCGACGACCGACTGGGCCTGGGTGCGGTCGCAATGGGCCCTGGACTGGAGCTGGGTCAACCTGTCCGCCATGCTGTTCGCCTCCAATCCGAGGATCGTCCGCAACGCCATCGCCCGGCACCGCGACGGCCTGGACGCCAATCCGGTCACCTATCTCGAGGCCAACAACCGGCCCCTGCAGAACACGGCGCGTGCGGCGGCGGGACGGTATTTCGGAACCTCGGGCGAGTCCGTCGCCCTGGTGGAGAGCACCACCGCAGGCGTGGGGCTGGTCTATAACGGCCTGATCGTCGGCTATGGCGACGAGATCCTGACCACCACCCACGACTACTATGTGACTCACGAATCCCTGCGCCTGCTGACCCTGCGATCGGGCGCCCAGGTCCGGAAAATCAGCCTGTTCGAAGCGGCGCGGGGCGCCAGCCAGGCACAGATCGTCAGCCGGCTGATGGCCGCCATCACCGACCGGACCCGGGTGATCGCCCTGACCTGGGTCCATAGCTCGACCGGCCTGAAGATGCCGATCGCCGCCATTGCCCAGGCGCTACGGGCCGTCAATGCCGGCCGGACGCCGGGCAAGACGGTGCTGCTCTGTGTCGACGGCGCCCATGGCTTTGGCGTGGAAGACGTCACCTTCGACGAACTGGGCTGCGATGTCCTGATGGCCGGCTGCCACAAATGGATGTTCGGGCCCCGGGGCACCGGCGTGGTCTTCTTCAAGCCTTCGGCGCTGGCCCGGTTTTCGCCGACCATCCCCAGCTTCCTGGCGCCCAACGCCTATGGCGCCTGGCTGGGCGGCTATGATCCTGGTCCCACCACCGGCGCCCGCATGACGCCCGGCGGCTTCAAGGCCTTCGAACATGTCTGGGCCCTGAACGAGACCTTCCAGTTCCACCAGATGATCGGCAAGGCCGCCATTGCAGCCCGCACCCGCGCCCTGGCCGGACGGCTGAAGATGGCCCTGGCCCAGATGCCGCATGTCGCCCTGCGTACCCCGATCGACCCTGCCCTCAGCGCCGGGATCGTCAGTTTTGACGTGCCGGGCCTGTCCGCCGACGCCGTGGTCAGGCGGATGCGGGCGGCCCGGGTGATCGGCTCGGCCGCCCCCTATGCCCAGCGGCATGTCCGGCTGACCCCCAGTTTTCGCAACAACGAAGCCGAGGTCGACTTCGCCATCCAGATCCTGGCCGACATTCGCCCGCCGCGCGGCTGACATCCGGCAGACCGGTTGCGGCGGCCGGGCCAGTTGCTAATCTGGCTGGCAGGGCCATACGGAACCCCGAGCCCGGCGCGACAGGCGGACCCAGATGCAGAGACGCGATTTCATCACCGGGACCGCAGCAGCGCTCGCCACCATGGCCGCTTCGGTCGGCCCGGCATCGCCCGTCCAGGCACAGACCGTCGCCGCCCCGATCCGTGTAAGGATGATTACCGGCGAGGGCGATCTCATCCTGGAACTGGCGACGGGCCAGGCGCCCCTGACCACCGCCAATTTCCTGCGCTACATGGACACCGGACGCTATGACCGGTCCAGCATCTATCGGGCCGTCAAGGCCCCCGGCGCGCCGGACTATGGCCTTGTCCAGGGCGGCGCCCGGATGCTGGCCGGAAAGCAGATTGCGCCGGTGGCCCATGAAAGCACCACCCAGACCGGCCTGCGCCATACGGACGGCGTGATCTCCCTGGCCCGGGAGGCGCCGGGCACCGGGACCTCGGACTTCTTCATCTGCGTCGGCGACGCCCCCTATCTGGACGCCAATCCGGCGGCCCCCGGCGACAATCTGGGCTATGCCGCCTTCGGCAGGATCGTCGAGGGCATGGATATCGTCCGCCGCATCCTGAACCTGCCCACCAGCGATATGGCCGAGGTTCCGTCCATGCGCGGCCAGATGCTGGCCCGGCCAGTGCCGATCCTCACGACGCGCCGGGCCTGAACCGGACCCGCAGTCCTATCGTTGATGCAGCATCGCCTGGCCGGCGACCGGGCTCCTGGCCTTGAGCACATAGTCCGCCCGGATCGAGCCGATATAGAGATCCTTGAGGTCCGGGCCGCCCCAGGTGACGTTGGTGGGGTGGTTGATCACCGATCCGGACGGATCATGGGCCACGGTCTCGACCCGGCCGTCAGCCAGGATGGCCACCACCTTGTTGTCGGCCGGCAGACAGACCCACAGGGCGCCATTGGCGTCCAGCCCGACCCCGTCGGTATAGCCAAGATCGGCTTGGGCGCCCGGCCCCTCTGGCGCCGACAGCCGGCCCAGCTGCGGCCCGTACCGGTGTCCCGCTCCCAGCCGGCCGCCGGGCAGGACCGGAAAGGCCATGACGTCGGCGCCGCTGGTCTGGGCGCAATAGAGGGTTTTCTCGTCGGCGCTCAGGGCCATGCCATTGGGAAACTTCAGGCCGTGCGCCACCACCTGGGCCGATCCGTCGGGGCGCAGCACGAAGATGAAGCCGTCTGTCCGGCCATCCAGGGCCTGGGGCCAGGTTTCGGCATGGGTGGAGTTGGCGCACCAGATGTTGCCCGCCGAATCGATGACCGGATAGTTTGAGCTGGTCAGCCGGCGGCCCTCCACCTCGGTCAGCAGGTTTTCATGCAGGCCGGTGGCCGGATCAAACCGCTGCAGCGGTCCCTCCTGGCGATCATAGATACCGAAATTGGCGATCAGCACCCGGCCCTGGCTGTCCATGTTGATGCCGTTGGGCGCCCCGCCGGCCGGTCCCATCCGGGTGAAGGAGCCATCGGCATGGATCTCGGCGACCGCGCACTGATGGTCCGAGGCGAAGACCCGGCCATCCGGGCCGACCACCACGTCCTCCGGGCGATCAATCCCTTGGGCGATCTTCTGAAATTCGGTGACAGCGATCCAGGCCATGGCGGCAGCAGCTCCCTTGGTTCCGCCTCTTTCGGGCGGGGCGGCGAGTTAAGCCTGAGTGGCCGCCCGGGGAAAGTCCTCCTTCACCAGTCATGGTCCGACGGCAGCCCGCCAAGCAGTTCCACGATCCGCCGGCGATGTCCTGCCGAGGTGTCGGCCGGCAGGGCGTCCGGCGCAAACCAGCCGACAGCGGCGATTTCCCCCACCGAGGTGGCCTGGCAGGCTTCCCAGAACTCGCAATGGAAGACCAGAACATGGTCGCCCCGGAACCGGGCATGGTTGGAATGGATGGACAGCAGCCGCGCCGGTCCGGTCAGCCGCACCCCGGCCTCCTCCTCAAGCTCCCGCTCCAGGGCCAGATGCGCCGGTTCGCCGCGCTCCACCCCGCCGCCGGGCAGATGCCAGCCGGGAACATAGGTGTGTTCCACCAGCAGAACCCTGCCCTCATCATCGGTGACGATGCCCCGAACCCCCAGGGTCAGGCCCCGGGTCAGCCGGAATCCGGCAAACATCAGAGGACGAAGAAAGGGTTCAACGGCGCGTCGCCAGGTCATGGCCGAAGGGTGATCCAGGTTGCCCGGCGGCGCAAATGCCATTCGCGCCAGATCGCAGTTTGTCTCCTGCCTTGCCCAGGACACCCCATCAGCGCTAACAGGCGTCAGGATTTCCTGGAGCCCTCCCATGCTGGCCATCGGCGTCATCGCCCTCTTCATCATTGCCTTTGTTGTCCTGAACCTGATCGAGTTCGGCCGGGCTGACTGAGATTGACGTCCAGGCCTGCCCGCTGTCGCCCTGGGCCCGGCGGGACATGACATGACCCGGGGTGTGGCGCTGGTGACCGGGGCGACCCGTCGCCTTGGCCGGGTGCTGGCCCTGGCGGCCGCCGGGGCGGGCCATGACCTGGCCCTGCATTACCGCAGCGATTCCGGCGAGGCCGAGGAAACGGCGGAAGCCGTCAGGTCCCTGGGCCGTCAGGCTGTCGCCTTGCCGGGCGATCTGACCGATGCCGCCGCCCTGCCCGGGCTGATCGCGGCTGCCAGCGCCCTGGGTCCGGTGACCCTGCTGGTCAACAGCGCCTCCCTGTTTGCCGGCGACAGCCTCGAGACCACGACGGAAGACCTGATCGACGAGCATATGGCGGTCAATCTCACCGCGCCGGTCCTGCTGTCCCAGGCCTTCGCCCGGGCCTTGCCGCCCGAGCACAGGGGCCTGATCGTCCATATGCTGGACCAGCGCGTCTGGCGGCCCAACCCGCAGTTCTTCAGCTACAGCCTCTCCAAGGCCGCCCTCTGGCACGCCACCCAGACCATGGCCCAGGCCCTGGCCCCGCGGATCCGGGTGAACGCCATCGGTCCTGGCCCGACCCTGCCCTCGATTCACCAGGTTCCGGGGGAATTCGAGGCCGAGGCCGCCGGAACTCTTTTGCAGCAGCCGGTCGACCCCGAAGAGATGGGTCATGCCCTGCGGTATCTGATTGACGCTGGATCGGTGACCGGCCAGATGATCGCCGTGGATTCAGGCCAGCATCTGGGCTGGCGAACCCCTGATATCGTCCAGCCTTGAGCCAGGAGGGCCAGTTGTCCGCCGCCCCCGCCATCCTCCCCGAGACTGACGCACGCGAACCGGCGCCGTCCGCCGGCGATCGCAAGATCGTGGGCAGCCGGATCTTCGTCCATGGCCTGACCGTGGACGCAGAGGTTGGCGTCTATCCCCATGAGCGGGGCCGGACCCAGCCCCTGATCATCGATGTCGAACTGGATGTCGCCTGGGCCGGCGTCGAACGGCTGAGCGATACAGTCAATTACGAGACGGTGGTGGCCGCCGCCCGGGCCATTGCCGAGTCCGGCCATATCGAACTGGTCGAGGTGTTTGCCGAACGCCTGGCCGATCGCTGTCTTTCCGAGCCCCGGGTGACCCGGGCGCGGGTGCGAGTTGAAAAGCCCCAGGCCCTGGCGCCCCATGCCGCCGGCGCCGGGGTCGAAATCACGGCGGTGCGGGGCTGACGACCGAAACGCCCGTCCATGCCGCCACAGCGGGGCCGCTGCAGGCCCCGACAGTCTGGCGTATCGAGCCGGGTTTTCTGGTTGAGACCCGGGGCCGGCGCGAGCGAAGGGTCGACCTGTCCACCGTCCGGCGACTGCATCTCACCCCGGCGCGGGGGCGACTGGGGGCCGGGGCGATCCTGGGTCTGCCGCGCGGACAGATGGGCATCTTTTCAGGGCCCGCCGTCAGCCTGAAGGCCGCACCGGCCTCCCCCACCTATGGGCCGTTTGTCCGGGCCCTGGCCGCCAGCCTGGCCGAAATTCGCCCCCCGGCCCGGTTCACCGTCCCCGCCCTGGCGACCCAGGGAACGGTCATCGGCGTCGCCGTCCTGCTGGGGGCCGGCGCCCTGATGCTGGCGCTGTTCGCCCTCGCCGCCGGACAGCTGGATATCGGTCTGGCCCTGGCCGCCCGGCTGGGCTTTGTCGCCATCTTGGCCCTGGCGGTCCTGCCCTGGCTGGATCGCGAGACAGGGGTGTTTGATCCCCGGAACATTCCGGCAAGCCTGTTGGGACCAGACTCGCCAGGAAGGTGACAGGGTTTTCATTTGCGAAACCGATCCGGCGTTCCGACATTGAGGTCAGAGCGCCATGATGGCGC
>CAMAVA010000101.1 GCA_945861515.1 Brevundimonas vancanneytii | reverse complement strand
TGAAATTCATGGCCTCTGTCAGCCTGTTCTGGCTGATGGGGTCCTGGGTCTTCACGACGCTCGGCCCCGGCTTTCGCCACAGCCTCGCCGGCCGCTATGCCGTCTGGGTATCCCTGTCCGGCGGCCTCTTCGAGATCCTCTACATCACTTTACAGGCCGCGCGGGGCGCGGCATCGCATTTCAACTATTCCAGCCCGATCAGCGGCGCCCTCTACATCCTGATGGCCGTGGGCGCAGTCAGCATGACCTCCACCACCGTGGTCCAGGGAATTGCGGTCCTGCGTTCCAAGGCCGGAGACCTGATCCCCCCTGTCCGCAATGCTCTCGGCTGGGGGCTGATCCTGACCTTCCTGCTCGGCACATTGACCGGCGGATACATGGGCGGACAGCCGGGCCATTTCGTGGGAACGCCTGCTGATCCGCAAGGACTGCCGCTCCTGGGCTGGTCCACCACAGTGGGCGATCTTCGCCCGGCCCATTTCCTGGGCATGCACGCTGCTCAGATTCTGCCCCTGCTGGTCTGGATTCTCTCCAGTATATCCGCAGCTTGGGCGGGACGCCTGCTTGCGCCGCTCGCAATTGGCTACACAGCGCTCACCCTGGCCGTCCTGGCCCAGGCCATCGCCGGTCAGCCGTTGATCGCGCTGTAGCCTCGCCTCCGGAATGGTAAGAAGTGCAGCCCCAACGGCCGAAAGCACCCGCCATGTCCGTCATCCCGCTCGCCGTCGCCCTGATGCTCTTCCAGTCCGGACCGGGCCCGGGGTTTGCCGAGGCCAGGACGAGGGCCGAGCGCTATGAAACCGACCTCGCTTCCCAGACCTATCGCACCGAGGTGCTCGATCCCCTGCTGACCCCGAAAACCCGTGCCCTGTTCAGCCGCTGCTACCCCGACTCCGTGGGGCGACGCCTGGCCTTCACCCTGATCGTCAGTTTCGAGGATGGAAAGTTCGACCGTGTCGACCGCGACAGCGAGGATCCTGTGGCGCGTTGCATGTCTGCCGCCTTCGAAGAAATCCGATGGCCGCGGCCGCCGCATGACGACTTTGCCGAAGAGTTCCATTTCGACCTGTCGCCGAACTGAAGGCCCCTGCCCGCTTGGCTTGGCGGCCCGTTGCCCCCTATGAAGCGCCATGTCCTTCACCGCCACTGTCCTGACCATGTTCCCCGAGGCTTTCCCCGGTCCCCTGGGCGTTTCCCTGATCGGAACCGCCTGGCGCGAACAGGATCTCTGGCAACTGGAAACGGTAGACATCCGGGGCTTTTCCAAGGATAAGCGCGGCTTCCTTGACGACACCCCTGCCGGTGGCGGTCCAGGACAGGTGATGAAGGCGGATGTGATCGCGGCGGCGCTGGACAGCGTTGAGATCGCGGGGCGTCCGCTTTTGTGCATGAGCGCCCGGGGCAGGCCCCTGACCCAGGCGCGGGTGAGTGACTGGGCGGCCACGCCGGGGATCATTGTCCTCTGTGGCCGGTTCGAGGGTGTGGACCAGCGGGTGCTCGACGCCCGGGGGTTCGAGGAGGTCTCCGTCGGAGACGCGGTCCTGGCCGGTGGCGAGGCGGCGGCGATGGTGGTGATCGAGGCCTGTGTCCGTCTTGTTCCGGGGGTGCTTGGGCAGGCGGCCAGTCTTCACGAAGAGAGCTTCGAGGACGGTCTTCTCGAGCATCCGCAGTTTACAAGGCCGCGGACGTTCGAAGGGCTGGATATCCCCGAGGTGCTGCTGAGCGGCGACCATGGAAAGGTTGCGGCCTGGCGGCAGGCCATGAGAGAGACCACGACCCGCGAGCGGCGGCCCGATCTTTGGGACCGCCATCTCGCCAATCAACAGGCAAAGGGCGCCCGCAAGACGGGAAAGCCCAAAGGAGACTAGAGATGAACGTGATCAAGCAACTGGAGAAGGAAGAGGTTGAACGCCTCGCCGCCCTCCGCACCACCCCCGATTTCCAGCCCGGCGACACCGTCCGCGTCAATGTCCGCATCAAGGAAGGCGACCGCGAGCGCGTCCAGGCCTATGAAGGCGTCTGCATCGCCCGCCAGGGCTCCGGCCTGCATGAGAGCTTCACGGTCCGCAAGATCAGCTTCGGCGAAGGCGTCGAGCGGGTCTTCCCGACCATGTCGCCGATGATCGAGAGCATCGAAGTCAAGCGTCGCGGCGTCGTCCGTCGCGCCAAGCTCTATTACCTGCGCGATCGTCGCGGCAAGAGCGCCCGGATCGCCGAGCGCTCCATGGTCCGCAAGGACGAGCCCAAGGGCGAATAGGCCTGGAACGGTTCAAGGTTCGAAGGCCCCGCTGTCACCGGCGGGGCCTTTTTCCTGTCAGGGCCTCAAGCCGAGGCGGCGATGTAGCCGTCCACCTGCAGTTCAAGCACGTCCAGCGGCAGGGCCCCGTCCTTCAGGACCGCATCATGGAAATCCCGGATATCGTACCGGGCGCCCAGCGCCTTCTGGGCCCGCGCCCGCAGTTCGAAGATCTTCAACTGACCCACCATGTAGCTGGTCGCCTGGCCCGGATTGGAGATGTACCGCTCCACCTCCTTGACGATATCCCGCTCGCTGAGCAGCGAATTGTCCCGGAAGAAACTGATCGCCTGTTCCCGGCTCCAGCGCTTGGCATGCATGCCGGTATCGACCACCAGCCGCACGGCCCGCCATGCCTCCAGGGACAACCGACCGAAGTCTGAATAGGGATCGGCATAGTAGCCCATCTCCTTGCCCAGCTTTTCGGAATAAAGTCCCCAACCCTCGCTGTAGGCGCCATAGCCGCCAAACCGCCGGAACTTCGGAAGCCCCTGAAGTTCCTGCGCAAGGGCAATCTGGAAATGGTGGCCGGGCGCGCCCTCATGATAGCTGATCCCCTCGATCTGGGGCTTCAGCACCTGGGTCATGTCCGCCAGATTGACGTAATAGATGCCGGGCCGCGATCCGTCCGGCGCCGGACGGTTATAGAAGGCCACGCTGGCGGTATCCTGACGCCAGGTCTCGACCGCGCGAACCTCCAGGGCCGCCTTGGGCAGACGCCGGAAATAGCGCGGCGCATCCGACATGACCTTGGCGACATAGCCGTTGGCGTCCTTGAGATAGGCGGCCCGCCCATCGGCGGAATTCGGGTACTGGAACTTCGGATTGGTCTTCAGTTCCTTGAAAAAGGCCTGGAGCGAGCCCTTGAACCCGACCGTCGCCATGATGGCGCGCATCTCGCCCTGGATCCGGGCCAGTTCCTTCAGGCCGGTCTGGTGGATCTGGTCCGCCGTCAGGTCTGTGGTGGTCGAACCCTTCAGGCGATAAGCGTAGTAGGCGTCCCCATCCGGAAGCGACCAGGCCCCCCGATTGCCTCGCGCCAGGGCCTTGAGATCGGCCTGGGTCGCCAGGAAGGCTTCATATCCGGCCTTGAAGGGTCCCAGCAGCGCCGCCCGGCCTTCGCTCAGCAAGCGGGTCTTCTCGGCCTCCGGCGCTGTCAGGCCGGCGACCTTCTTGCGGAAATCGGCCCACAGCGCACTGTCTTCGCCGAGAGTGAAGGGCGCCCCGGTCAGGATTTTGCGGGTATCGGCCTCGACGGGCCCGAAGGTGAAGGCCGGCGCCACGACCCCGGCCTTCGCCGCGGCCGTCAGGCTATCGCAGACCTCGGTCATCACCCGCCGGCTATCCTTCAACCGGGCGATATAGGCCTCGGCGTCGCCAACTCCGTCGACCCGGTGCTGGTTGATCAGAAAGACCGGAATCTCGCCGGCCGGGCTGCCATTGGTGGTGGCCTGATAGAAGTGGTTGCGCCAGCGCGCCCCCTCCTTCTGCCGGGTGACCGATCGCTCGAACAGCTGCCAGGATATCCGGGACTGGGGTCCCAGCGCCTCGACACTGAACCGCGCCTTCATGGCCGACAGATGGGTCTCCGCCAGGGCCAGGGCGCGGTCCGCGCCGGCGTCGGTATAGTCATCCAGCCGGTCGTATTGGGTCTTGATTCCCAGCGAGGTCAGGCTTTCGGGGCTGAGCGCCAGGGTCTCGTCGAAGGCCTGGTCGAGGAAGGTCGTGAAGGCCTGGTCTTCCGACGATGGGCCGGGCCCTGCTCCGGGTTCGGCGGCGGCGCTTGTCATGGACAGGCCCGTCAGGGGCGCGCTCAGCAGCCCGGCCAGGGCCAGGCGACGGTTCAACCCATGTTCAGTCAGCAATGTCTGTATCTCCCGGTGCAGCGGCAACTCTGTCCACAGTTACCCTCGACTGTCATCTTTCGAATATGTGACCCTCGTGCGGCGGCGTTCGGAGTCTCGGCCGGTCGCCGCAATTTCCTTGCCCTGCGCCGCCTCCACAGCAGGATTTGACGCACTTTCCTTGCCCGACACTGGACGAAGCCCTGTCGCAGGTCCTAAATCCGCGCCATGGCTGGCAAGACACTTTACGACAAGATCTGGGACGCCCATGTCGTCGCCCAGGATGGCGCCGAGGCGGTCCTCTATATCGACCTTCACCTGATTCACGAGGTGACAACGCCCCAGGCCTTTGCAGGCCTGCGGGCCGCCGGGCGCCCCGTGCGCCGCCCGGACCGCACCCTGGCGGTCGCCGACCATAACGTGCCGACCATCGGCCAGGCCCTTGGCGTCAACGCGGTGGAGGACGAGGAAGCCCGGCTGCAACTCCAGACCCTGGGCCGCAACGTCGCCGACACCGGGATCGAGTATTTCCAGATGGGCGATCCCCGCAACGGCATCGTCCACGTGGTCGGCCCAGAACAGGGCCGCACCCAGCCCGGCATGACCATTGTCTGCGGCGATTCCCACACCTCGACCCATGGAGCCTTCGGGGCCCTGGCCCAGGGCATCGGCACTAGCGAGGTCGAACATGTCCTGGCCACCCAGACCCTGCGCCAGGCCAGGTCGAAGAACCTGCGGGTGACGGTCGATGGGCAGCTGGGCCCGGGTGTCACGGCCAAGGACATGGCCCTGGCCATCATCGGGACCATCGGCACGGCCGGCGGCACCGGCTCGGTGATCGAATATGCCGGCGAGGCGGTGCGCGCACTGTCGATGGAAGGGCGAATGACCCTTTGCAACCTGACCATCGAAGCCGGCGCCCGCGCAGGCCTGGTGGCCCCCGACGAAAAGACCTTCGACTATATCCGCGGCCGCCCGTCCGCCCCCAAGGGCGCCGCCTGGGACATGGCTGTCGGTTACTGGAAATCCTATTTCAGCGACCCGGACGCCATGTTTGATCGCGAAGTGCGCCTGAACGCCGCCGACATCGCCCCGACGGTCACCTGGGGCACCAGTCCCGAAGACGTGGTGCCGGTCACGGGCCAGGTTCCCGATCCCGCCAGCTTCGCCACGCCGGACAAGCGGGCCTCCGCCGCCCGGGCCCTGGACTATATGGGCCTGAGCGCCGGCCAGCCGATCACCGAGGCAAAGGTGGATGTGGTGTTCATCGGCAGCTGCACCAACAGCCGCATCGAAGACCTGCGGGCCGCCGCTGCTGTCGCCCAGGCCGCCTTCCTCGAAGGCCGGCTGGTCGCCCCCCATGTCCGGGCCATGGTCGTTCCAGGGTCAGGCCTGGTCCGCGACCAGGCCGAAGCCGAGGGTCTGGACGCCCTGTTCCGGGCATCCGGCTTCGAATGGCGAGAGCCAGGCTGTTCCATGTGCCTGGGCATGAACCCCGATCGCCTGACCCCGGGCCAGCGCTGCGCCTCGACCTCGAACCGCAATTTCGAGGGGCGCCAGGGCCGCGGCGGCCGCACCCATCTGATGAGCCCTGCCATGGCGGCGGCGGCGGCCATCGCCGGCCATATCGTCGATGTCCGCAGCTTCCTGTCCGTTTGACCAATTTGGTCAAGCAGGGCAAAGTCAGGTCATGAAACAGGTCAGCCTCTACGAAGCGAAGACACACCTGTCAGCTTTGGTCGATCAGGCGGCGGCCGGCGAAGACATCGTCATTGCAAAGAACGGGAAGCCCAGGGCAGTCATTGTGTCCTTGGACCGGGCGCCGGAGCCGCCACGTCGCGCGCCCAGGTTCGGAAGCTGGGCCCATGAGGCCTACAGCCTGCCCGAAAACTTCAACGATCCCGACCCCGAGATCGAAGCCATGTTCTATGGCGAAGATGACGCCAAGTCGTGAGCGGGTACCTTCTGGACACCCATGTTCTGGTGACGGTCATGCACAGTCCCGAGCGTATTCCGGAGGGTGTCCTCCGCAGTCTGGCCGACCCTGCAGTTGATCGCTGGGTCAGTGTCGTCTCCGCTTTCGAAATCGGGGTCAAGAACAGCATCGGCAAGCTCGATCTTCCCCCGGCTTTCGAGCGGAGTTTTCAGACGGCTTATAACGACGTGGTGTTCGATCTGGCAGCCAAGTCGCTTGATGTACGGCTGCACCATGCCGCCAGGGTAAGGACACTTCCCCTGATCCATCGCGACCCGTTTGACCGATTGCTCATCGCCCAGGCGCTTGAAGAGGACCTGATTCTGGTCAGCAACGATCGCCACTTCAACACCTATCCCGGCCTCAAGGTGCTCGCTGCATGACCATCACCGCCCTGGACCACATAGCCCTGGTCGTCCGCGATCTGGACGCCACCCTGGACGGCTACAGCCGCCTGTTCGGCCGCACGCCCAACTGGCGCGGCGCCGACGGCGGGGCCCACCATGCCTGGTACCAGTTCGGCAACACCGCTCTGGACGTAATCGCCCCGACCGGCGAGGGCCATACCGGCAGCCAGGTAGCCAGGCAGCTGGCCGATCATGGCGAAGGGATCTGGGCTCTGGCCTTCGCGACCGATGACATGACCGCAGAGCGCCGGCGGATCGACCGGCTGTCCATGCCTTCTTCCGAGCCCCTGCCGATCCGCTCGACCCATCCCGAGACCGGCGAAAAGCGTCGCTGGCTGACCTCGGTGATCTCGCCGTCGGCCAGCCATGGCGTGAACCTGTTCCTGATCGAACAGAAGCCGGATGCGGCCATCTGGCCAAACTCGGAATCGCCAGGCGATGAGGCGGCGGCCGTCTCCGGCCTGGACCATGTCGTGGTCTCCACCCGCCATCCCAACCGGGCCGCCGCCCTCTATGGCGCGCGCCTCGGGCTTGATTTCAAGCTCGACCGGACCAACCCCGACTGGGGCGCCCGCCTGATGTTCTTCAAGGTCGGCGACCTTGTGGTCGAAGTCGCCCATCGCCTCAAGGACGAGCCCAATGATGATCCCGACAGCCCCTGGGGCCTGACCTGGCGAGCGCCCGACATCGAGGCGGCCCATAAACGCATCGCCGCCGCCGGCTTCGAGGTCAGCGAGACCCGCGCCGGCCGCAAACCCGGCACCCGCGTCTTCACCATCAAGAACGCCCCGGCCGGTATTCCCACCCTCATGATCGGAGCCGATCAGTGAAGCCCTTTACTCGCCTGGACGGCCGCGCCGCGCCGCTTGGCCTGGCCAATGTGGATACCGACCAGATCATTCCCAAGCAGTTTCTCAAGACCGTCGAGCGGGAGGGCCTAGCCAAGGGCCTGTTCTATGATTTCCGCTTCGATGAAGCAGGCAAGGAAAAATCCGACTTCGTCCTGAACCGGCCGGAATACCGCGCCGCCTCCATCCTGATCGCCGGGGACAATTTCGGCTGCGGCTCCAGCCGGGAACATGCGCCCTGGGCCCTGATGGATTTCGGGATCACCTGCGTCATCTCCTCCAGCTTCGCGGACATCTTCCACAACAACTGCCTCAACAACGGCCTGCTGCCAGTGGTGCTGAAACCGCAGGAGGTCGAGGCCTTGATGGAAGAGGCCAAGGGCGGCAACCACGTCTTCACGGTCGATCTGGAAACCCAGACCGTCTCTGCGCCCTCCGGCGCCCGGTTCCGGTTCGAGATCGATCCCGACCGCAAGCACAAGCTTCTGGAGGGTCTGGACGCCATCGGCGAAACCCTCCAGCACGCGCCGGCCATCGACGTCTATGAGATGAAGCGCGCCCTGGCCCAGCCCTGGCTGGAGGCCTGAATGATCCTGGTCATGGGAACCGTAAGGGTCTCTCCGGAGGCCATAGAGGCCCTGCGCCCGGCCATGGCCGCCCAGGTCGCCGCCTCCCGCGCCGAGGACGGCTGCCTGGACTATGCCTATGGCCTCGACGTGCTGGAGCCCGGACTGATCCGGGTTTCGGAGGCCTGGACCAGCCGCGCTGCCCTCGACGCCCATCTGGCCAGCGACCATATGCCCGTCTGGCGTGCCGCCCTGGCCACAGCCGGGGTTCTCAGCCGTGACATCAGGGCCTACGAAGCCGGCGACGGTATCAGCTTCTGACTTCGGAATTGTCTGCCATGACCACCCTCCTCCTCCTGCCCGGCGACGGGATCGGCCCTGAAGTCTGCGCCCAGGTGCGACGGGTCGCGGAGCGGCTCACCCCCGACCTGACCCTCGATGAGCGTGACTTCGGCGGTTGCTCCTATGACCGTCATGGCGTCCCCATCACCGATGAAGCCATCGCCGCCGCCCTGGCCGCCGACGCCGTCCTGATGGGCGCCGTCGGCGGACCTCAATGGTCCGGCGTCGCGCGTCAGCATCGCCCCGAGGCCGGGCTGCTGGCCCTGCGCAAGGCCATGCAGGTCTTCGCCAATCTCCGACCAGCCCTCTGTTTCGACGCCCTGGCCGACGCCTCAAGCCTCAAGCGCCATCTGGTCGCGGGCCTCGACATCATGATCGTGCGGGAACTGACCGGCGGGGTCTATTTCGGCGAGCCGCGCGGCATCGAGACCCTGGCCGACGGCCAGCGCCGGGGCGTCGATACCCAGGTCTATACGACCTCGGAAATCGAGCGGGTGTCCCGCGTGGCCTTCGAGCTGGCCCGGGGCCGTCGCAACAAGGTAACCTCGGCCGAAAAATCCAATGTCATGGAAAGCGGCCTGCTGTGGCGCGAGGTGGTTACCGCCCTCCATGCCCGCGACTATGCCGATGTGACCCTGGAACATATGCTGGCCGACAATGCCGCCATGCAGCTGGTCAGGGCCCCGACCCAGTTCGACGTCCTGCTGACCGACAATCTGTTTGGCGACATCCTGTCCGACGCTGCTGCCCAGCTGACCGGGTCGCTGGGCATGCTGCCCTCCGCCGCCCTGGGCGATCCGGGAAAGCCCGGCCTCTTTGAGCCCATCCATGGATCGGCGCCGGATATCGCCGGCAAGGGCGTGGCCAACCCGATTGCCGCCATCCTGTCCTTCGAGATGGCGCTTCGCTGGTCCCTCGGACGGTCAGGTGAGGCAGACCGGCTTTTCAAGGCCGTCGAGTCTGCCCTCTCCTCAGGGGCGCGGACGGCGGATCTGGGCGGAAACCTCACCACGGTTCAGATGGGCGACGCCGTTCTTGCGGCCCTATAGGCTGAACCCACTGCTGACCCTGCGCGTCCGGAGCGCGGGCACTACGCAATGTGACGCGGGCAACGGGCTGGCGGTGACGGCCGGGCGCATTCCGCGCTACAGTCGCGCATGACCCGCCCCGACATCTACGAAGAGCAGGTGCTGATCGAGCTCGCCCAATGGCGCGAGAAGGTGCTGCGGCCGGCAGGGCCCATGGACCTGGCCGCCCGTCGCATGCAGTCGACCGTGAACAACCTGATCCCCGAACGGGTCCACAAGGTCATCACCAGGGTCATTGAACAGATGACTCGGGCGATCCTCACCGGCGCCGACATGACAACGGCCAAGCCACTCACCAACGCCTCCCTCGGGGCCCGGGACGCCCTGGCCAGGCAACGTATCCTGGCCTACCGGACCATGGCGGCCGCAGAGGGCGGAGTCGCCGGGGCCGGCGGCTTTCTCCTGGCCGCCGCGGATTTCCCCGTCCTGATCGGCTTCAAGATCAAGCTGCTGTTCGAGATCGCAGCCCTCTACGGCCATGACGCCGAGGACTGGGACGAGCGGCTGTTCATCCTGTCCATCTTCCAGCTGGCCTTTTCCAGCGCCGATCACCGCCAGGCCGTGTTTCGCCAGCTGGAGACCTGGACCGGCGATGCCGACGGACGCCCCTCTTCGCACAGCGACTTCGACTGGCGCACCTTCCAGCAGCAGTACCGCGACTATATCGACCTGGCGAAACTGGCCCAGCTCATCCCGGTGATCGGGGCCCCGATCGGCGCCTATGTGAACTTTCGACTGCTGGACCAGCTCGGCGCCCATGCCATGAACGCCTACCGCCTGCGCTGGTTTGCGGCGCGGGCCATAGCCTGAAACGACCTGCTGGACCCATCAGGAGGTCACGCTAGCTTTTCGTCCTGTGATCAATGGAGCCTGCCCATGTCCCACGACAACGAACACCTCGGCGTCAACCAGGACCCACGGGTGTCCCGCCGGACCTTTGGTCTGGCGACCGTCGCCGTCGGCGCTGCTGCTGCTGGGGCGGCGATGAGCGCCGAGGCTTCGGTTCTCGAGACCGATGTGACCTTTGAGGTCGCCGGCCTTCCCTGTGATGGGGCCCTGTTCACCCCCTCGGGCAGAGGCCCCTGGCCAGGCGCGGTGATCATTCCGGACGCGCTTGGGCTCAGGCCCGTCTTTCGCGACATGGGCCGTCGCCTGGCGGCCGCAGGTTATGTCGTGCTGGTTCCCAATCCCTACTACCGCAGCCAGAAGGCGCCGCTCATCACCGGTGAATTCGACTTCAGCAACCCGGCTGACCGTCAGAAGCTGGCCGCGCCCCGGGCCTTGCTGACGCCTGACAATGTCACAGCCGACTGCCTGGCCTTCATCGCCTTCCTCGATGGTCTCAAGACGGTCAGCAAGAAAGCCCGGATCGGCTTTTCAGGCTACTGCATGGGCGGAGCCATCGTCATGCGGGCGGCGGCCGCCCGCCCCGACCGCGTCGGGGCCGCCGCCTCCTATCATGGGGGCGGCCTGGCGACAGCCCAGCCCGACAGCCCTCATCTTCTGGTGCCGAAGATCAAGGCCGCCATGTATTTTGGCGTTGCAGCGGACGATGACGCCAGGCAGCCGGAGGCCAAGACCCTCCTGAAGAACGCCTTCGAGTCCGCCGGGGGAGACGCGAAGATCGAGGTCTATCCAGGCGCCCGCCACGGCTGGTGCGTCCAGGGCTCCGCCGCCTATGACGAGGCGGCGGCCGAGCGGGCCTGGGCGGAACTGCTGGCCCTGTACCGGCGCACCCTGGTTTAGGCCGGGGTCGTCCGGCCCCAAGGCCCCCTGAAGGCCCGGTAAGGTTTCCTCGTCTTGCGCCCTGGGTCCTGCGGGCGTATCCGTCCGTTCTTCAACAGGAGAGACTGCGATGGGTTACCGGGTTGCCGTTGTCGGCGCCACGGGCAACGTTGGCCGTGAAATGTTCAACATCCTCGAGGAGCTGGAGTTTCCGGTCGACGAGATTCACGCCATCGCCAGCCGCAAGTCGGTCGGGCTCGACGTGGCCTGGGGCGAAAAGATCATCAAGTGCAAGGATCTGGAGCAGTTCGACTTCTCCACCGTCGATATCGTCCTGATGAGCGCAGGCGGGGCGGTTTCGAAGGCCTGGGGCGAGAAGATCGGCCGGGCCGGTCCCGTGGTGATCGACAATTCCAGCCATTTCCGGATGGACCCGGACGTGCCGCTGATCGTGCCGGAAGTGAACCCTGACGCCATCGAGGGCTTCCGCAAGAAGAACATCATCGCCAATCCCAACTGCACGACCGCCGGGCTCCTGGTGGCGCTGAAGCCGCTCCATGATCACGTCCGGATCAAGCGGATCGTGGTCTCGACCTATCAGTCCGTGTCCGGCACCGGCAAGGAAGCCATGGATGAGCTTTGGGAGCAGACCAAGGGCGTCTTCGTCCTGGGCGCCCCGCCGCCGAAGAAATACCCCAAGCAGATCGCCTTCAATGTGATCCCGCAATGCGACTCCTTCCTGGACGACGACAGCGGCGACACCAAGGAAGAGCGCAAGATGCGGGATGAGACCCACAAGATGCTCGACCCCGCCATCCGGGT
>CAMAVA010000100.1 GCA_945861515.1 Brevundimonas vancanneytii | reverse complement strand
AGGCCAGCGACGGGTCGATGACCTTGCAGGCGTCGATCAGGCCCTGAACCGACTCGACGGACTTGGCGAACATCGCCTTTTCCTCGGCGTTGGTGGAGAACTCGATGATCTTCTCGGCGCCGCCGGCGCCGATGACCACGGGGACGCCGACATAAAGACCGCTGAGACCGTACTGGCCCTGCAGCCAGGCGGCGCAGGGCAGGACACGCTTCTTGTCCTTCAGATAGCTGGTCGCCATGGCGATGGCGCTTTCAGCCGGGGCGTAGAAGGCGCTGCCGGTCTTCAGCAGGGCGACAATCTCGCCGCCGCCGCCGCGCGTGCGCTTGACGATCCCGTCCAGCTCTTCCTGGGTCATCCAGCCCTGGGCGACCAGTTCGGGCAGGGGCAGGCCGCCGACGGTGGAATGGCGAACCATCGGCACCATGTCGTCGCCATGGCCGCCCAGCGTCCAGGCATGGATGTCCTCGACCGAGACGCCGGTCTTCTCGGCGAGGAAATAGGCGAAGCGGGCGCTGTCCAGCACCCCGGCCATGCCCACGACCTTTTCATGGGGAAGGCCCGAAAACTCGCGCAGGGCCCAGACCATGGCGTCCAGCGGATTGGTGATGCAGATGACGAAGGCGTTGGGGGCATGGGCCTTGATGCCCTCGCCGACGGCCTTCATGACCTTCAGATTGATGCCCAGCAGGTCGTCGCGGCTCATGCCCGGCTTGCGCGGCACGCCAGCGGTCACGATACAGACATCGGCGCCGGCGATACCGGCATAGTCATTGACGCCCTTCAGGGTGATGTCCTTGCCGAACACCGAGCTGGCCTCGGCAATGTCCAGCGCCTTGCCCTGGGGCGTGCCCTCGGCAATGTCGAACAGCACGATGTCGCCCAGTTCCTCGCGCGCAGCGATATGGGCCAGGGTGCCGCCGATCATGCCGGCGCCGATGAGGGCGATCTTGGCTCGGGCCATGGAAGGTCTCCGGATAGGTTTGAAGGTCAAAGGTTGGGCGCGGGTCTAGACCCGGGCCGGTTTCCCCTCAAGCCCCCTTTCGCCCTGAGGCGTCTCGGGGCTATAGGGCGCCACCCTTTCCGTCGGAGTCCGATCCATGACCAAGACCAATCCCGGCAACTATTTCGAAGACTTCCGCCTGGGACAGGTTCTGGATCACGCCACCCCCCGCACGGTCACGACCGGGGACGTCGCCCTCTACAATGCCCTGTACGGTCCGCGATTCGCCCTGTTCTCTTCGGACGAGTTCGCCCGCCATTGCGGCCTGACGGCTGCGCCGGTGGACCCGCTGATCGCCTTCCACATGGTGTTCGGCAAGACCGTTCCGGACATCAGCCTGAACGCCGTGGCCAATCTGGGCTATGCCGAGGGCCTTTTCCTGCAGAGCGTCTATCCCGGCGACACCCTGACAGCCGTCAGCGAGGTGATTGGCCTGAAGGAAAATTCCAACCGCCGGACCGGCGTGGTCTATGTCCGCACCACCGGTTCCAACCAGCAGGGCGAAGCGGTGCTGAGCTATGTCCGCTGGGTCATGGTGCGCAAGCGCAGCGAAGAGGCGGATGTTCCGCAGCAGGCGACCCCGAAGCTGAAGGAGGCTGTCGCCGCCGAAGACCTGATCCTGCCCCGGGGTCTGGACTTTTCCCGCTACGACTTCGCCCTGGCCGGCGCCCTCCATGCCTTCGAGGACTACGAGATCGGCGAGAAGATCGACCATGTCGACGGCATGGCCATCGAGGAGGCCGAGCACCAGATGGCGACCCGGCTCTACCAGAACACTGCCAAGGTTCATTTCAACCAGTATGAGCGGGCAAAGGACCCTTCCGGCCGCCGGCTGGTCTATGGCGGGGTGGTGATCTCCACCGCCAAGGCTCTGAGCTTCAACGGCCTGCAGAATGCCGGGCTGATCCTGGGCATCAATGCCGGCCGCCATTTGAACCCCTATTTTGCGGGCGGCACTGTGTTCGCCTGGAGCGAGGTGCTGGACAGGGCGCAGCTGGCCCCCGGCGTCGGCGCCCTGCGCCTGCGGCTGGTCGCCACCCGCGACCGGCCCTGCAATGACCTGCCGGACAAGGACGCGGCCGGGGCCTATCCGGGCGAAGTGATCCTCGATTTCGACTACTGGGCCGCTGTCCCGGCGCGGACCTGATCGCCTTGAGCCGCTTTGCCCCCGATCCGGCCTTTCTGACCTCCAGCCACCCGGTGGACGATCTGCCCCTCTGCCATGTCAGGCTGCAGGATGACGCCCGCTTCCCCTGGCTGGTCCTGATCCCCCGCTATCCCGGGCTTCGCGAGATCGAGGACCTCGGGCCCGAAGACCGCGCCCGGCTGATGGAGGAAGCGATTCTGGCCGGCCAGGCGGTTCGGGCCCTGGGCCGGGACCTGGGCCTGACGGTGGACAAGCTGAACATCGCCGCCCTGGGCAACATCACCGCCCAGCTGCACCTGCATGTGGTCGGCCGCCGCCCCGGCGATCCGGCCTGGCCGGGTCCTGTCTGGGGGCACAGCGCGGCCGCGCCCTATGGTGAAGACGCCCTGGGGACCGCCCTGTCCATCGCCCGGGCCGGGCTGGGTCTTTAGGTCCCGTCAGGGCCGGCTCAGGAACACCGACCGGGTCATTCCGGTCTCCCAGAGATCGCCGGACCAGTCGCTTCCCGCCGGGCTCAGATTGACGATGATCGCCTCCCGGGCGCCGCGCGGCGTGAAACGCAGGAACAGCCCGCCGGTCTCGGTCCGGAGGATGGCGTCGATCAGACCGCTCCGGCCGGCCGGCTGTCCCGGCTTGAGGTCGCGCCAGGCGCCTTCCAGGCCCTGACCGCCGCCCTTGTCCACCAGTTGCAGGCCAAACAGGGTCTGGCCATCCGATCCCCGCAGCACCCAGCCGCCATCCAGCGGCCCCTGCTGGCCCTGGGCGGACTGCAGCCCGCCGCGGATTCGGCTTTCATAGGCCCGCTCGACCGGTGTCGGGGGGGCCTCGGGCGACCGCCACAGCTCGTCGATCATCACCGGACGGTCCAGCTGCGGCAGGCGCGCCACGGGCGGCGGCGGCACGAAAGTGACCCTGGGTCTTTCCGGAACCGGCGCCGGCGCAACAGTGGGGGCAACAGCCGCCTCGCTGGCGTCATCGTCCATGGGCTGGCCCGCCGCCAGCCCCGACAGCACATCGCCGATCGGGTCGCTGCCCTCCAAAGGTAAGGCGGATTCAGGAAGTCCAGCCCGGGGCTGCGACCCGGAGCCCGCATCCTGGCCAAGCGCCGGCCCGGCCGTCAGGGCCAGGGCCAGCAGCAGGAGGGTCAGGCAGGGGCGGCCGGCTGACGTCACGCCGCCTCCGCCGCCAAAATCGCCTCGGAAACCTTCACCAGCCGTTCGGCCTGGGACAGGTGCAGCAGCTCGGCCATGCGGCCCTCGACCCGGATGGCGCCCTTGCCAGCGTTTTCCGGCAGGGCGAAGGCGGCCATCACGGCCCGGGCCCAGGCCACTTCGGACTCGGCCGGCGAGAACACAGTGTTGCAGGGCTCGACCTGCTTGGGATGGATCAGGGTCTTGCCGTCAAAGCCGAAATCGACCCCCTGTTCACAGACCGCGATCAGGCTCTCGAGGTTCTCGATATCGTTGTGGACGCCGTCCAGGATGGTCAGGCCGTGGCCCCGGGCCGCCGCCACCGACAGGGACAAGGGCCCCCAGAAGGGCGCCCGGTCGGCCGTCTGGCGACAGCGCATTTCCTTCGCCAGGTCGTTGGTCCCCATGACCCAGGTGGTCATCCGGGTGGTCTTTGCCGCCCCGGCGATGGAGTCGAGGGCGAACAGGGCGGCGCAGGTTTCGATCATGGCCCAGAGCCTGGTGTGGCTTGGCGCCTTTTCGATGGCGCGGTCATAGGCGGCCACATCGGCGGCGCTGCTGACCTTGGGAACCAGGATGGCGTCCGGCCCGGCCAGGGCGGCCATCTCCAGATCCAGGGCGCCCCAGGGGGTGTCCAGGCCATTGGCGCGGATGACCACCTCGCGGCGGCCAAAGCCTCCGGCCTTGACCGCCTCCACCGCCTGGATCCGGGCCGTCTCCTTGGCCTCGGGCGCAACGGCGTCCTCCAGATCGAGGATGACCACGTCACAGGGCAGGCTGCGGGCCTTTTCGATCGCCTTGGCGTTGGAGGCGGGCATGTAGAGGGCGCTGCGGCGCGGACGGGCGGTGTCGGACATGGAAAGGCTCGTGCGGGGAGGAACAATCCCTCCGTCATAGCCTCAGCCAGCGGCGGTGCGCCATATGGCGGCAGGAGAAATCGGCGTCCCCGCCAGGGTCATTCAAGAAGGGCGGCGGCGATTGTCTTCGCCGCCGCCCAATTGAGGCCTGTCCTCGATCCGCTTCCGGAAAGGGGCTGTGCCGGTCCCTCGCCTAGCGAGGGGCCATGCGGATGGCGCCGTCGAGACGGACGTCTTCGCCGTTGAAGTAGCCGTTGGTGATCATGGTCAGGGCCAGCTGGGCATATTCGTCGGCATAGCCCAGGCGCTTGGGGAAGGGGACCGAGGCGGCGAGGGCCGCCTTCACCGATTCCGGCGCGGCGTTCATCAGCGGGGTGTTGAAGATACCCGGCAGGATGGTGTTGACGCGGATGCCTTCGCTCATCAGGTCGCGGGCGATGGGCAGGGTCATGCCGACCACGCCGCCCTTGGAGGCGCTGTAGGCCGCCTGGCCCATCTGGCCGTCCTCGGCCGCCACGGAGGCGGTGTTGACGATGGCGCCCCGCTCGCCGTCTTCCAGCGGCTCCAGGGTCAGCATGCCGGCTGCCGACTTGGCGATGCAGCGGAAGGTGCCGACCAGGTTGATCTGGATGATCATGTCGAAATGGGCCAGGGGGAAGTGCTTGATGGCGCCGGTGGTCTTGTCGCGGCTGGCGGTCTTGGCGGCGTTGCCGGTGCCGGCGCAGTTGACCAGGATCCGCTCCTGGCCGTTGGCGGCCCGGGCCTTTTCGAAGCCGGCGTCGACATCAGCATCGCTGGTGACATTGACAGCGCAGAAGGTGACGCCCAATTCCTTTTCCAGGGCTTCGCCGCGTTCCTGCTGGCGGTCGAGGTCGAAGATCGCGACCTTGACGCCCTGGGCGACAAGGGCGCGAACGGTGGCTTCACCGAGGCCGGAGGCGCCGCCCGTGACAACGGCGGCGACGGAACTATCGAGTTTCATGGACGTCTCCCAGTCTGATCGTGTTGAACAGATGTTTCTGAAAAGGGGTTTAGCCTCGTGAGCGCGAAAGCCAAGCCGTCACCCGACGTCAACCCGTCCGACGTCAATCCGAAAGAGGTCCTCGACCCTTCCCGGGCCCTCAGTCCCGAGGTGATCCGGGTCAATGAGGTCAAGGTGGCCGAGGGCTTCTGGCCCAAGGTCCGGCAGGTGGCGTCGAAGGTGCCCTTCCTGGACGATGTCCTCTCGGTCTGGTGGTGCGCCCGGGACCCGGAGACCCCCATGGCCGCCAAGGGGCTGATCCTGGCCGCCCTGGCCTATTTCATCCTGCCCACCGACGTCATTCCCGATGTCCTGGCCGGCGTCGGCTTCACCGACGACGCCGCCGTCATCGCCGCCCTGCTGGCCGTGGTCGGCAAGAACGTCAAGGACCGCCACCGCGCCGCCGCCCGCAAGTTCCTGACCGGCGACGAGGGGTAGGGTTTGGGGAGGCGGTCTGTTCCAATATTGCTTCCCGGCGCAGTAACCTGCTTCAGCTTGGTGGTCGTCGCTCCCTCGATCAGCCCGGACAGATAATTTTCGCAAGATTGCATGGCCGTGTTAGGTTCTCCAAGAGGTAGCATCCTGTAACCGCCTGCGGACGCCCGATGCGTGACCGCAGCCGCAGGGGCAACGGGAACCGGGAAGACGCCATTGCGGGGAATCGAGACGGCGACCGAACCAGAGGGCCTGCTGCGGCTTTGGTGGAAGGTTCTGACCCGGCAGGAATTCAGCGAGGAGCCGCCAGACTTGGGTCTGGACCACTGGTCGACCGGCCTGCTTGTCGTGGCCGCTGTCGCTGCCCTCTATTTCGGTATCCGCCTTGCCGGCCGGGGCCCCTCCCGGCTGAAGGCGGCGGTCAGTCTTGCCGCCATGGGGTCGATTGTCCTCTGGGCGCTGATCGCCCTGGCGCGCAGACTGGGCGGCCTCGGGGAACTGACGCAGACGGGTCCGGTCCTTGCCCAATACTACCTTCTGATGGGCGGGCTTACCGTCACCGGGCTGGCCCTGTTCACGCTTGCCTACGGCCTCCAGGCTTTGAACCCTCAACGGTATGAGGGGCCGGCGATAATCGCTTTCGCGGCGGGTTGCCTGGCCTATCTGGCCTCCCTGGTCCTTGAAGCGCCGCCGGGCGTGGCCGCCGACAGGATCGGCTGGCCCTGGTCCGCCGGCGCCTTTGTCGTGGTTCTTGCGACGGCTTCGATGCTGGTCTGGCTGCGGGATTCGCTGGGCAATCTGGCCCTGCCTGTTCTTGCCGGAGCCGTGGCAGTGACTTTGCTGGCGGCCGCCGGCGTGACGATCTCCACACAGGGCTTTGGCCGCGCCAACGGTGCTTTCCTGTTGGTGGGCGCTGCCGGATGGTACGCAGCCAGCCGGTTCAAGGGCTCCCGAATGGTGATGTCTCCGCGGTACATAGGGGTGCAGATCTGGATGACGTCCTGCGTCGCCCACCTGGCGTTCGCCTCCGCAATTACCCATCCGCCCCCGTAGCCGGATTGGACGGCCCCGCGTCCGACGCTGCCCGCCGGGCCGCCCGCGCCTGCTGCTGTTCGCGCAGGGTGATGACCAGGGTGGAGACCACCACGATCACGGCCCCGACGATGGTGGTCCAGCCGGGAATCTCGTGGAAGACCGCGAAACCGACCAGGGCGGTGAAGACCAGCCGGGTATAGTCGATGGGGGCCATGGCGCCGGCGTCGCCGATCTGCATGCCCTTGATGTAGCAGCCCTGGGTGATCGTCCCCATCACCCCCATGGCGGCCAGCAGTCCCAGGTCCGGCAGACTGGGCCAGCGCCAGACGAACAGCGCCGGGGGCACGGAGAAGGCGACACCCAGGACGGCGGCATAGACCAGCAGGGTGAAGGGGCTGTGGTCGCGGGTCATGACCTTCATGCCGGTGATGGTCATGGCGAACATGGCGGCCGAGGCCAGGGCCGCGATCTGGGCCAGCCCGAAGGGATGCCCGCTTCCTGTGAAACCGGGCGACAGCATGACCAGCACCCCGGCAAACCCCAGGACGGCCGCGCCGATCCGCCAGGGGCCCAGGGGTTCCCGCAGGATGAAGAAGGCCAGCGGCGCCAGCCACAGGGTGCGGGTGAAGGACAGGGCGTTGGCCTCGGCCAGGGGCAGCTTCTGGAAGGCATAGAAGCTGAAGATCATGGCAAGCGTGCCGACCCCCGAGCGGAACAGCAGGATGCCGGGCCGGGTCGTGCGAAAGGCCCCCCGCCAGTCCCGGGCCACCAGGGGCAGGAGGACAATCAGGCCCGCCGCCGAGCGGTAGAAGGTCTGCAGCGCCGCCGGATAGTCGTCGCCCAGCAGCTTGATCAGGCTGGTCATGACCGTGAAGCCCAGCGCCGAGGCCAGCATCCACAGGGCGCCCTCGATATTGGGCGGCAGACGGGGCCGCGACGGCCCGGCTGCGGCGGTCGCCGCAACGCCGGCCCGGGAGACGCCGGTGGGGGGAAGCTCCTCCGGCATGGTCAGGCCCGGTCCTGGCCGGTCGGGCCCTGCCTGGTCATCCGGCCTTGGCGGCGCGCATCTGCTCGGCCTGTTCCGCCGAGATTCCCAGGGCCTCGAGAATGGGTGAGCCCGCCGTCGGGTCCCAGCTGCTGCGGCCGCCGATGGTGATGCCGCCATCCACGACGATATGGGTGCCGGTCACGAAGACGCTGTCGTCGCTGGCGAGGTAGAGGGCCGCCCGGGCGATGTCGTCCGGCGCTCCGGCCTTGGGGATCGGCTGCACCTTGGCGCCCACTTCCGCGACCCGGGCGGCCATCTGGTCAGCCACTTCGCGGGGCAGGCCCATGCTGGCGCCGAAGATCGAGGTGGCGATCAGGCCCGGGCAGATGGCGTTGACGCGGATCTTCTGCGGGCTCAGCTCGGCGGCGGCGCAGCGGCTCATGTGGATGACCGCGCATTTGGCCGAGGAATAGGCCAGGGGCCCGAACCCGGCCTGCAGTCCGGCAATGGAGGCGGTGTTGATGATGCTGCCGCCGCCACGCTTCAGCATCAGCGGAACGGCATGTTTCATGCCCATGGCCGGGCCCTTGACCAGCAGCGCGAAGGTGGCGTCCCAGCCGTCAGCGTCCATGTCGGACACGCCGGTGGTGCTGCCGCCATGGCCCGCATTGTTGAACAGGATGTCCAGGCCGCCAAACTGGCTGTCGGCCAGGGCCACGGCCCGGGCGATATCGGCCTCCTGGGTCACATTGCAGTGGATGTAGCGCACCGTCTCCGGGAAGCGCTGCTGCAGCATGGCGCCCTTTTCGTCCTGCATGTCGGCGGCGACCACGCAGGCGCCCTCGGCGACAAACAGTTCAACGGCGCCCAGGCCGATGCCCGAAGCGGCGCCCGTGATCAGCGCAATTTTACCTTCAAGCCTGCCGGCCATGACGCTCTTCCCCTGATGATTTCTGTCTTGTGCGGAAAGGGGACCGACCGCCGGCAACACCCTGGTCCGGGGCGAGCCCGATCCAGCCGCGAGGCGGCCTGTCCCCTGTCAGTCCCTGCTATTCGGTAACGACCACGACCTTGCCCATGGCCTTGCGCGCCGCCAGATGGGCGATCGCTTCGCCGGCCCGGTCCAGGCTGAAGGTTTCCGACACATGGGGGCGGATCTTGCCCTCGCTGTACATGGTCATCAGCTGGCGGACATTTTCCTGGTGAGCGGCCGGATCGCGGGCCACGGCGGCGCCCCAGAAGACCCCGACGATGTCGCAGGACTTCAGCAGGGTCAGGTTCAACGGCACCTTGGGAATGCCGGCCGGGAAGCCGATCACCAGGAATCGGCCGCCCCAGCCGCTGGCCCGGATGGTGGCCTCGGCATAGTCGCCGCCAACCGCATCATAGGCCACGTCCCAGCCCTTGGGACCGCAGGCGTCCTTGAACAGCTGGGCCAGGGCCTTGGTCCCGTCCTTGTCGAAGGGACCGACCGGATAGACCACCCCGGCGTCCGCGCCATGGGCAATGGCCAGGTCGACCTTTTCCTGGGAAGAGGCGGCCGCGATCACCCGGGCGCCCATGGCCTTGCCCAGCTCCACCGCCGCCAGGCCGACGCCGCCGGCGGCGCCCAGGACCAGCAGGGTTTCCCCGGCCTTCAGATGGCCGCGATCCTTGAGCGCGTACCAGCTGGTGCCATAGGTCATCATGAAGGCCGCAGCCTCGTCATAGGGCATGGAGTCGGGGATCGGGGTCAGGCGGGAAGGATCGATCAGGATCTCCTCGGCCATGCCGCCATTGCCGGTGCTGGCCAGAACCCGGTCGCCCGGCTTCACCGCCGTGACGCCCTCGCCGACTTCCTTGATGACCCCGGAAACCTCGCCGCCGGGCGAGAAGGGCCGGGCCGGCTTGAACTGGTACATGTCCTGGATGATCAGCACGTCCGGGTAGTTGACCCCGCAGGCCTTGATCGACAGCACCACCTGGCCGGGACCGGCCACCGGGCTGGGAACATCTTCCACAACCAGGGTTTCGGGTCCGCCAACCACCTTGCTGAGCACCGCCTTCATGCCAAGTCTCCCGTTTATCTGTTAAGTCCGGCGAGGCTATCGCCGCTGTTGCAGCGTTCATAGGCCGGGAGACCGAAGTTGGCGAACAAATGTTTGAGTCTGGTTCTGCATGGCGGCGCCGGGGCCAAAGCTGGCCGCGACTACAGCCGCGAGATCGCCCATATGCGGGGTCTGGTCGAGGCCGGACGCGATCGCCTGAGGGCGGGCGCCGCCGCCCTGGAGGTGGTGGTCGAGACCACCCGGGCCCTGGAGGCGTCAGGCCTTTACGTCGCCGGGCGGGGCGCCTCGCCCAATACGCAAGGCGCCTATGAGCTGGACGCAGCCCTGATGGACGGCGCGACCGGCCTGGCCGGGTCCGTGGCGGCCCTGGAAGGGTTCGAGAGCCCCGTCGATGTCGCCCGGGCCGTCATGGACCAGACCCCCCATGTCATGCTGGCCGGCGCCGGGGCCGGCGCCTTCGGCCGGGAGCGGGGCCTGGCCCAGGTCGCCGACCCCGCCGCCTGGCACACCCGGGCCGGGACCTTCGAGTCCAACCATCCGCCCGGCGCCCTGTCGCATGGCACGGTCGGCTGCGTGGTCCGGGACGAGCAGGGCCGGCTGGCCGCCGCCACCTCAACGGGCGGGGTGTTCGGCAAGCTGCCTGGCCGGGTCGGCGACAGCCCCCTGATCGGCGCCGGCTGCTGGGCCGACGAGGTCGCCGCCGTCTCCTGCACCGGTCAGGGCGAGTATTTCATCCGCGTCGCCGCCGCCGCCCAGCTGGCACACCGCATGCGGTTTGGCGGCCAGTCCCTGGCCGAAGCCGCCGACGCCGTCCTGGCCCAGATTCGCAGGCTCGGCGGCGACGGCGGCCTGATCGCCGTTGGCGCAGATGGCGCCGTGGCCATGCCTTACGTCTCCGCCGGCATGAAACGCGCCGCCCTCACCCCGGACGGCGACATCATCTCCCTGGCGTTCGAAGCCTGACGGAGAGATCCCCGCCCTACCCCACTTCCTTGAAGTCCACATCGATCCCCTGTTCGCGGACCTTGCGATAGAGGGTCGAGCGGCCGATGCCCAGGCGACGGGCCACCTCGCTCATATGGCCGGCATAGATGTCGATGGCGTGCTGGATCAGGTCGCGCTCGATCTCTTCCAGGGTGCGCAGATGGCCCTTGGCATCGAGGATGCGGACCGGCGCCTCGACCGGCATGTCGGCCAGAAGCTGTTGCGCCGTCGGGATGGCGACAGGGACCTGGCTGGCCAGGGCCGGCATCGGCATCTCGGGCGGCGGCGCCTTGATCCCGGAAATGGCCGGGAAGTCATGGGGCTGCAGATAGGGAGAATCCGCCAGGACGATGGCCCGGTAGACGGCGTTTTCCAGCTGCCGCACATTGCCCGGCCAGTCGAAGGCGGTCAGGCAGGCCATGGCTTCGGCCGAGGCGCCGACCACCCGCTTGCCCTCCTCGACATTGAACCGCCGGATGAAGGCCTCCATCAGGGCCGGGATATCCTCACGCCGCTCGCGCAGGGCCGGGGCCTCGATGGGAAAGACATTGAGGCGGTAATAGAGGTCCTCGCGGAACCGGCCTTCGGACACGGCCACGGCCAGGTCGCGGTTGGTGGCCGAGACGATTCGGGCGTCGACCCGCACCGAGCGCTTGGCGCCGATGGGATCGATCTCGCTCTCCTGCAGGGCGCGCAGCAGCTTGACCTGGATATCCAGCGGCAGTTCCCCGACCTCGTCGAGGAACAGGGTCCCGCCATTGGCCTCCTGGAACTTGCCCAGATGCTTGTCCGAGGCCCCGGTGAAGCTGCCCTTCTCGTGGCCGAACAGGATGCTTTCCACCAGGTTCTCGGGGATGGCGCCGCAGTTGACCGCGACAAAGGGCTTGCCGGCCCGGTCCGAACTGCCATGCACCGCCCGGGCGATGACTTCCTTGCCGACTCCGCTCTCGCCGGTGATCAGGACGGGGATGGAGGACTTGGCCGCCCGCTCGCCCATCCGCTTGACCATCCGCATGGGACCGGACTCGCCGATCAGGTCGGCGAAGGTGGCCCGCCCGCCGGTATGTTTCTTCAGCCGGTCGACCTCGGTGCGCAGGTCGCCCATGGACAGGGCGTTGCGGATCGAGACGATGATCCGCTCGGGCGAGGCCGGCTTGACGAAGAAGTCGCAGGCCCCGGCCTGCATGGCCTTGACCACGATATCGACCCCGCCGGACGCGGTCAGCACCACCACCGGCTGGCCAAAGCCCCGGGCGCGCATTTCCTTCAGGGTGTCATGGCCCGACAG
>CAMAVA010000099.1 GCA_945861515.1 Brevundimonas vancanneytii | reverse complement strand
AGCCCAGCGCCTTTCGGTACTGGGGATGGACCAGGTCGTGGAACTCCGTATGCCGGGCGATATAGCCGGCAAAAAAGGTGCAGACGGGGATGACCTTCTGTCCCCGCTGACGTGCAAAGGCCATGGCATGGCGCACCAGGGCGCCGCCGACGCCCCTGCCCTCGAAGGCGGTCGGCACCTCCGTGTGGGGAAACAGGATTCCGGTTTCCAGAAGGCGGTACTCAGCATAGGCCACGGCGCCGTCGAGATGGACCTCGAACCGGCCGGCAGCCTCGTTGTTGATGACTTCGAAGGTCTCTTCCGGTCCGGCCATGGCCCCCTCCTCAGTCGTCATTGTGGCCGGTCGAGGCGGTTGCCCCCGGTCCCCAGGTCTCGCCGCCCGCCTCCTTGAACCAGAAGGGTTTGCGCGCCTTCATCCGGGTCCCGACCTCGTTCATGTCGTTGTCGAAGACCCGGCCATTGATGACCGTGAAGCGGATCGAGGTGGTGTTTCGGATATTCTCCAGCGGATTGGCGTCCAGCACCACCAGATCTGCCAGTTTCCCGACCTCGAGCGATCCGATGTCGCGGTCCATGCCCAGGGCCCGGGCCCCGTTCAGGGTGCCGACACGCAGGACCTGAAGCGGCGACATGCCGCCCTGGGCCATCATCCAGAGCTCCCAATGGGCGCCCAGACCTTCCCGCTGGCCATGGGCGCCGATCTGCACCGAGACCCCGAGGTCGTTCAAGGTCTTGGCGACCTGCGCGATCCGGATGTGGTTCAGTTCTTCGGGCGGCGCCTTGAAGGGCCGGCGGGCGCGATCGTCGAGGATGCGGCGCGGTACATATTTGCTGAGGATCGGGTCTTCCCAGACATTGGTGGTTTCGTACCAGTAGTTCTCTCCCGAACTGCCCCCATAGGAGACCACCAGGGTCGGGGTATAGGCCGTCTTCGAGGCCGACCAGAGCTGCTTGACGTCATCATAGATGGCCTCGACCGGGATCGAGTGCTCGATGGTCGTATGGCCGTCGATCAGCATGGTCATGTTGTGTTCGAACAGCGAGCCGCCTTCCGGAACCACGCTGATATCCAGCTGCCGGGCCGCCTCGATGATCTGCTGGCGCTGTTCTCGCCGGGGCTGGTTGTAACTCTTGACGCTGAAGGCCCCGACCGCCTTCATCCGGCGCAGGTGGGACAGGGCGTCGTCCAGACTCTCGACCTTGGCGGTGAAGGGCGTGGTGGCGCCATAGAGGATGGTGCCGGTCGAGAAGATGCGCGGCCCGACAATCTCGCCGGCCTTGGCCAGTTCGCTCTGGGCGAAGATCTCGCTGGTGTCGTTGGACGGGTCGTGGATCGTGGTGACCCCGAAGGCCAGGGCGGCATAGTTGATCCAGCTCTGTTGCGGGATGATCTCGTCCGAGCCCATGGAGCCATGCCAGTGGGCGTCGACCAGCCCAGGGATGATGGTCTTTCCGGCAGCGTCGATCACCTTGGCGTCGGCCGGGACAGTGACCGATGCGGCAGGGCCGATGGCCTCGATGCGGTTGCCATGGAGAACGATCGTTCCCTGCTCGATGACCTCGTCACCCTTCATGGTGATGATGCGGGCGCCGGTCAGGGCGACACGCCCGGTCGGGGCGTCATAGGGCTGGGTGAAGCCGATCTTGACGCCGGTCTCCGGCGCCTTGGGCAGGTCCTTGGGGGCGCCGTCCACGAAGGCGAAGGCGTCCTTGACGTCCCGGCTGAAGACCTGAGGGCCGAGGGACCACCAGAGGCGCTGGCTGTCGCCCGACCAGTGCAGCCATTCGCCGGCGTCGCGGGTCACGCGGGTGGTGGGCAGGGCCTTGGACTCCGGCCCCACATCGACCGGCCGGCCGGTGATGACCAGGGGACTGACATAGGCGTTGAATCGCTCGGTCCAGGCCACCCACTTTTCGTCGGGCGACACCGAAAACTCGGTGGCGTTGGCGCTGACCAGATGGCTGCGGTCATCGCCTCCATCCAGCCGGATGGAATGCAGGGCGCGCTTGCCCTCGGCCTCATAGGCCATGAAGAACAGTCGCTCGCCGCCCTTGCCAAACTGCGGCAGGACGCCACTGCGGGTGATCAGCTTGCCCGTCCCGCCGGAGACGGGAACCGCATAGAGGCCTGGCTGACCGCTCCAGAGGGCGCTGGTAAGGTAACCGTCGGCGACGGTGCGGTAGACCACCGTGGCGCCATCCGGCGACAGCACAGGCTCGACGTAATGGCCGGGTTTTGCGGTGATCACCCTGCCCTCGCCGCCGGCGGCCGCTGCCAGCCGGATCGAACCGAAGGTCTGGTCATTCCAGGTCGAATAGAGGATCGACTTTCCGTCCCGCGACCAGGAGGGGTAGAGTTCGAAATGGTCGGCCTGGGCCGTCAGCCGGCGGGGCGCGCCGCCGGACAGGTCCTTGATCCAGAGCTTGCCCAGCGCCTCATAGACCACCCGGGAGCCGTCAGGAGAGACCTCCGACCAGCGCAGCATCTTGACGTCAAAGGCCTTGGGCGCGACCTCGACCTTCGCCCGGACGGCGGTTTCCATCCGCCGGGTGGCCTTCACATGGAAGGGAATGTCGGTGGCCGCCCCGGTGGCGGCGTCAATCCGCCAGATGCGGCCCTTGGCCCAGAGGATGATGGCGCGGTTGTCGGGGGTCCAGGCCATGGCCGGATAGACCCCGTGGACGGCCCAGGTCTCCTGCATGTCCCGGTCCAGGGCGCTGTAGATCGGGGTCTCGCGGCCGGATTCCAGGTCGCGGATGAACAGGGTGGACTGGTAGCGAACCCGCCGGATGAAGGCGAGGCTCTTGCCGTCCGGCGAAGGGGTCGGGCGGATGGAGCCGCCCGGACCGGTCACCAGGGCCTCGGTCTCGCCGGTCTGGCGATCCAGCCGCTGGATCACATAGATCTGGGTGTTGGGGTCCTTGCTGTAGGCGAAGGTCCCGCCCGGCGTGGCGTCATCGCTGTAGTAGAGATAGCGGCCGTCCGGGGAGAAGGCGGGCTCGTTGCTGTCCTTCTGTTCGGTGCGGCGCTTGGTCATCTGTACGCCGTCGCCGCCGGAACGGTGGTAGAGCCACATCTCCCCTGCCCCAAGCGACCGTCCGGAGGTGAAGTGCTTGCGGGCCACGACAAATTCGCTGTCAGGAGTCCAGCTGGGCTGGTTCAGGAGCCGGAAGCTTTCCTTCGACACCTGACGCGGATTGCCGCCGTCCCGGTCGATGATCCAGATGTTGTCGCCGCCGCCCCGGTCGCTGGTGAAGGCGATCCAGCGGCCATTGGGTGAATAGCGGGGCTGCATGTCCCAGGCGATGCCGGTGGTCAGGGCCCTGGCCTCGCCTCCCGCAGCGGGGATCACATAGAGATCGCCCAGCAGGTCAAAGACGATGTCCTTGCCGTCGGGACTGATATCCACTGACAGCCAGGTGCCGGTGCGGGTGTCGATGGGCACGTCGCTCGCTGGTCCGGGGGGCGCATTGACGTCCCATCTGGGCGGATCGGCCTTGGGCTTGGGGGCTGCAAGGACAGCCTCCGTCGAGACGACTGCCGCCAACACCGCAGCAAACGCCGCACCCCAGACCTTGCGCATGGAAAACCCCGACATCAGACACCAAGCGCCGACCCTAGCGGCTGTTTCCGCATCCTGCATCCCTCATCTTGGCTTGCTGTTCAGGTCAGGGAGCGCCAATAGGACGGACCCTGCCTGGAGCCACGCCCTGGACACCGCGCCGCCAGATGACGACCGGCCCGAACTGGCGCTGCCGGTCGCCGACCTGACCCTCGATGCCCGGGGCCATCATTGCCCTGTGCCGACCCTGCGGCTGCGCCGGGCCCTGGAAGGCCTGAAGGCCGGACAGACCGTTTGCCTGCTGGCCGATGATCCCATGGCCAGGATCGATGTGCCGCATTTTGTCAGCCAGGCGGACCACGTCCTTCTGGACAGCCGCGACCTGGGCGGCTGGCGGGCCTTTGTCGTTCGAAAACTGGGCTAGCCGCTCGGCGCCGTGGCCTTGGCGGCGCTGTGTTCGCCGAGCGCAACCTCCACCTCGGTAGCGAGGGCGCCGCCCAGGAAGACCGCATTGACGTTCCAGGACAGCCAGATCAGGAAAACCACCACAGCAGAGACCGAGCCGTAGGTGGCGCCGAGGTGGGCGATGGTCTCGACATAGAAGGCGCTGGCCCAGCTGGCCCCGACAGAGAGGGCAGCGGCCGCCGCGCCGCCGATCAACGAGGCCCGCCAGGCGACTGGCTCGCGGGACATGGCGTAGCGAAAGATCAGGGTCATGGCGAGGGTCATGCCCAGGCTGGTCCAGGTCCATTCGCTGTACAGCCACCAGGCCCCGGCCAGGGGCTCGAGGTTGATCGCCGCCGCCATCAGACGCAGCATCAGGAACAGGGCCGAGACCACGCCCATCAGGACAAAGGCGCTGATCAGCACCACCAGGGCCATGAAGTTGAATCCGAAGAATCCCCGCTGGTTTTCCTCGTCATGGATGAAGGACAGGCCCGCCAGCAGGGCCTTGAAGCCCCGATGGGCCGCATAGCCGCCGATCACCAGGGCGACGGCGCTCTGGGCTGACACGGCCCGCAGGGGCGCATGGGCCAGGCGCACCAGTTCCTGCTCGAACAGGGCCCGGGCGCCGGGCGGCATCATGCCAGTCAGGCTGTCGGCCCGGCGGGCAATCTCGTCGGGATCGGCCAGCAGGCCGAACAGGCCCATGCCGATGGCAATGGCCGGAAAGGCCGCCAGCATGGCCCAGAAGGACACCCCGCCGACATAGAGCATGACGTCCCGGCCCCAGAGCCGAGACAGGGCCTTGCCGGCCACCGACAGGCCAAGCCGCAGCCAATGGACAGGATCCGCCTCTCTCCAGAGGGTCGCCAGGTCGGCAGGGCGGGCTCGGGGTGGCGACATCGGCGGAACCTGCCCGCTGCGCCGGTCAAGCGCAATATCCTTGCGCCGCAAACAGGACAGCGCGCCTCCCCGTGCATGAGGGAGACGCGCCTCCAGGAAGACCTTGCCTTCGTCCTGTGTGGCCAGGGGCGCCGCTTTCGAGGGACGGAAGATTGCAACGCCCCGGCCACGGATCGATGGATAGAGGCGGGCGGCTGAACCGGGGGTGAATGAGCCGGCTGCTAGAATCTCGGACATCCCTTGACTGCGTCCACCACAAGCGAAAGCGCCTGCCCGGAACCGGTGACGCGATGATCATGGTCGGGGGTGCGCTTTATGTACCCCTTGCTGTAGTCGATCCGCTCCAGAACTCCCCGACCGTCGGATCGATTGTAGTGAAGAAAGTCCACCCTGGCCCGCCTGTCCTCCGAAAAGGCTGAAGCGGAAAAAAGAGCCTGAACATTCTCGTGGTCGGGAAACCAGAGATGGCCGCCCCCGACGACGCGCCCATCGACGAACGCCCCGCCGCCGCCGGGATCAAAGAGCAAATTTCCCCCTGCGTCCTTCACGCTCCGTTCCCAATATAGATCGGCCCTATAGTCGGGCAGGCTGAGGCGAAACAACCCACCCGGCTTAAGAATCCTATATATTTCATTTATAACACTTAATATGTTCTCGTATTCTATATGTTCGAAAACGTCCTGTGACTGGAATATGTCGACCGAATTGTCCTCCAACGGAAATACAGTCTGCAGATCGTGGCAGATATTGTGACTGGATGCAGCATAGGGGGTCAGTCCGAGGAATTTTCCGAACTGGGGCTCCGAGCGACTTAGACGACCGGCATAGAGATTTCTGATCCTTCCGGATTGGACCTGTCGCCAGGAGGCAGACGAAAGCATGCCCATCCGGCAAAGTTTCACATCCAGGGCATCCACCATGCCCAACAAGCCCGAGATTCTCACGACGTCGCCACCCTCTTGTTGCACGGATCATTTTCGCTGAGCGTGGCCTGAGGAAGGTCGCCGAAATAGGCCTGCGCCAGCGCCTTGGCCCCCAATGACGGGGCGAAAGCGTCCATGGGGCAGACCGATTCCCGCCTGCCGCTCCTGAGCGTTTCGACCGCCGCTTGGAAACCTTCAGAAGAGAGGGGGGGGGTGAACAGGGCCGTCCATTCCGGTCCTACCAGCCGGGCCATCTCGGCATTCACCGCCGACATCGGCGCAATCAGCGGCAGGTTCTGGGACAACGCCATGACAATGCTCCCTGAATTCAGACCGCCTCCGTTGAACGCCACAGCATCAACCAGACGATGAAGGCCAACCACCTGGGCGTCAGAAAGGTGTTCGAAGCGAAGGACGATACGCGGATCCTTCGCGGCCAATGAGCCGAGCAGAAGCCTATCCGTCACGTCGGCAGCCCCGGCCACAAACAGCCGGAGACGAGGATCGCGCGACCCGGAAAATGCCTCTGCAAGCGCGATGACGCCCTTGTAGCGGGACGCCACGCCGATGATCCCGATCACCCAGGCCTCTTCCGAAAGACCAAGCACCGAACGGCAGAATGGCGGGGTCCTGCCATGTTCGATCGAGCGATAATGCGGATGGCGTGCGACAATGGCCGGCACTTTCCGCAAGCCCGGAATGCGGTCCCTGGCCAAGGCCACGCCCGCATCCGTGAGAGATGCAAAGACGTCCAGCCGCTGCAGCAACGCCGACTCGAACTCGAGCAGATCGGCTCCCATCTGGCCCGTCAGCTGTCGATGCGGCTCAAGATTGTGGACCGTCCAAACCAGTCTTCCCCCCATGCTTCTGACATGATCGATGTGGCGCAGGAAGGTCCTAGCGCGCACCCTGCACAGTCCGAGCCTGCCGGACAGCGAAGCGGGCTGAAACAGATGCTCAGGCCAGTGAATATGAACAGCGCCGGCCGATCTTGGGAGTAATGATGATCCGATTACATCGATACCCTCGCGTTCGAGACTGCGAACCACGATATCAATGTACTTGTTCAGATGCGGCGGACTGCGCGCCGGCTCCATGATCACCCGCGGGCGCATCATTTTCTGTTTAGACTCCAGATGCTGAAGCCCCAGCTGCCGGCGGCGAACACCGTGCTCGAAATGTATAGAGCTGCCACTGCGCCGAGCAGGCCGATCATGGGACAGAGGACAAACAGGGCTGCTGATTGAAGCAGGACGGAGCCGGTCAGAAGCCCAACCCGCCAGTAGGCCCGGTCGAGGCCAACCAGAATATCGGCCCCGACATAGGCTAGCGCCGCAGGAACAAGGGCAAAACTGACCAGTCGCAACAGCGGCGCGCTCGCCAGATAGTCTGGCCCCATCACCAGGGGCAGCAGTTCGGCAAAGGCGAAGAGGGCGGAGGCCATTAAGAGCGCCGAGAACAGCACGACGACAGCCAGACGCAGCGAAAATCGCCTGAGGGCCGCCCTGGAGTCCTGACCCTTGGAAAACATTATCGGATAGGCCATGCGAAGCACAGCACTGATGGGCAACATGGCGACTTGCCAGAATTTGAGCGCCGTCACGTAGATGGCCAGGCTTCCTGCAGGAAGGAATACAGAAACAATCAGTCGATCAATATTTCCCTGAACTGCTCTCAAGGTTTGGTTCAAGGCAAAGGGCAAGCCAGTCAGAATGGATCCGGAGATCTGGACCCTTTCCGGGAGACCAAAAAGCTTGACACCGACCGCCGTCAGCAAGATCGAAGACAGGATCGTTCCGGTCATGAAACCCAGAACTATGTTTTCGATTGTCGCGCCGATCAGAGCCAAAACAACTAGGGTGGAGGCCAGTCTCGCCAGGGACGGAAGTATCCGGGCGGCATTGGCAAACCGGAAGTTCTGATGCGCCATGCCAATGTGTTCCCAGGCGATCAACACCCGCTGCCCCGGTATCTCGATGGCTCCGAAAGCCGCAGCCAGCAGCCAGGCCCCGTCCGGTTTCGTCAAATAGACTTGGCTGGCAGCGTTGAGCGCCACCGCCAAGAAAGATGAGAGGACCGCGATGACAATCAGGCGGTACAGCGCGGCAGGATAGCTTTGGCGGAATCTGGCGACATCGCGGATAAGGACTTCAGACATTCCGAGGCCGGCCAGTTCGACAAAAACGGCGATCGTGGACTGGAAGAGCGTCAAGGTTCCGAAGGCCTCCAACCCCAGGGCCCTGCCCGTCAGGAGGAAGGTGAAGAACTGGATCGCCGGCGTCGCGACCAGAACCGCCAAGCTTGAACCATAGGTGACAACACCCTTCCTGCGGAGCCAGCCTGCAGCCTGCCGCGAACGCCGGAACTCGAACTCAGCCATGGGGCGGCATCCCGATCCGAGGCCGACGGCGGAAGGCAGGTTGCCGAGCGCAAAACAGAATGTTTATGACGAGCGTCGCAACGCCCGTATAAAGCCGATTTGTTGATTCAACAGTAAAATACAATAAAATGGGCGAAAGCGATATAGTTATATAATATCTTGTCTGATCCATATTTCTTTCAAAGATCCACTTCATGATAATCGAGGAAATAGGTGATAAAAATATAATCAGTCCAATATATCCAAATTCAATTATGTTCTCTATATATGAATTGTGCGCACTTCTAAGCTGGGGAAAATTCAAGGCCGATCGCGCTCTCTCGAGAAACTGCGTGTCGATCGCGAGGTAGTAGGGGCCATGTCCGAAAAAGGGCTGCTCGTTGCCAAGTTGCAGCATTTTTTGCCAGATTGCGGTCCGACCAGAAAAGGTTCTGTCCTTCTCGAGGGCAAGCGAAATGAAGGAAAGAATAAAATCCTTGAGAACAAAAGCCACAATAAGTGACAGGGCGACAATGACAATAATAATCGCATGATCTGATTTCAGTTTCCGCATGAACAGCACTGAGAAGAAGATCACCGATCCGAACATGAACAGAATGATCGATGAACCGGACCGGGCCATAGTGAGACAAAGCAGGGCGAGGGCCAGGGCTGTCAGCGACTGCCACAAGGGCCTCCAGTTCATGGTCGGCAGGACGAGCAGCAAGGTCATGGCCGCCAGAAACCCGAGTTGGTTCTTGTGTCCGAAAGCGCCACGCCATTGGCCTGGGAAATACAGGCCGGCGTGGGTTCCCACCGATGGCATCAGGACAGACAACAGGACAGAGGCCGCCAGGATCACCGTAAAGGTTGCGATCATCCAGTTGAAGGCGCGCTCATGACCCAGCAGTCGCACGGCGGCATAGGCGCCGAACGACATGCCCAGGACCGATACAAGAGCCTGTGCGCCGTAGAAGGCGCTTCCACCGAATGAAGCCGATATAGATACTGTCAGAACCTGAATAAAAAATACCGAAACCCGAATATCGGCTCGACCAAAAGCTTTATAGAGGCCGATCATCGCCGTAGAACAATATGTTGCATATACCAGATACTTGAACTCGGTTCCAAAAATCTGCTCAACGACAATGCTGTCGGTAGAGTTCTGCGGCCAGAACCATGCGCCGGAACAGTGAACTGTGGCTACTGTAATGAAGAACAGGGCAAGCAGATCGATCACCTTCGGCGGAGCGGTTGCTGTCCGTGGACGAAACTGCCGGTCTGCCAAGTCCTTGCGCTGGACGTTCCCCAGCGCCCTGTCCATCCATAAGAGGCGAGGCGCCGCCAGGTTGGGGTTGCGCTGCGGTGGCAAACTCATCACCTCGAGGACCTCGAGAGCAGCGCCTTGCCATAGATTCCGATCAGCAGTGGCAAACTGAGCCAGCCTGCGTATCGCCAGAGGAAGATCAGCCAGGGCCGGAACGAGATTTCCCAGGAGGAGCCGAGGTAGCGAATCCGGGCCAGCAATCCTGACGGCGGACCTGCCCGCTTTTCCAGCCCGCAGTATCCCGCGAAGCCTGGCGCTACGACCACTTGGCCACCCGCGCGCAGAACCCGGTATCCGTAGTCGATATCACCCAGTCGATAGGGAAAGGCCGCATCGATGATGCCGATCCGGTCGACGACGATCCGCGGCACGAGAACCAGGTTTCCGTTGAGGGTGTCACAGGTCATGGGCTCGGACCGGGAGGGCACGACCTTGTGCAGGCGGGTGGGGTGCCAGCGGCTCGAATTCAGGAAGCCGGAGTAGCTGATCAGCTTGGTCTCCGGATCCTGCATGCAGCCGACCACAACATTCAAGTCATTGTCGCTGACGGAGCAGGCGTCATCATGGGCCTTGAGCATGCGAACGATCGCCCGGGGCCGCAGCACAACGTCATCATTGAGCCAGAGCATGAAGTCGAATTGACTGCCCAGGGCGGCCTGCATGGCGACCCGCATGCCGCCGCCCCAGAATAGATTACCCGTGCCGGGCAGGATGTGGGTCTGCGGGAACTCTTCGAGGACGGCCGTCGCCGTGCCGTCTGTGGAGCCGTCATCAAGCAGGAAGAGGTCGAACGTCACATTGGGGCTGCCTTCGTCATGCAGGCTGCGCAGGCACCGCAGCGTGGTGTCTCGACGGTTGTGGCAGACGATCACCACGGCGATCCGGGTCTTGACCAGGAATTCGCATGCGCCCGCCCGCCGGCCCTCGCCGCTGCGATCCGGCCGGTCGTCCCGGTCCTTGCGACCCGCCTTGCTCATCGGCCGGCCTCCCTTCGCTGCGTCGCGACCAGCCAGACGAACCGGGGCACCTTGATCAGGTAGCGACGCCAAAGGCGGCGGGGGTCGCTGGCCAGCCGGAACAGGAACTCCAGCCCGGCCTTCTGCATCCAGCGCGGCGCCCGGCGCACCGCTCCAGTATGGAAGTCGAAGGCGGCGCCAACGCCGATCACGGTGGCCCGGGTCAGGGGGGCCAGCCGCTGCATCAGAAATTCCTGTTTGGGGGTCGGCAGGCCGATCCAGACAACATCGGCGTCGCTCGCGGCGATGCGCCCCGAAAGTTCGGCCAGTTGCTGGTCGCAGAGATCGCTAAAGGGCGGGGTTTCCAGTCCAACCACCGCAATGCCTGGATACCGGCCTTCGAACGCCGCTTTCAGCCGGTCGGCGATCCCCGGCCTGCCGCCATAGAAGTAGTGCCGCAGTCCACTGATGGCCGAATGGGCCATGACCTGGTTCATCAACTCTGGCCCGCAGGTGCGCTCAACGGGATGTCCCGCCCGTCGGCCCAGCCAGACCAGGGGCATGCCGTCGGGGGTGACCATGGCGGCCTGTCGATGCAGGTCGGCCAGCCGCGGGTCATCCACGGCCTGCACGATGCCGTGAACGTCCCGGACACAGACAAACCGGCCCTGGCTATCCGCGGCCCAGCCCTCGATTGTGGCGGCGGCCCTCGCCAATGTGGTGACGGACACTGGCACACCCAGGACATCATAGCAGGTCGGGTTCAGGGCGGCGTCAGACGGCATTGGCCAGGAACCACTGATAGGTGGAGGCGATACCCTCGCGCAGGGGTATGGTCGGAGCCCAGCCCATGGCGCGGATGCGGTCGGCGCTCATCAGCTTGCGGGGGGTTCCGTCCGGCTTGCTGGTATCGCAGTCGATACGGCCTTCGAACCCGACCACATCGCAGACCAGGGCGGCCAGGTCGCGAATCGTCAGGTCATCGCCCGACCCGACATTGATGTGAAGTTCACCGGAATAGACCTTCAGCAGATGGACCAGGGCGTCGGCGCAGTCCTCGACATGCAGGAATTCGCGGCGGGGCGATCCCGTGCCCCAGATGGTCAGGGCCTCGGCGTCGGCCTCCTGGGCTTCATGCGCCTTGCGGATCAGGGCAGGCAGGACGTGGCCGCTGTGCAGGTCGAAATTGTCGCCAGGCCCGTAGAGATTGGTCGGCATGGCCGAGATGAAATCGCAGTCATGCTGGCGGCGATAGGCCTGGGCCAGCTTGATGCCGGCGATCTTCGCCACCGCATACCAGCTGTTGGTCGGCTCCAGTGGCCCGGTCAGCAGGGCTTCCTCGACGATCGGCTGGGGCGCGAACTTGGGATAGATGCAGCTGGAGCCCAGGACCAGCACCCGGGGGACTCCGGTCCGGTAGGCCGCTTCCAGGACGTTGGTCTGGATGACCAGGTTATCGTGGAGAAAATCCGCCGGCTGCCGATCATTGACCAGGATGCCGCCGACCCGCGCGGCGGCCAGGACAATGGCATCGGGCCGGTGTTCGGCGATCCAC
>CAMAVA010000098.1 GCA_945861515.1 Brevundimonas vancanneytii | reverse complement strand
AAACGCCCCCTACCCTGCCGCCGAAGCCACCAGTCGGGCATAGAAGGTCGTCATGCGGCCGAGGTTCTCCAGGGACATCTTCTCGTTGGTGCCATGGATCATGCCCAGGTCCTTCACCGAGGCGACCAGGGGCTGGAAGCGGTAGATGTCGCTGGCGATAGGCGTCATGTAGCGGCTGTCGGTGCCGGCCGTGACCAGGCCGGGCGCCACCGGCACTTTTCCGCCGTCCGAGGCCAGGGCCGCGACCAGTTTCCAGCCCTCCGACTGGGTGGAAGAGACCGGCGAGGGGCTGTTGGGCGGGCGGTCCCACTCCATGACGACCTTGAGGCCCTTGGTCACCTCCCGCGCCCGGGCAATCACCTGATCCGGGGTCTGGCCGGGCGCAATGCGGTAGTTGATCCAGGCGGTCGCGTCCTGCGGCAGGACGTTTTCCTTGGGACTGCCCTTCAGCATGGTCGGGGCGATGGTGGTGTGCAGGGTGGCGGCTCCGGCCGGGGTGGCTCCGATCTGGCTGACAAGCAGGGGGCCGAACAGCCATTCATTGGCGGCCGCCATCTTCACGACAAAGGAGGCCTCTGGCGCGATGGCCTTGACCATCTGGGCGCCAGGCCCCTGGAACTTCATGGGAAAGGCATTGTCGGTGATGGCGGTAATGGCCCGGGCCAGGACCTGGACGCCGGTTTCCTTCGGCGGGGCCGAAGAATGGCCGCCGGGCGCCGGGGCCGTGACCCGCAGGGTCGCATAGCCCTTTTCGGCAATGCCGACGATGGCCACGGGCCGGCCCAGCAACGGGAAGTCCGCCACGGTGGCCATGCCCTCATCGAGGACAAAATGGGCCTGGACTCCACGCGATTTCAGCAACTTGGCCGCCGCCTGGGCGCCGGTTCCCCCGGCCTCCTCATCGTGGCCGGAGACGATGATCACCGTCCGGCGGGGCTTGAAGCCGGCCTTTGCCAGGGCCTCCACCCCCTCGAACAGGGTGACCAGGCTGCCCTTGTCGTCGATGGAGCCCCGGCCCCAGACCGCGCCATCGGCGATCACCCCGTCAAAGGCAGGATGGGTCCAGTCCTTCTCCGATCCAGGGGTGATCGGCACCACATCCTGGTGGGCCATCAGCACGATGGGCTTGAGGGCCGGATCGGACCCTGCCCAGGTATAGACGAGCGTATGTCCGGCCACGATTTCACGGGTCATGGTCGCATGGCTGACGGGATAGGTCGTCGCCAGCCAGTCATGCAGCCGGTCCCATTCGGCCAACTGGTTGTCCGCCTTGTCCTGGTGGCTGATCGTGCGAATCTGGATGGCCTGGGACAGATGCAGGGCCGCCGCCGCCTGGTCGATGATCGGCGCGGCGGCAAGCTTGACCGCTGCCAAATCAACCGCGGCCGGGGCGCGATAGGTGACGGTCCGAACCAGCACCACGCCCACCAGCAGCACCACAAGGGCGCCGATCCCCAGTCCCAGCCTCGCCAACAATTTCATGGTCAGACCCTCCCCCGATCCGTGATTTTCCGGGACAGTAGAGGGCTGACACGGCGATGGGAACCATGTGGGGCTTCGGATGGAGCGGCCTGTGCCCGATTTCGGGCAAGTGCGAGGATTGCATAATCTGTCGCCAAAGCCCGCCTTGACTTGCAGGCGCGTCTCAAGCACCTAGGCCCTGCTCTCGCGGGAGACATCGGGGTGCTTTATCCCGAGGCCGAAGGCGCAACCGCCCCGGAAACGCTCAGGCAAAAGGACCGCGCGAGCCTAGAAACGCTGGAAAGAGTCGCGGCATGCGGCTCGCCGAAGGAGCAAGGACCGCTGGCTGTTGGCCACGCCGGTCCGAAATCTCTCAGGCCCAAGGACAGCGGGGGCGAAACGACCGGCATCTCGCCGGGCGTGACGCGATGACCCCGTGGAGCCGACAGCGTGAGCGACGAGACCCTCAAGACGACCCCGCTGTACCAGGCCCATCGGGACGCCGGCGCCCGCATGGTGCCGTTTGCCGGCTATTCCATGCCTGTGCAGTACAGTGACGGGGTCCTGAAAGAGCATCTCTGGACGCGCTCGCACGCCGGGTTGTTCGACGTCAGCCATATGGGCCAGGCCCGGTTGCGGGGCGTCTCGCCCCTGTCGGCCTTCGAGGATGTGACGCCTGGAGACTTCATCGGTCTGGCCCCCGGCAGGCAGCGCTACAGCCTGCTGCTCAACAAGAAGGGCGGCATTGTCGATGATCTGATGGGGGCAAGGCCCGACGATGACGGCCTGTTCCTGGTGGTCAATGGCGCCTGCAAGGATGGCGATTTCGCCTTTATCGACAACGAACTGGCCGGACAGGTTCGGATCGAACGACTGGAGGACCGGGCCCTGCTCGCCCTGCAGGGACCGGACGCCGCCGAAGCCCTGATCGTCCATGCGCCGGACATCGCCGGAATGGCGTTCATGGAATGCCGCCGGATGAGCGCCTTCGGCCTGGACGCCATCATTTCCCGCTCCGGCTATACTGGCGAGGACGGGTTCGAGATTTCGGTCCCCGAAGGCGCGGCCCGAGCGGTCTGGGACATGCTGTTGGCCGATCCCAGGGTCAAGCCCGTGGGCCTCGGCGCCCGGGACTCCCTTCGGCTTGAGGCCGGCCTGCCGCTCTATGGCCATGACATCGACGAGACCACCAGCCCGGTCGAGGCGGCCCTGACCTTTGCCGTGGCCCGCAAGCGCCGCGATGCCGGGGACTTCCCGGGCGCCGCCCGGATCACCCGCGAACTGGCCGAAGGCCCTGCTCGGGTTCGGGTCGGCTTGAAGATCCTGGAAGGCGCCCCGGCCCGCGAAGGCGCCGAGATTGCTGACGTGGCCGGCGCCGTCATCGGCATGGTGACCAGCGGCGGCTTTGCGCCGTCCCTCGGCTGCGCCATCGCCATGGGCTACGTCCCGCCCGCCCAGGCCGCCATCGGAACCCGCCTCAACGTCCTGGTCCGCAGCCGGGCCGGCGCCGCCGAGGTCGTGGCCATGCCCTTTGTTCCCCATCGCTATGTCCGCAAGCCTTGAACCCGGAGAGCCCCATGCGTTTCACCAAGGATCATGAGTGGGTCGTCGTCGAGGACGGCGTGGCCACCGTCGGAATCACCGCCTATGCCGCCCAGCAACTGGGTGACGTGGTGTTTGTCGAAACCCCCGATGTCGGCAAGACCGTCGTCCAGGGCGAAGGCTTCGCCGTGGTCGAAAGCGTCAAGGCGGCCAGTGACGTCTATGCCCCGGTTTCCGGAGAGGTGGTCGAGGCCAATACCGGGCTTGGCGACTCCCCCGAGACCGTCAATGCCGATCCCGAGCAGGGCGGCTGGTTCGCCAGGGTGAAACTGAACGATCCCGCCCAGGTCGAGGCCCTGATGGACCGGGCGGCCTACGACGCCTATCTGGGGACCCTCTGACGCCCATGCGCTATCTGCCCCTGACCCCCGAAGATCGCCGCCAGATGCTGGGCGCCATCGGCGCCGACAGCATCGACGATCTGTTTGTCGATGTGCCCGCCTCGGCAGTGTTGCCCGGTCCCGTCGACCTGCCCCGGGTCGCCGGGGAACTGGAGGTCGAGCGGGAGCTGACCGCCCTGGCGGCGCGTAACCGGTCTGCAGGTTCCGGGCCGTTCTTCTGCGGCGCGGGCGCCTATCGCCATCATGTGCCGGCCACGGTGGACCATATCATCCAGCGGTCCGAGTATCTGACCAGCTACACCCCCTATCAGCCGGAAATCGCCCAGGGCACCTTGCAGGTGCTGTTCGAGTTCCAGACCCAGGTCGCGGCCCTGACCGGCATGGAGGTGGCAAATGCTTCCCTCTATGACGGATCCACCGCCGCCGCCGAGGCGGTGATGATGGCCAGCAGGGTCACTCGCCGCAGCCATGCGGTGATGTCCGGTGGGGTGCACCCACACTATGTCCGGACGATCGAGACCCTGGCCCATGTCGCGGGAGTGACGACAGAGCGCCTGGCCCCGGCCGTGGACGCCGAGGATGCGGTGGTCGCCCGGATCACTCCCCAGACAGCCTGCGTCGTTGTCCAGACCCCCAACGTCTTCGGAACCGCCACCGACGTTTCAAAGATCGCCCAGGCCGCCCACGCCGCCGGGGCCCTGCTGATCGTGGTGACCACGGAGGCCGTATCCTACGGCCTGCTGAAGTCGCCTGGCGACATGGGCGCCGACATCGCCGTGGCCGAGGGTCAGTCCATCGGCAATGCCCTGAACTTCGGGGGCCCCTATGTCGGGCTGTTCGCCTGCCGGGAAAAGCTGGTGCGCCAGGCGCCGGGCCGGCTGTGCGGTGAGACCGTCGACGCAGATGGCCGCCGGGGCTTTGTGCTCACCCTGTCCACCCGCGAGCAGCATATCCGCCGGGACAAGGCCACCTCCAACATCTGTACCAATTCCGGCCTCTGCGCCCTGGCCTTCAGCATCCACATGTCGCTGCTGGGCGAACAGGGACTGCGTCGTCTCGCCCTGCTGAACCACCAGCAGGCCCTGCGCACCCGCGACGCCCTGGCGACCGTCCCCGGCGTGGAAATCCTGACCCACCGGTTCTTCAACGAGTTCGCCGTGCGACTGCCCATGCCCGCCGCCGAGGCGGTCGAGGCCCTGGCCGGGCGCGGCGTCCTGGCCGGCGTGCCCTACAGCCGGCTGGATCCGCAGGCCGGGCTGGACGACGTCCTGCTGGTCTGCGCCACCGAGACCGTCACCGACGACGACATCAACGCCTTCCGGCTGGCCCTGACCGAGGTGCTGTCATGAGCATGAATAGCGTGGGACGCCCCACGGCCCCCAACAGCGACGCCGGAACGGGCGCCTTTGCCTCCCTGACCGGTGGGCGCGGCCTGTTGCAGGACGAGGCCCTGGTCTTCGAGCGCGATGGCTGGTTCAAGACCGGAGTTGATCTGCCTGAGCCTGACCTGTCGGCGGATGATCTGGGCGATCTGGTGCGGCAGGAGGCCATCGGCCTGCCCGGTCTCTCCGAGCCCGAGGCCATGCGCCACTATGTGCGTCTCAGCCAGAAGAACCACGCCATCGACCTGGCGCTCTATCCGCTGGGCAGTTGCACCATGAAGCACAATCCCCGGCTCAACGAGAAGCTGGCGCGATTGCCGGGCTTTGCCGACATTCATCCCCTTCAGCCGCAATCGACCGTCCCGGGCGCCCTGGAGCTGATGGACCGTCTGGCCCATTGGCTGAAGACCCTGACCGGCATGCCGGCCGTGGCCCTCACCCCCAAGGCCGGCGCCCATGGCGAGCTCTGCGGCATCCTGGCCATCCGGGCCGCCCATGAAGCCCGGGGCGACGACGCCCGCAAGGTGGTGCTGGTCCCGACCAGCGCCCATGGCACCAACCCGGCGACCGCCGCCTTCGTCGGCTATTCGGTCCGGGAAATCGCCCAGACTGCTGACGGCCGGGTCGATCTGGCCGATCTTGAAGCCAAGCTTGGCCCGGATGTAGCGGCCATCATGGTCACCAACCCCAATACCTGCGGTCTGTTCGAGAGGGACATCATCGAGATCGCCCGGCTGACCCATGCGGCAGGGGCGTTCTTTTACTGCGACGGGGCCAATTTCAACGCCATTGTCGGCCGGGTGCGGCCAGGCGACCTGGGCGTCGACGCCATGCACATCAACCTGCACAAGACCTTCTCCACGCCTCATGGCGGCGGCGGCCCGGGCGCTGGCCCGGTCGTGCTGAGCGAGGCCCTGGCGCCGTTTGCCCCGGCTCCCTGGCTGGTCCACGGCCCGGACGGTCTGGCGCTCACCGAACATGAAGTGGATGACGCCGCCCGGGCCTTTGGCCGGATGAGCGCCTTCCATGGCCAGATGGGCATGTTCGTCCGGGCCTATGCCTATATGCGCAGCCATGGCGCCGACGGTCTGCGGCAGGTTGCCGAGGACGCCGTCCTCAATGCCAACTACCTGAAGGCCCGGCTTTCGGACGTGATGAGCCCGGCCTTCCCCGACGGGCCCTGCATGCATGAGGCGTTGTTCGACGACAGCTGGCTCGAGGGAACGGGAATCACCACCCTGGATTTCGCCAAGGCGATGATCGACGAGGGCTTCCATCCCATGACCATGTATTTCCCCCTGGTGGTACACGGGGCCATGCTGATCGAACCGACCGAGACCGAGTCCCGCCAGGAGCTGGACCGGTTCGTGGAGGCCCTGCGCGCCCTGGCCGGGGCCGTGAAGGCGGGGGATGTCGACCGTTTCCGCAACGCGCCGCACCTGGCGCCCATGCGCCGTCTGGACGAGACCCTGGCGGCCCGCAAACCGCGCCTGCGCTGGCGGCCAGAGGCAGTTCAGACCCTGGCGGCAGAGTGACCAATATACAACTTTGTAACCCTTTGGATTAAACCTTCGTCATAGGGTTGGCCGGTATCTTCCCTTTGCCTGTGGCCAGCGCCATATCGCAAAGACAGCGGAACCGGGTCGGCCGGGTTCGCGTTAGGCCCTTACCATGCACGCGCCCTCCGCCCGTCTTCCAGCGTTCCGTCCTCCGAAGCAGTCGCGGTCTGACGGCCTCGGCCGGCAGCTGTCGCGCCTGCTGATGATCGGGCTGGGGATCTTTATCGTCCTGCTGGGGATCGTGATTGCGCCCTTGCCCGGCCCGATGGGCGTGCCGGTCATGGTGGTGGGCCTGATCCTGATTCTGCGCAGCAGCTACACCGCCCGCCGATGGTTTGTTCTGGCCCAGCGCCGCTGGCCCAAGGCCCTGACCCCGATCCGGCGCCTGCTTGGTCGCAACCCACCCTTTGCCCAGGTCTTCTGGCAGCAGATTCTCCGTGTCGAACGGGTGGTCACCAGCAAGGGCCACCGGGTCATCGCCCGCTTGCGCAAGAAGTTGAAGCCCTTCTGGCGCCGTCGGCCGGCCTACCAGCCCGCCTGAACCAGGCCGGTCCTCCGGAGGCGCGTCACTCCGAAATGATCTCACGATAAGCGCGGCCAATGACAAAGGCGGTGATCTGCTGTGTCGCCTGGTGCTCAGGATTGTCGAGGCCTATGGCTGCCGCCAGTCTTGGGATCGCGTCGGAATAAAGCTCTTCACCGCGCCCGTCGCCGATCGCTGACACCGACCAGACTCGCAGTCGATCGCGATCTTCCTCGCTCAGATCATACCAGGCGCTTTCCAAAGCAAAGGCCCGCCCCGAACGCTGGCTCCAGTAGGCGCCCGCGCCGATCTCCAAAATCCTGGCGACAAGAAGCGGACGAATGACCGGCTCCTGAATCGGAGGAATCTCGCAGACCTTGGACAGTTCGCTCTGCAGAGGCTCAGCCAGAGCCAGCGCGTAGGCGCTGGATGAGGCCGCCTGATAGGCATTCAGCCAGCTTTGCCGCTGGTCCGAAGGTACGTGGTCCCAGAGACAGTCAGCGTCGACGGCCAATGCAGGACGGCCGGCGAGCAGGGCAAGGGCGAGAGCCGTCAGCGCGATTATCTGGCGCACAGGCGAAATCCAGGATGACAAAAGACGCGACGGGGCAGCTTCCGAAAGGGCCGACCCATCACTTGGTTGGACTATAGCCTGAACGACAGACCTCAACCAATCGCTTCTACTGAAGGCGTCCGGCCAGTTGGGCTATGGCGGCGTCGATGGCCGGATCGGCCTTGGCGCCCGCCAACCGGGAAACCAGCATGCGTTCAGCGGCCAGGGCGGCCAGATCGGCAGCGGCTGCCTTCACGTCAGCGGCGGCCTGGGCTTCAGCGGAAGCGATTTTCCGCTCGGCCAGAGCCGTCCGCCGGGTGATCTGCTCGTCCAGCTTGACCTGAGCGTCATGGGCCATCCGGACGGCATCGGCTTCGGCGGCCGCGATCATGGCGGCAGCCTGCTTTTCAGCATCCTCCCGCTGGATGCGGATTTCCGCCAGCATGGCTTCGGCTTCGGCCCGCAGGCGAGCAGCTTCGTCCAGGTCGGTCTGGATCTGGGCGCTCTTGGCGTCCAGAACTGCGGCGATTTTCTTGGGGGCGCCGACATAGACCACGATGGCCAGGAAGGCGATCAGGCCGACGGCAACCCAGGCTTCAGCCTCGGCGAGGTTGAGAAATGCAGGCATCAGTTTGCGGCTCCCCGGGCGGCGGCGACGGCGGCATCAACGTCCTGGGTCGGGGCAACGGTCCCGGTCAGCTTTTCGAAGATGGCGGCGGCCGTGTCTGCAGCGATACCGCTGACCTGGCTCATGGCGGCGTCGCGGGACGCGCGGATGCGAACCTCAGCCTCGGCCATGCGGTCGGCGAGCTTGGCGCCTTCCTCGGCCTGGCGTGCGGCGGTCTTGGCGGCGGCGGCTGCCTTGGCCTCGGCGGCAACGCGATGCGATGCTGCGCGGGCTTCGGCCAGATCGGCCTGGGCGGCGCGGGTCTGGTCGGCGGCCTCAGCCTGGACCTTGCGCGCAGCTTCCAGAGCACCGGCGATGGTCGCAGCCCGCTCGTCGATCACGCCCCGGATTCGGGGCGCGAACACCCTCGATACCAGCACGTAAAGGATGACAAACAGCACCAGCAGCCAGGCGATCTGACCGCCCCAGTGCTGGAACTCGAACTGAGGCAAGCCGCCGGAGCCATGGGCTTCGGTGGTCGCATGCGTTTCGCCCGCCGCTACGGCGTGCTCGGAATATCCGGCCATACCAACCCGTCCAAAAATCACAGTGGCAGTCTGATTTGGGCGACGCCGGAACCCGACGCCGCCACAGATCAGATGCGGCTTAGGCCGAGTAGATCAGGATGCCGAGCACGAAGGCCAGGATGCCGAGGGCTTCGGCAAGGGCCGCGCCGACGAACAGGTTGCCGATCTGGCTGGCGGCGGCCGAAGGATTGCGCAGGGCGCCGGCGAGGAAGTTGCCGAAGATGTTGCCCACGCCGATACCGGCGCCGATCATGCCCAGGGTCGCGAGACCCGCGCCGATGAGCTTTGCGGCTTCTGGTTCCATAACAGTCTAGTCCTAGCTTGGTTGAAGGGAGATAGGTTGAGAACTGGCCCCGGCCTTAATGGCCGTGACCGAGATTGACCACATCATTCAGATAGATGCAGGTCAGAACTGCGAAGACGAAGGCCTGAAGGAAGGCCACCAGGAATTCGAGGGCCGTCAGGGCCGTGACCATGCCGAAAGACATGATCGCCACCGGCACACCCAGCCAACCCAGGCCGCCAACCGCCGCAACGGCGACAAAGCCTGCGAACACCTTGAGTGCCACGTGGCCGCCCATCATGTTGCCGAACAGACGAAGGGTGAGGGTCACCGGACGCAGCAGGAAGGAGACGAACTCGATCAGAACGATGACCGGCAGTAGCACCCATGGCACGCCGGAAGGTACGAACAGCTTGAAGAAGCCCAGGCCATGCTTGGCGAAACCGATCACCAGCACCACCCCGATGGTCAGGGCGCCGAAGGTCGCCGTCACGGCGATCTGCGAGGTGGCGGTGAAGACCAGGAACAGGCCGAGGAAGTTCATGGCCAGCACCAGGGTGAAGACCGTGAAGACGAAGGGGAAATAGTGCCGGCCTTCATGGCCGATGATGGATTCGGTCAGGTTGTCGATCAGTCCGAAAAGCTGCTCGCCCACGGACTGCAGCCGGCCAGGCACGACCTGCGGCCGGGCGGTGACAGCGGCGAGGAAGGCGACAATCACGGCGAACGCCAGGGTCATGGCCACGTGCGAATTGGTGATGGCCAGGTCAACCAGGCCAAGGCCCGGCACCGTGACGTCCGGAAGCTCGACGAGCTTCTGGATCTGGAACTGATGTAACGGATCGGCCATCGGGCCTTTCGCTCCTTAAACTTCGCCTTCGACGTCGGCTCTGGCCCCCGGGACAACTGCAGCCGGGCGAGGAGCAGCTGACGCCGCCTGTTCTGCCTGGGCCTGCGCCATCAGCCGGTTAGCTGTTCGCCGCGCCAAAAATATTGACAGGACAAAGCCCAGCAGGACCCCGCCTATCATGCCCCAGGGCCCCGTCCCGGCGAACCGGTCCACCATGGCCCCGACCGCCAGACCAATGAGCACGCCGCCCAGCAGTTCAGCGATGATCCGGTAGGCCTGGCCCACCGCCGCTTCGCCTGCCGCCGGATTGGGCGGCCTGACGGCTCTCGCCTGTAGAGCAGCGGCCCGTTCGTCGAGGCGTTTCAGCGCCTCTTCGCGCGTTTCGTCTGCCATGGGCAAGGAACCGACTAGCTTTGCAAAGGGCCCGGAAGTCACCTTCCGGACCCGGCTTGATCGGCGCGGAACCTATAGACCGCGCTGCAGTGCGTCAAGGCTGGTTCGAAGGTATTTAAGCGACTGAAAAGATTGATGTTTTAGGAGATCATTCCACCCACGCCACCGGTTTGCGACAGACGGGGGCGACGAGATCGACAGGCGCCGCCGCCTGCCTGCCGGACTTTGCCGGGATTCGGCCGTCGCCCGCCGCAAAGGTTCCAGAGCCTTGCCTCAGAAGTAGCCTTCGCGCTTCTTCTGTTCCAGGGAACCGCCATCTTCATTGTCGCCGATACGGCCCTGGCGCTCGGAGTTTGCGGAGAACAGGGTTTCGCGGACCACGGACAGCAGGTCCGTGGCTTCGGACTCCACGGCGGCGGTGACCGGCCAGCAACCAAGGGTTCGGAACCTCACGCGGCGCTCAACCGTGCGTTCACCGGGCTGAAACCGCATCCGGGCCGGATCATCCACCACCAGCAGGGCGCCGCCCCGGTCCACGACCGGGCGCGGCTCTGCGAAGTAGAGGGGCGCGAGCGGGATGCGCCGGAACAGGGCATAGCTCCAGATATCGGTCTCGGTCCAGTTGGAGAGGGGGAAGACCCGCACCGACTGCTTGGGGCCCAGGCGGGTATTGTAGAGGTTCCAGAGTTCGGGCCGCTGTTGCTTGGGGTCCCAGACATGGCCCTGGCTGCGGACCGAAAACACCCGCTCCTTGGCCCGTGACTTTTCCTCATCCCGGCGGGCGCCGCCGAAGATCACATCATAGTTGCCCAGGTCCAGCGCCGCTTTAAGGGGTTCAGTGCGCATGGCCCAGGTATAGCGGTCACCATGATCGAAGGGGTTGAGGCCGGCGGCACGGCCCTCTTCGTTGGCATGGACGACCAGTTCGAAACCGTTCTCACGGGCGAAGGCGTCGCGGAAGTCCAGCAGGGACTGAAACTCCCAGGTCGAGTCGATATGCAGCAGCGGAAAGGGCGGGCGGCTCGGGTAAAAGGCCCGCATGGCCACATGAGCCATGATCGTGCTGTCCTTGCCGGCGGAAAACAGCATGACCGGGTTACGGGCCTCGGCCACGGCTTCGCGCAGGATATGGATGGCCTCGGCCTCGATGCGTTCCAGATGCGAGATCCGGTCCGGTGCGATTCCGACCTGGTGGGGGGTATAGGTCATGGGTCAGGCAGCCAGTTCAGGGCGCTTGACACCCGCTTGGGGTTGGGGAAGGGGCTCCCAGCTCAGATCACCCGCATAGCGCCAGGCCATCTGGCCAGCATCATCCAGGGCGAAGAGATAGAGCCAGCGGTTGTCGAACAGGGCGCGCACACTGGGATGGCGCTGGAGGATTTCGGTCATGGCCTCACGCGGCGCCTCGATACAGACGCTGAGACGCAGGGGCTGATGAACGAGAGTCTGGCCGTCATGGACCGACTGCCAGGGCAGTCCGGCCCGCAAGGGCCCGCCATTGCCTTCGACCACCCCGACGCCGCCTATCACATTGTGGAGCAGCTTGTTGCCAGCGCCAAACAACTGCGGTGCGACGGCGGACCCATAATATTGAAGGCTGATCCAGCTGGCCACGACGACCGGCGCCGTCATGATCAGCTCCAGAACCGAGAACCCCCCGTCCTGACGCCAGTCATAGTCATGCAGGAAGGCCTGTCCGCGGAGGGATTTCCCCGCCGTGCGCCGACGCGGAGCGGCGATGAAGGCCCGGCATCCGGCCAGGGCCCATTCGGGCCGGGTCTGGGCCCAGTCGCGGCTGCGCTGGATCACGCCGCCCCGGCCTGTCGACTCGGGCAGCCGCAGGGCCCGTTCGCCGCGGGCCAGCGTACCGGCGGCGGCCAGCCAGGCCCTGGCCTGCCC
>CAMAVA010000097.1 GCA_945861515.1 Brevundimonas vancanneytii | reverse complement strand
GGCGACCTCTGGCGCTGGGATGGATTTGTCGCCCGGGCCGAGGCCCCGCGCGCCGCCGCCATCCGCCTGGAACAGCGGACCCGCCTGGCGGAAGCCGAGATCGAGATCGAGCGCGTCTCTCCCCTGGCCGAGGCCGCCGCCGCCGCCCTGCGCCAGGCCCAGGCCGCCTTCCGCAACGCCGAAACGGAGCTGGCGACTGTCCGGGCGAGGCCCCGTGAGCTGGAGCGCCAGATGGCGACCGCACGGGATGCGGTCGAGGCCATGGGCCGGGAGGCCGCCCGCCGCGACGCCCGCGCCCAGTCCCTGGACGAGACCATCGCCCGGTTCGAGGCCGAACGGATCGAGGCCCTGGCCGCCCGCGACAGCGCCGCCGCTGGCCTGGAGGGCGAAGGCGAAGGCCAGGGCCTGTCGCCCGTGCTGGATGAGGCCCGCCGCCAGTCAGCGCTGGCCCGCGAACAGTCGGCCGGCGCCCGGTCAGCCCTGGACGCCGAGCGCCGTGAACGCGATGGCCGGACCCGGCGCCGGGACAGCCTGGTGGGTGACCGGGACGGCTGGGTGCGACGCACCGCTGCCGCCGCCAAACGCCTCGAGGGCCTGGAAAGGGACCGGACCAGCGTCGTGACGGCCCTGGCTGCGGCCCGCGATGCCCCGGACCTGATCAAGGGCCGCCGCGAGGCGCTGATGGACCAGCTGGCCCAGGCCGAGGCCCGCAAGTCCCGCTCCAATGACGCCCTGTCGCAGGCCGAGATGGGCCGGGCCGCCGCCGACCGGGCGCTGCGGGCGGCCGATGCCGCCGCTGCCGAGGCCCGGGAGGCCCGCGCCACCCTGAGCGCCAGACTCGACGCTGCCCGCGACCGGTATGGCGAACTGGCCGGCGCCATCCGCGAGGCGGCCCAGATGGAGCCCGAGGAGCTGGGCCGCCGCATCGCCGAGGAGGCCGTGGCCATCCCCACCGGCGTGGAAGGCATCGAGACCCACCTGTTCGCCCTGGAGCGGGAACGGGACGCCATCGGCCTGGTCAACCTGCGGGCCGAGGAAGAGGCCGCCGAACAGGCGGCGCGGCTGCAGACCATGAAGTCGGAACGCTCCGACCTGACCGGCGCCATCGCCAAGCTGCGGGCCGGGATCGAGGAACTCAATGCAGAAGGCCGGACCCGGCTGCTGGCCGCCTTCGAGATCATCAACGGCCATTTCAAGACCCTGTTCCAGACCCTGTTCGGCGGCGGCGAAGCCGAGCTGCGGCTGATCGAGAGCGACGACCCCCTCGAGGCCGGGCTGGAGATCTATGCCTGCCCGCCCGGCAAGCGGCTGTCGACCATGAGCCTGATGAGCGGCGGCGAGCAGGCCCTGACCGCCTCGGCCCTGATCTTCGGCGTCTTCCTGGCCAATCCGGCCCCCATCTGTGTGCTGGACGAGGTGGATGCGCCCCTGGATGACGCCAATGTCGATCGCTACTGCAACATGCTGGAAGAGATGCGCCGGCGCACCCAGACCCGGTTCATCGCCATCACCCACAATCCCGTCACCATGAGCCGCATGGACCGGCTGTTCGGGGTGACCATGGCCGAGCGGGGCATTTCCCAGCTGGTCAGCGTCGACCTGCGTCAGGCCGAAACCCTGGCGGCGGAATAGCGGCCTCTTCCCTAATCCCTGCGACTGAGGCTTAATCGCCGAAACAGGCAGGAGAGACTGACTCATGAAAGCGTTTTGGTTCGCCGGTATCGCCCTGGCCCTGACCGCCACCACCGCCTTTGCCCTGGATGCGGGCGACCAGATCAAGACCCGCCGGGACGGCATGAAGGCCGTCGGCGGCGCGACCAAGGGCCTTTATGAAACCCTGGCGGGCGACAAGGATGTCGGCAAGATCAAGGCCTATGCCGCCCGGCTCAAGCAGCTTTCCGTCGAAAGCCAGGGCTGGTTCCCGGTCGGTACGGGACCGTCCAGCGGCATTGAAACCAAGTCAAAGGCCGAGGTCTGGACCGATCCCGTCGGCTTCAAGGCCGCCCAGCAGGCCTTCGTGACCCAGGCCGGCAAGCTCAACGCCGCCGCCGCCTCCGGCGACCTGGACAGGACCCAGGCCGAGTTCGGCGCCCTGCGCGGGACCTGCAAGAGCTGCCACGACAAATACCAGACCAAGTGATCCCGGAGCTGAGCCGCCACGCCGCGACGGGATCCAAAGGACCATGATGGACAGGACCATGAAGATCTGGGACCTGCCGATCCGGCTTTTCCACTGGCTCCTGGCCGCCCTGATCGTCTTTTCCTGTTGGGCCCATGAGGATCATCTGGACTGGCACAGGCTGAGCGGCTTCGCCATTGCCGGGCTGCTGGTGTTTCGCCTCTGGTGGGGCCTGGCCGGCAGCAGCACGGCCAGATTCTCCAGCTTTCTGAAGAGCCCCGCCGGCGTGCTGGCCTATCTGCGCGGCGCAGCCGCAGGTCCCGGTCACAATCCGCTTGGCGGCTGGAGCGTGGTCGCCATGCTGCTGGCCCTGACCCTGCAGGTCGGGCTGGGCCTGTTTTCCGTGGACCAGGACGGGTTCGAGTCCGGCCCCCTGTCGCGGTTCGTGGATTTCGAGACCGGGCGGCTGGCAGCGGCTGGCCACGGGCTGGTCTTCAACCTGCTGGTCGGCCTGATCGTCCTGCATCTGCTGGCCATCGGCTGGTATGGCGTGCGGCGGAAGAACCTGGTCGGACCGATGATCACCGGCAAAGCAGCCCTGCCGGACGGCGGGCCGGACCTGCAGCCTGCCCCGGCCTGGAAACTGCTGGTCGGGCTTGGCCTGGGCCTGGCGACCAGCGGCGGCCTCTACATGCTGGAGCGCGCCTCCAGCCTCTGAAGCTCTGGACCGGCCATCCGGCCTGCGTCATCCTGCCGCCAGACAACAGGCAAGACCGAGGAAGCGAACCCATGCGAAAGACCCTTCTGGCCCTGGCCAGCGCCCTGGCCTTGACCGCGACGCTCCCCGGTATCGCCCTGGCTGCGCCAGCCGCCAACGACTATGCCGATCCGGCCACATGGCTCTGCCTGCCCGGCCGGACCGCAGACGCCTGCGCCGCCGACCAGACCGCGACCCTGGTCGCCGCTGACGGGACCCTGACGGTTCAGCCCTTCAAGCTTGGCGCCGAGCCGGCCATCGACTGTTTCTATGTCTATCCGACGGTCTCCAACGACAAGACCCCCAACAGCGACATGACCGCCAATGCCGAGGAGCTGTCGGTGATCGCCGTGCAGTTCGCCCGGTTCGGCCAGACCTGCCGCACCTTTGCGCCGATTTATCGCCAGGTCACCCTGTCCGCCCTGCGGGCCTATATGATGGGCCAGAACCCCGGCGCAGACCGGGACCTTGGCTATAGCGACGTCAAGGCGGCCTGGGACTGGTATCTCAAGACCCAGAACAAGGGGCGCGGCGTGGTGCTGATCGGCCATTCCCAGGGCTCGGGCGTCCTGCAGCGGCTGGTCAAGGAAGAGATCGACGGAAAACCGGCCCAGAAGCTGATGGTCGGGCTGATGCCCATCGGCTCCAATGTGCCGGTGGACGACCAGGGCCGGTTCGGCTCGATCCCCAGCTGTTCGAAGCGCGGCCAGACCGGCTGTCTGGTCGCCTATGTCAGTTTCCGCGACACCACCCCGCCGCCCCCGACCAGCCGTTTTGGCAAGGTGGCCGAGGCGGGCATGCATGCGGCCTGCGTTAATCCGTCGGCCCTGGCCGGCGGAGAAGGCATGCCGACCCCCTATTTCTGGTCCGGTGGCCGGGCCCAGAGCGCGGCGGCGCCGGCCCCCTGGGCCACCGGCAAGACGGTCACCACGCCATTTGCCTCCACCCCGGGCCTGCTGACCACGGACTGTGTCCGGGCCGGGGAGTTCAGCTATCTGAAGGTCACGACCCGGGCCGATCCCGCTGATCCCCGCGTCGACCAGATTGTCGGCGACGTGATGATCATGGGCCAGCCCGACCCCAACTGGGGCCTGCACCTCATCGACATGAACCACTCCATGGGCGACCTGGTCGCCATCGTGGAAGCCCAGGCCGCCGCCTGGAGCCACCGGGGGCATGCCGGGCACTGAGCGGGGGATCTGTGCGCCGGACAGTAAAGACGTCGCTTTCCTGAGTAGGCCACGCTGCGGCCGTGTCAAAGGACGCAAGCTGGCAACAACCTACCTAGACGATCGCTGAAAGCTATTGCGTTCTTCGACACGCGGCCCTTGGCCGCTACTCAGAATGACGATGATTGTTGAGTTCGGGAGCCACTATAAACAAACCTCATCTCCCTTCACCTCACCCCGCCGCTCGCGCCGGCTGCACTTCGCGCGGGCTCTTCCCTGTCCAGCGCTTGAAGGCGCGGGAAAAGGCGGCAGGTTCCGAGAACCCGACCAGATAGGCGGTCTCGTTCACCGAGACCTTGGCGCCCGTCAGGTAGCGCATCGCCATGCGGTGGCGCAGGGTGTCCAGCACCTGTTCATAGGTGGCCCCCTCGGACTTCAGCCTGCGGAACAGGGTCTGGCGGCTGAAGCCCAGGGATCGGGCGATGCCGTCGGCGCTGACCTCGCCCGTATGGAGTTGCGGCAACAGCACTGCCTCGACCTTGCCGCGGACGGACTTCTGGTCCTCCAGTTCCTGCAGCAGGCTGTCGGCCTTCTGGGTCAGGACGCCGAAGACATAGCGGGGCTGGAGCGCGACGGGCCAGGTGGCGATGCGCGGATCGAGCCGCAGGGCGTTCCAGCCGCTGGAGAAGGTCACCGGGCACTGGAAGATGCGGTCATACTCGGCCCGGTAGGCGGGCGCCGGGTGGCTGACCTGGACTTCCAGAACATGGGGCTGCGGCAGGAACCGGCGCGGGCCGCAGACCAGCCGGGCGAAGGCCCCCTCGGTCAGTTCGGGAAAGGCATTGGGGTCAGCGCGGGTGTCGACCATCCAGGGCTGGCCATCGCGCACAGAAAGCTGGAAACGCGGCCCGTCATTCAGCCCCTCCGTCTCCATCGACAGCCGGCCGAAGCGCTGCATCTGGGCGAAGGCGTCGCCCATGGTGGCCGAGGCATTCATGATCAGCCCGACGATGGACATCTCGGCCAGGTCCACCGCCTCGCCGAAATGCAGGGCTAGGGCCGGGTCGTCGCACAGGTCCTGGGCCGCGCGCATCAGGGTCATGTAGCTGTCGAACGGCAGGCGGCTGTCGGGATTCTCCAGGTCGGCGGGTTGCAGGCCGGTCCTGGCCATGAGCGCCGCGCGATCGGCGCCCCGCTCAGCCGCGAACCCGATCAGGCTGGCCGCGAGCCCGGCGGACGTGGTCAGGTTCGACATCGACAGGCCCCCCGCTGTTACGAACGATCATGCATGCGCTACCCATGGTCATGGCGCCGGGCCGGCCTTTCGACAAGAAAGGAAGCATGAAACTCAGCGTCCCCATCTCCCCCGTCCTTCTGGCCCCTGCCCTTCTGGCCGTTGCGGCCGCCCTGCTGCCCTCCATCGCCCTGGCCGGCAACCTGGAGGCCGGGCCGGGCGACCCGGCTTGGATGCATCTGGGCGCCGGCGCCCTGCTGTGGGCCCATATCGCCGGCGGGGCGATCGGCATGGTCACCGGCGTGGTCGCCCTGGCGGCGCGCAAGGGCCAGCGGGTCCACCGCGCGGCGGGGTCGGTGTTCTTCCTGGCGATGGCCATGGCCTATGCCATCGGCGCGGGCGTTGCGCCTTTCCTCGACACCGGACAGCGACCCAACTTCGTCGCCGGCATCATGGCCCTCTACCTGCTGGTCAGCGGCGCCATGGCGGCCCGGCGGCGGGATGCAAAGGCCGGCGCAGCCGAAATCATTGGCCTGGTCATCGCCCTCAGCATCACCACGGCTGGCGTGATCTTCATGAAGATGGGCGCGGCCAGCCCCAGCGGCACGGTGGACGGCTCCCCGCCCCAGGCCTTTTTCCTCTTCACCATCGCCGGCGCCTTCGCCGCCGCCGGCGAACTGCACGCCCTAGTCCGCCGCCAGCTGTCACAGGTCTCGCGCATCGCCCGCCACCTGTGGCGCATGTGCTTTTCCCTGTTCATCGCCTCGGGGTCCTTCTTCCTCGGGCAACAGCAGGTGTTTCCGGAGGCCTTCCGCGACTCGATCCCGCTCTACCTGATCGCCCTGTCGCCCCTGCCGATCATGCTGTTCTGGCTGGGCAAGGTCCGGTTCGACGCCTGGCGGCGGCGGGCGAAGTCGGTTTCAACTGCAAACCCGCTCCAATCTTCGTCATCCTGAGTAGGTCTCGCAGAGACCGTGTCGAAGGACGCCAAATATTGCCGACGCTCCGTCAAGGCTGCTGAAACATACTGCGTTCTTCGACACGCGGCCTCCAGCCGCTACTCAGAATGACGATTGTTTGGGGGCGTGTGGTTTGGTCCGTCGCCATCAAACCAGGCCAGATCAGCGGGTGAGGTCGCCCATTCCAGTCAGGTGCAGGACACCCTTTCCAGGCAGTTCGACGCGCAGTTCCAGGGTGCCGCCGGCTGCCTCGACGAAGCGGCGCAGGGTGGAGAGGTACAGGTCGGCCTGGCGCTCCATCTTGAGGACTGAGGGCTGCTTGACGCCCAGCGCCTGGGCGATCTGCTCCTGGCTGCGGCCGGCGATCTCGCGCAGGGCTTTCAGGCCCTCCACCTCGCCGGCCAGTTCGGCGGCGCGGGCGTCGATCCGCGCCCGGCGAGCCTCGGGCAGCTTAGCCATGATTTCTTCGCGGGTGCGGCCCATGTCTAAAACTCCTTCAACGCCTTCAGGTGCCCGGTGAACCGGTCGTCCGCCTTGGTGATCAGTCCCTTGTAGAACCGCTTCTGGGCCACGCCCGCCTTATCTCCGGCAACCAGCAGGATCGCCTGCCGCTCCGGATCGAAGGCGAACGCCACCCGCCAGACCCCGTCCGCCGCCCTGAAGCGCAATTCCTTCATGTTGGCATGCCTGGATCCCGAAAGGGTATCGACATGGGGCCGGCCCAGCGCCGGACCGTAGGCTTCCAAAAGCGTCATCATGGCCAGGAGTTCGTCCTGCACCCCGGCGGGCAGGTCGTCGAACTCCGGCTCGAAGTCGTCATGGTTTCGGACGATCCATGGCATGGCGTCTTATAGCCTGGAAGCTATCTTTCGTCCATAGGCCTGAAGCTATCTCAAACAGCGCCAGTGGTCCTGGACTGCCTTGGACTGGGCGCCGGGTACCCGTCATTGCAAATTCCGCAAACCAGCCAGACGCCAACGCACGAGGCGTTGGCTATACTGCCCTTCCGACCACCGCGACCCCACCGACATGACCGAACACCGCATCTTCAGGACCAGCTTCGCCAGTGTCTATCCGCTCTATGTCGCCAAGCCGGAGCGCAAGGGGCGCAGCCGGGGGGAGGTGGACCAGATCATCCTCTGGATGACCGGCTTTACCGCCGAGGCCTTCGCGGCTGAGCTGGCGGCCGGATCGGATTTCAGGACCTTCTTTGCCCGGGCGCCGGCGCTCAACCCCGCACGGACCAACATCAAGGGCCTGGTCTGCGGGGTGCGGGTGGAAGAGGTCGCCGATCCGCTGATGCGCGAGATCCGCTATCTGGACAAGCTCATCGACGAACTGGCCAAGGGCAGGGCCATGGAAAAGATCCTGGACCGTTGAAATCGCGCACGTTGGAGTCCCCCGGGCCGGCTCAGGCCAGGATGTCCAGCAGGGCGCCGGTCATCTGGTCGGCGGTCCGGATGACGGCGACATTGGCCTTGAAGGCGGCGCCGGCCTCTATCCGCTACACCGACTCCCGCGCGGGATCGACGTCGCCGCCCGGCGACAGGCCCATCCGGGCGGTGCGATCAGCGCTGGCGTTGAGGCGACTGACGGCGGCCTGGAGACCCGAAGCGGCGGTTGTGATGGCGGTCATGCCGCCTTTTGCCGGATCGGGGTAAAGTCCTTGCCATCAAACAGGGTAAATCCCGCGCCATGGCTTTTCGCAGCGCCGCTTGGATGGTTTAACAGCCAGTGATGAGCGCCAAGACCGAAAGCCCGACCGAACCCTTCAAGCGCGCCCTGGCCCATGCCGCGCGCTCCCTGGCCGAGATGTCGGACCTGGAGATCGTCTTTTCCGGCGACGGGCCCCAGCTGACCGGCAAACGGGCCATCCTGCCCCACCCGCCCCGCGACATGTCGCCGGCCGAGGCCTCGCGCATCCGGGGCCTGGCCGACCAGATGGCCCTGCGGCTGGCCCACCATGACGCTGCCGCCCATGCCCGCGGTCGGCCCGTTTCGCCTGCCGGCCAGACCATCTTCGAGGCCGTGGAACAGGCCCGGATCGAGGCCATCGGCTCCAATGCCCTGGGCGGGGTGCGGCTCAACCTGACGACGGTCCTGGAAGTGGCGCTGGAACGCAAGGGCCTGGCCCGGATGCAGGACCGCGCCAACGCCCCCATGGCCGACATCCTGTCCCTGATGGTGCGCGAGCGCCTGACCGGCCAGGCGCCGCCCATGGCCGTGCGTCCCCTGGTCGACAGCTTCCGCGCCGATATCGAGTCCCGGGCCGGGGCCGACCTCGACCGTCTGGCCGGCGCCATTGATGACCAGGCCGCCTTTGGCCGGGTGGCCAAGGCCATCCTGCGCGATCTGGACATGGGCGACGAGGGCGCCGACCCGACCGACAGCAGCGAGGACGAGGAGGGCGAGGACGAACAGTCCCAGTCCGATGAAGACAGCGAAGGCGACGGCGAGGGCCAGTCGCCGGAAGGCTCGTCGATGCAGGAGACCGAGGCCGGCGATTCGGAAAATCCCGACGGCGAGGAACAGGCGGTCGAGACCGAGGACGACGCCGATGCCGAACTGTCCGACGAGGCCCCGGAAATGGGCGACGGCGCCAAGCCCGCCCGGCCCGATCCCAAGGACAGCGGCCGGCCCGAACCCGCCTACAAGGTCTTCACCACAGGCCATGACGAGATCGTCCCGGCCGAGGAACTGTGTGACGCAGAGGAACTGACCCGGCTGCGGGCCTATCTGGACCAGCAACTGGCCAGCCTGTCCAGCGTGGTTTCCCGCCTGGCCAACAAGCTGCAACGCCGGCTGCTGGCGCAGCAGAACCGCTCCTGGTCGTTTGACCTGGAAGAGGGGATGCTGGACGTCGCCCGCCTGCCCCGGATCATCATCGACCCCACCGCCCCCCTGTCCTTCAAGCAGGAAGAGGACACCGATTTCCGCGATACGGTCGTCACCCTGCTGATCGACAATTCCGGCTCCATGCGAGGCCGGCCGATCATGGTGGCGGCGGTCTGCGCCGACATCCTGGCTCGCACCCTCGAGCGCTGCGCGGTCAAGGTCGAGGTGCTGGGCTTCACCACCCGCGCCTGGAAGGGCGGCATCAGCCGCGACGACTGGATCAAGGCCGGCAAGCCCGCCTCGCCGGGGCGGCTCAATGACCTGCGCCACATCATCTACAAGTCGGCCGACAGCCCCTGGCGGCGGGCCCGGCGCAATCTTGGCCTGATGATGCGCGAGGGCCTGCTGAAGGAAAACATCGACGGCGAGGCCCTGATGTGGGCCCACCAGCGACTGATCAGCCGGCCGGAACAGCGCCGCATCCTGATGGTCATTTCCGATGGCGCGCCGGTGGACGATTCGACCCTGTCGGTGAACAGCGGCCACTATCTGGAACGGCACCTGCGACAGGTGATCAGCGAGATCGAAAACCGCAGCCCGGTGGAACTGCTGGCCATCGGAATCGGCCATGACGTGACCCGCTACTATCGCCGGGCCGTGACCATCGTGGATGTGGAACAGCTGGGCGGGGTTCTGGTGGAACAGCTGGCCAGCCTGTTCGAGGAAGAGCCCAAGCGGGTGGCCAAGGTGCGCGGCCTGCTCAGCGCCCCCCCGACGGTGCAGCCCTCGGCGCCCAAGGCGATCTCCCTGAAGGCCGTTCGCGAGGCGGTCGGATGACCCGCAGCGCCGGCCGGAACCTCCTGGGTCTTGCCGGTCTGCTGCTGGCCCTCACCAGCGTCGTCTTGACCGCCTGCGCCCCGACGGCGGAGCTGCCGGCCGCCCCGGTCGCCGCCGGCCCGGAGATCCGGGTGGTCAGCACGCCCGTCCCCCTGGACGCCGGCAATCCCCAGCGGCTCAAGGTCGGCGCCTTTGCCTATGCCGGCGGCGTGGCCCTGGCTGATCCCGTCACCGACCGGCTGCATGGCCTGTCCGACCTGAAATTCACACCGGACGGAACCCTGGTGTCGGTCAGCGACTTTGGCGACCTGTTCGAGGGCCGCCTGGTCCTGGACGCCGCCGGGCAGTTGACCGGCGTCTCCGATGGGAAGCTCTGGCCCCTGAAACGGCCGGACGGCCAGCCGGTCCAGGGCAAGGCCGAGGGCGACGCCGAGGGGCTGGCCATCCTGGCCAGCGGCGACCGGCTGGTCAGCTTCGAGCGGCAGCACCGGATCTGGCTCTATCCCGCCCAGGGCGGCTCGCCCCGTCCCGCGCCCATGCCAACAAGCCTGTTCTCGGAGAATGAGGGGCTTGAGGCCCTGACCGCCTATCCCGTCGCCGGGCCGGACGCCTATCTGGCCGGGTCGGAAGAGGGCGAGATCTGGCTGTGCCGGCTGTCTGCCGCCTGCGATCGCTTTGCCGCCCTTCTGGGGCCGGACCAGGACTATGGCCTGACCGCCCTGGCCAGTTTTGGCGACGGATCCCTGGTCACGGTTCACCGCACCTTCGATCCGATCCGCGGCGCCCGGGTGCTGGTCAGCGTCTATCCGGTCCGCATGCTCAAGGCCCGCAATCCCCGGCCCTCGGCGGTCCTGACCCTGGAGGGCAGCCTGACCCGTGACAATATCGAGGGCGTCGCCCTGATTACCGCCCCCTCGGGCGCGGCCCGGCTGCTGCTGCTGGCCGACGATAACGGCTCGCCCCAGCAACGCAGCCTGCTGCTGGCCTTTGACTGGGTCGGCTGGCGGTGACGCCGGCCTGTGTCGGCGACTATCGCCTGCTGGCAAAGCAGCGACTGCCCCGGGTGATGTTCGACTATATCGACGGCGGCTCCTATGCCGAGGCGACCCTGCGCCGCAACGTCGCCGACTTCGAGACCATCGCCCTGCGCCAGCGTGTCCTGCGCGATGTCTCGGTCATCTCCCTGACCACCGAACTGTTTGGCCAGCAGATGGCCATGCCGGTCGCCCTCGCGCCTATCGGCATGGCCGGCATGTACGCCCGCCGTGGCGAGGTCCAGGCCATGAAGGCGGCCCGGGCCGCCGGCCTGCCCATGTGCCTGTCGACCGTGTCGGTCTGCGATCTGCAGGAGGTGACCCGCGACGGCGGCGCCCCGCCCTGGTTCCAGCTCTACATGATCCGCGACCGGGGCTATATGGCGGCCCTGCTGCAGAAGGCCGCCGATCTGGGATCGCCGGTCCTGGTCTTTACCGTCGACCTGCCGGTCCCCGGCGCCCGCTACCGCGACTATCGCACCGGCCTGTTTGGCAATGCCGGGCCCTTCACCGGCCTGAAGCGGGTCTGGGACGGCCTGACCCATCCGGATTGGCTGGTCGATGTCCAGCTGCGCGGCGGTCCCCACAGCTTTGGAAACATCGCTGCGGCGATTCCGGACGCCAAAGGCATCATGGAATTCTGGCCCTGGGTGACCCGCAACTTCGACCCTACCCTGACCTGGCAGGACCTGGACTGGGTGCGGCAGCACTGGAAGGGGCCGATTGTCCTGAAAGGCGTTCTGGACCCGGAAGACGCAAGACAGGCCGTTGCCTGCGGCATGGACGGCCTTGTCGTCTCCAACCATGGGGGCCGGCAGCTGGACGGAGTGCTCAGCGGCGTCGCCGCCCTGCCGCCGATCGTCGAGGCCGTCGGGGATGACCTGACCGTGCTGATGGACGGCGGCATCCGCTCGGGGCTGGACGTGGTCAAGGCCCTGGCCCTGGGGGCAAAGGGCGTGCTGATCGGCCGGGCCTGGGCCTGGGCCCTGGGGGCCAGGGGCGAGGCCGGCGTCGCCCACATGCTGTCGGTGATCCGTCAGGAGATGATGATGGCCATGGCCCTGACCGGCTGCACCGACGTCAGGACCGCCGGACCGCATCTGCTGGCCTGAG
>CAMAVA010000096.1 GCA_945861515.1 Brevundimonas vancanneytii | reverse complement strand
GCGGAAAAGACCCTGACCCTGGCCCAGACCGCCTTCGACCAGGCCCGGGCAACCGCTGAACAGCGAGAGAAATACGTGGTCAGCATCGTTAGCCCGAATCGCCCTGAGGCGCCGACCTATCCCAACCGGGTTCTGGAACTGATCACGGTGCTGATTTTCGCCATGGCCGGTTACGCCCTGGTGTCCTTGTCTATTGCCGCCATTCGCGATCATCGTGGAGTTTAGTATGAAGACCGTCCGGGCCTGTATCGCCACCGCTGTCTTGTTGCTGGCTCCCGCCGCTTCTTTCGCCCAGAGCCCGCCGCAGAGCCCGCCCTCCGCCGGTGTCATTGTTGCGCCGCCGGCGCCCCAGACGCCCGTGGTGCCGCCCGTCGCCCTGCCTCCGGCCCCCGTCCCGCTGGAACTGACAACACTCGCGGACGGCGTCGATGTGCCCGTGTTCGGAACGCAGCTGTTTACGGGGGCCTTCTCTGCGGCCCGCCCCACCAAGGGTCCGGACTACCTCATCCAGCCCGGCGACCAGATTGCTGTACGAATCTATGGGGCCGTCAATGTCGACGCCGTCCAGGTTGTTGACGGCAGTGGCTCTCTGTTCATTCAGGGGATCGGCCCTGTGAGTGTCGGCGGCGCCCCGGCATCGACTCTTCAGTCACGGCTCGCTGCGGCGCTTCGCGCCGTCTACACCGACACGGTCGGCGTTTATGTGGATATCCTTCAGGGCGGAAGCCTTGGCGTCTTTGTAACCGGCGACATCCGCAGACCCGGACGATATCTCGGCTCGACCGGCGACAGCATCCTTTTCTTCCTTGATCAGGCAGGCGGCATTGATCCGGCCAAGGGCAGCTTTCGCAACGTCACTGTCATGCGAAATGGTCAGACGCAGATCACATTTGATCTCTACGACTTCATCATCCGCGGTCAGATCGCCAACTTCGTCTTTAAGAACGGCGATGTTATCCAGATCGGCCGTCGCGGGGCTATGGTTGGTGTTACAGGCGACGCCATGAACGGCTACGCGTTCGAGGCCCGGGCCGGAGCGTCAGGCCTGACCGGCGCCGAAATCACCGCCCTGTCCCGTCCGACCGGAACGGTCAGCAGTATTGGCGTCACCAGCGTGAGGAACGGCCTCGGCCAGTCAGCCTTCTACAGCCCTGCGGACTTTGCAAAGGTCATTCTATCTGATGGCGACCATGTAATCTTGCAGTCCGACGTCTTCACCCAGTCGATCAGCGTCACCATCGAGGGCGACGTGAAGGGCCCGTCCATATTCGTGATGCCGCGAGGCGCCAAACTTAGCCAGCTCCTAGCCCAGGTTCCCCTCGAAGGCTCTGACGTCGAAACCACCTATGTTCACGTCGAGCGTCCGTCCGTCGCGCTTCAACAGAAAGAGGCCCTGGACCGTGCCCTCGACAATCTCGAAAAGGCGGCCTTGACCGCTCCAGCCACCAGCAGTGAGACGGCGGCCATTGCGGCGGGGCAGGCTAGCCAACTGGAAAGGTTCATCGCAAGAGCGAGGCTGGCAACGCCATCGGGCAAGGTCGCCGTCTATACCGAAGGTGAGTTTCACGACCTTAAACTGGAGAGCGGCGATCGGATCATTTTCCCGAGCCGCACCGATGTTGTGCTGGTAGCAGGCGAAGCCGTAAGTCCGGGGGCCTTTGTGTTTGCCGAAGGCCATACCATTCAGGACTATGTCAACCGGGCTGGCGGATTTGCACCCAATGCCAATAGGGGCCGCTTCGCCCTGCGTCGGCCTGACGGCAGTGCTATAGTGGTCCGGGCACGGCATAGACCTCGCCCTGGCGATCAGATTGTCGTGGTTCCCAATATCGTCAATCCCGGGTTCCTGCTATTCAAGGACGTGACGACGATTGTTTTCCAGCTCATAACCAGCACGGCTGCAGCGATCAACCTCTCCAGTTGACAGCGAGAAGGGGCGCTCCCGGCAATGCATGGGATGCGCCCCAACTCATCGCAATCGGGGCATTTCAGGCCCAGAGAAGCTCATCGTCAACGTTTCGTCCTTGCGGGAAAACTGGGGATGACTGAAGGCGTCTTCGCCTAAGGAGTCCGGCCAGCGGCGCCGCATCTGTTTCACGGCGTCCAGAAAGGCACTGTCGAGGCTCTTTCCCCGACTGGCTGATTCCCGGTGAACGAGCCTCGCATGAGGCGTCCAAATTGACCCAAATCCGGCCTGTTCCAGTCTCAGGCAGAGGTCGACATCATTGAAAGCGATGGGAAAGGTCACCTCATCGAATCCGCCGACTGCGTTGAACTTCCGACGCTCGACGACGAGACAGGCGGCGGTGACCGCAGACACTCTCCGGGCCGTGACGAGTCGGTATTGGGGTCCGGCGGCATCGCCGGCAAATCCGCGCAATTCATGCCCCGCGATGCCGTGGGGGCCGAGCCCCATGACAACGCCCGCATGTTGAATTCGACCATCGGGATAAATCAGCTTCGCCCCGACGGCGCCGACATCGGACCTTACGCCAAGCGACACCATCTCACGCAGCCAGTCGGGATCGGACACGAGAATATCGTCATTCATCAACGCGAGCACGGGCGCGCTGCTCGCCGCCACACCAAGGTTGTTCAATCTGGAATGATTAAAGGGTCCGGGACAGGACAAGATGGTAACGGAAGGAATCTGCTCAAGCCGCGACAACAGATCGAGGGTCTCTGGTCTCTCGGAGCCGTTGTCGACAACCAATACTTCCAATTCGGGATAGTCGGTATGGCGTGTCAGGCCGGCAATGCAGGCGCGCAACAGATCCGGCCTGTCACGGCTCGGAATGATCACGCTGACAGCTGGCACGCGCTCCAGCGGCCATCGAATTCGGTTGAACCCGAGGGGACCCCGCTCGACCCGTGCAGGGACTTCGGCCCGTACCAAATGCGCCTCGACCAGGCGACGCCGGGCTGCTTCTGCCCGCATTCCAGAGATCTGGGAAAAGCTTCGCCCGCCCCGGACGCGCCGCCAATAATACAGAATCGCCGGAATATGCCGGATTGCGTCCGGCGGAAATTGCTCGGACAGTCGAAGGATCAGGTCGTGGTCCTGCGCACCATCAAATTGTGGGTCCAAGCCGCCGACTCGTCGAACCGCTTCGGCCCGGGTCGCGAAAAGGTGGTTGACGTAGTTTTGAGCTCGGACTCGTTCGAGGTCGAAAGATGGCTTGAGCGTGGCGAAGCGAAAGCGCCCGCTTCCATCAATGACGGCTTCATCGGAATACACAGCCATCACCGACGGATCATCAAAAGCGGAAGCGACTCGCCAAAGGGCATCAGGCGCGAGAACGTCGTCATGGTCCATGAATACGACGGCTTCACCTCGAACGAGATCTAACGCGGAATTGGTAGCTGAGGATATGCCTCGGGAGGCGCGATGGGTTACGAGAGCCACTCTCCGATCCCCAGCGACCTGCGCCAAGCGGCGCCGAACCGCTTCTGATCGTGAACCATCATCGGCAATACAGAGCTGCCAGGTGCGATGGTTCTGAGCCAGAATCGAAGCCAAGGCTGCATTCAGATGCGCTGGCGATGGGTCACGGACCGGCATTACAATGCTGATCATTAACGGAGATTCAGGCGGTAGCGGCGCCCGTGCAGCCTGACTCAGCCAAGCCTCAAGTTCCTTTCGGCTTGTACGAGGCGTGGACAGGGCACGTCCGGGCCATGCCCGACGAAGGCCTTCATCCAGCGAATCGCCCTCCGCTATCGCAAGCAACACCACGCCAAGCGCGGAAATCGGCCGCAGCTGCACTTGAGGCGCGGCCTCGCCGTCCAGGCTATAGGTTCTGACCGTTACGGGTCGATAGGCTGACTCGAAGACCACCGGCTTTGCAGACGTCACAACGTCCCCCGCGAGTATCGTCCCGTCCGGACCGGAGGCAATGACGCCAGCCGACCCGAGCGAACGAGCCAGCATGCGCTTGGGCCAGAACGGGCCATTGCGAAAACCCACTCTCCAGGCAAAACCCGCCAGCAGGGAACATAAGTCGAGCAGATCGCAAAGCGCCATGACGACGATCAGGTCCATGCGCAACATGGCCCGGTAGTAGGGGTTCGGCAGATCCAGCGCGAAACCTGCGGGATCTCGCAGCAGCTTGGCCCACCTGCGAGACGTGCGTCCCCCGGGATTGTTCATCACACCGGTTCCGCAAACGGAAACTCTGGCGGCGCAATCAACTCCGCGGCGATCCGATCCCGAGCGGCCCTGGCCAGAGTCAGGCGAAGGTCCGGGCTTTCAAACAGCCTGGAGATCGCGGAAACCCAATCAGACGTGGCCATGGGAACCAGCAGACCGTCGATGCCGTTTCGCACCGCGCTGGCATAGGGCTCCGCATCGGCAAAGACTCCACAGGCGCCAAGGCGGGCGGCGTCAAACCTCTTGACCGGGGCCCGACTGGCATTGGTCCGGCTGGTCGTTATGGGAGCAAGAAACACCGCCGCACTTCGACCTCGCTGGGCCGCCAGATAGTCAGGCCAACTCGATTGCGACACCACATCCACATTGGCGAGTCCTGTTGACAGCTTTTGAAGTCGCGCATCCCCGGTGATCTCGAACCGAACCTGGGGCCGGACTGTCTGGAAGACGCGAGCGATCTCAAGGACAAACAGGCGTTCCGGACCGTGCACATCGGTGCCGTGGTAGACGACCCGGTTGGGCGGTCGTTCCAGTGGGTCTGCAGGTGGATCACAGGGCACTGGCGGCGCCACACGAGCGCCGCCAGGGAATCGCGCAGACAGGGTTGGAGTAGAGACCCAGACTTCGTCCACCAGGGCTTCCAGGGCCTGGCGGTGACGATCAAAGCCCAGGGCAACCTTGCCTCGGGCCTTCCAGGGCAAGGAAGGGTCATCCAGCATGGCCGCCAGATCGTCGTCAACGAAGTAGACAATGCGGGACAGCCCTGGTCGCGCTTGACGAAGCGCTTCTATCCATGACCGGTTGATGTATCGGCAGATGATGACGGCGACGTCCGGCGCGGCCAGCATTGCGACAGATTTGGGATCCTGGTCCAGGTCCGCAATTTGACCTTCCAGGCCGGACTGTCGTAGGCGCGGTCGAAGATAATAGTCCACGCTGGCGTTGGGTCCGGATTGCAGGATCAGGACACGGGACGGCTCACGCCCTGGCAGCAGTCCGCCGTTGGGGCGGAAGGCCGGAGACGGTCGACTCCTGCGAACCAGCGCAAGCCAGCGAGATGCGAGATTCAACGGCTTGCGCAGCGCGCTTTGGCGTTCCATGAACAATTCCGAATGGGTCGCCTGCCCCAGTTCCGTGCGACGAGGAGCCCTCCGGTAACATAGATGACGCGACCGGAAACAGTGGATTACGAGGGGACCTGGGCGGTTCGTTCACCGGGTGTGATGGTCCAGACGCCGCGGCTGCGCGAGTTTCTTGGCCCGGGCGCCAAATTCACCTTTGTTCCGCCTGGCCTATCGCCGCCACGTGGCGTTCGCGGCCTTGCCGGCTGGGGCCTCATCGGGCAGGCGCATCTGGAGGCCCGGCGACGCGGACTGACCTATCTTGCCCTCGAAGACGGGTTTCTGCGGTCTGCCGGTCTGACCGGGCCGGCCGGCCGGCGGCTTAGTCTCGTCGCGGATCCCGACGGTATCTATTATGACAGCTCGCGACCATCCCGGCTGGAAAAATTGATCCAGAACTGGCGAGAAATTCCGTCCGAAACGCTCGCCGAAGCGGAAGGCCTGATGGCGATGATCGCCCGGGAAAACCTCGGCAAGTACAATGCCGCGTCAGATGTCGCAGACGATGATCCGGAGTTTGACGGACCCGCCCCGGTCATCGTTCTGGACCAGATTGCAGGCGACCGCTCGATCGCCGGCGGCGGGTGTACGGCGGCGACCTTTGCCGACATGCTGGATGCCGCGCTCGCCGAAAACCCAGGTCGACCGGTGCTTGCCCGCGTACATCCAATGGAAGGCCGGCGCGGAAAGAGCGGCCATCTACGCGCTTTGGCGGCCTCTCGTCCGGTCCGGCTCTATGATGCCAATGTCAGCTGGGCATCCCTCGCGCGCCGGGCCCACAGGGTTTATGTCGCCTCAAGTCAAGCCGGGCTCGAGGCCCTGATCGTCGGCGCGCCGGTGACCTGTTTCGGAATGCCGGCCTATGGCGGCTGGGGTCTCACAGACGATCGCACAAACTGTCCCCGGCGAACGGAACGCCCCAGCCTGACTGCCCTGGTCGCCGCCGCCTTCATTCAGTATCCAATCAATATTGATCCGGTAACCAACGAGCGTTGCAGATCGCTCAGGGTCGCCAGAATCATTGCTGCGGCCCGCCGTCGAGACCGGGAAACCGAAGGCGCGAACCATATAGTCGGAATCCAGCGGTGGAAGCGCCCTGCGGTCCTGCCGTTCTTGAAGGGTCAAAGATCCAGCCTGACCTGGACCATGAAGCCGGCTGTCGCCCTGCAACGCCAGCAAAGGGACGGCGGCAGGATCATTGGCTGGGCGTCTCACATCGATGACGGGTTTGCGGCCGAGGCCAGGCGACTTGGCGCACCTCTTGTCAGGCTTGAGGATGGCTTTCTGCGATCGGTGGGCCTTGGATCAAGACGCGAGCCCCCTTCCTCCCTGGTAGCGGATGATCTGGGCATATACTACGATCCGGCCGGACCCAGTCGCCTTGAGCAGGCGCTGGAAGCGGGCGGGATGGACCGGGAAGTTCTCGCCCAGGCCGCAGAACTTCGGCAGAAACTGATCAGCCTCCGGCTGAGCAAATACAATGTCGGCGCGGCCCGAAGGCATGGCGCGTTTGGCCTGACTCGGGGCAAACGCAGAATTCTGGTTCCAGGCCAGGTGACCGACGACGCCTCCGTTCGCAGAGGTTCTGGTCCGGAGGTTTATGATAACCTGACTCTGTTGAGAGCGGTTCGGGCAGCACGGCCTGACGCATTCATCGTCTACAAGCCTCACCCGGACGTCGAGGCCGGACTCCGTCCTGGCGCCCTTTCGCACGCCCAAACCGCGCCACTGGCGGACGCATTGGCCATTGATTGGGCCATTCCGGATCTGCTGGATGATTGTGATGAGCTTCACACCCTGACCTCCCTTTCCGGATTTGAAGCGCTTCTGCGAGGGGTTGAGGTCCACACCTATGGTCAGCCGTTCTACGCAGGCTGGGGCTTGACCCACGACAGGATGACGATTCCTAGGCGCACACGTGCGGTCAGTCTTGATGAACTGACCGCCGCCTCGCTTCTGCTCTATCCCCGCTATGTCGACCGACGTACCGGGCGACCCGTGGAGGCCCTGGATGTCATGACAGAGTTTGCGGCGCGGGCCAGGGAAACCAATTGAAGCGTAAGGGGTTTTCCTGGCGGTCGCCGGACGCTAACAAAGTTCGGTCAGAATCGTCGTCCGGAAGCCCGAATTGGTCGGTCATTTACTGAAGGACACGCGCGCCCAGCACCAGGTCAGCTTGACCGGGCGCCGGGGATCCGTTGGCGATCCTCAGCGGCATTTCCTTTTCCTGAGGGGCCCCTTCGGTCCGTTTTTTCACCAGCTGGCCGGAGCTCTGAAGGCCGCCGGCCTTCGCGTAAGCAAGATCAATTTTGATACCGGAGATGAAGTTATCTGGGGCCTGAACTTCGGAGCCATCCGATGTCCGGCCAAGCCTGAAGAGGCCGGCCAATGGCTTGCCGCTTTCATGCTCGACGAAGGCATTACCGACCTCGTCTGTTTCAATGACTGCGTGGAACCGCATGAAGCCGCGATTGCCTGGGCCCGAGACGCCGGCCTGTCTGTGCACGTTTTCGAAGAAGGCTATTTCAGGCCACACTGGATCACCCTGGACTCAGGCGGAGTCAATGTTCGTTCCACCCTGCCCCGGGACCCCGAGCTCTATCGGCAGGAATTCGATAAGTCCCAGCCGGATCCAACTCTCGCCCGGGACGTAGGGTTGATCACCCGAGGCCTGGTCTATGCCACCATTTGTCACTATCTGGGCAAAAGCGCCATTACAGTGATTGCCGGCCCCAGCCCAACGCCCTACGCCATATCGACCCGTCAGCAGATGTTCGGCTATATCCGGATGTACTTCCGGCGGTTGCTGGGCATGAACAGCTGGCCCCGCGTGGAGGCAGATCTACTGTCGAGGAGGTTTCCATACTACCTGGGCCTTATCCAGAAGGCCGGGGATACCCAGCTCACCCACAACTCCGCATACGACAACGAAAGCTTCATTGAGACTGTTCTTCAGGATTTCGCCTGTCATGCGCCAACCGACACAAAACTGGCCTTCAAGCTCCACCCGATGGAGCCGAGGATGCGGGAGCAGGAGCGCTTTATTCATGCGCGGGCCCGCACAGCGGGACTGAAGGACCGTGTCCTGGTGCTGGATGGCGGCAATCTCAACGCCTTGGCCCGTCATTCGCGGGGCGCGGTCACCATAAACAGCACAGCGGGCCTGGCGGCGATCGGTTTTGGCTGCCCGGTCAAGGTTCTGGGACGCGCCTTCTACGACCTGCCGGGTCTAACTCATCAGGGCGACTTGGCAGGCTTCTGGACCTGCCCCGAGGCGCCGGACATGTCCCTGTTCAGCGCGTTTCGCTGGACGGTGATGGCTCGGACCCAGATCAACGGGTCGTTCTTTACGCCTTTGGGACGGCAACTGGCCATAGAGGGCACCCTACGCAAGCTGTTGGCAGAGCGGTAGCCTGGGGTCCAGTCCAGGATCACGACAGGTCGAGGTCGGGAGTACCCCCTGTCGAGGTTACATAGGGAACCTGCAGATCTCCGGTCAGGACACGGACGGCCTCCGAAACCTCCAGCATCAAGTCCCTGGACGGTCGATTTGCAGGAAGGCGGGGCAGAAGCTCCAGAGCAAAGGCGCCGTTGCGGGTGCCCGGCATGGTGTCATAGGCCGCAGTTCCCAGCTCGGCTGCATAGCAGAAAAGAGCGCCGGAAGCCGCTGCAGAGGCCTGATAGATCGGTCCGCCTTTAGGTGTCCTGGACTTCGAAATGCCGCACTCGGCCTCGGGTGCGCCAAGGGAGGCTCTGGGCGCCGAAAGCGGCCGACCATCCGGAAACTTCTCGGAAATTTCGAAACTGCAGGTATCGAGGATCATCAGCCGGGAATAGGGCTTGGCCGCCTGCAGTCGTTCCAGGAACGGATCCAGCAAGACAATCCCGGGACTTTCTATGGACGGTGCGCCGTCCACCAGCACCATGAAGCTCTTGAATAGGCTGGGATCGGCCGTGGCCACGAGGCCGCCCATGCCAGAGAAATAGAACAACACCTCGGCGTCCGGCTTGAGAGTCCGGAAAAAGGATTCAACGTCCGCATCATACTGGGCTCGGTCCGAATTCAGACTGAGCGTGACATCGAACCCTTGACGGTCCAGCTGGATTGCCAACTGCCCGGCGTCGTTGGGACCACCGATCAGCTGGCTGATTGATGGATGCTGGTAACGACCGACTCCCAGCAGGAAGGCAGCGCGCTGGCGTCTGACCCGGCCCGTTCCGATGTTGCGATAGGCTGTGCCGGTTGAGCCGCTTTCGGAACCGTCCACATCGCTTTTCCCTCGCGCCTGTCGCGCCAGGGCCAAAAGGCTCGGGTCCCGAACGACAGCGATCTCGCTATCAAAACAGGCTTCGGTCCTGCAGGCTGCGGCCCGCATCGCTGCCGCCAGTTGGGCATTGTCCGGACCAGACGAACGATCGGTCAGCGCCGCCGCCTCGGGATTGAGCACGTAGAGGCCGCCGCTGCCTGCGGCCAGGGTCCAGGGTTCCTGCCGGCCCTTGGAGCGACGTTCGACCCCGCCCGACACCTCGGCCAGCAATGTCGCCACCGTCAGGCCAGGACGGCGAATCTGTTCCAGCAGTTCGGAGGTATAGAGACCGTTGGCCTCTCCCGGACGGTCTTCCGCCAGGCCTCCGGGCTTGGTCGCATAGGCCACCACGGCGCTGCGGGCCACCTGCTGTGGCGGCGCCCAGCCGGCCGGCGGCGCCAGACCCCGGGTGTCATTGTCCCAGGTCTTGGCAAAGCCGTTCTCGCGGCAGGCATCCAGCACAATGACCGACACCTTGGCGCTGGAGCGCCGCAGTTCCTCGAACACTTCCGAAAGGGCCAGGCATTCCGAAGACAGCCGTTCGGCGCTGGCCAGTTCCGCATCTAGCGGGATCAGGAAGTTCTCCGGACCCGCATCCGAGTTGGCATACTGCAGACCATGACCGGCATAATAGACCAGAGCCACGTCATCGGTCTGGATTGACCGGCGAAACCCCGACAGGGCGCTCTTCATGGCGTCAAAGCCGCCATCGATCACCGGCGTGACCTCGAACGCCATGGACTTGAGCGCCCCGGCCAGGGCCTTCACATCATTGGCCGGATTAACCAGTTTGCGCGTGTGAACATAGCTGGCGTTGCCCAGCAACAGGGCTCGCCGCACCCCTGTCGTCCGCAGGGCCTGGCCCCCGCCGCTTACTCCCTGGGCCAAAGCCAGAGTCGGCAGGGCGGACAGGGCAAGCCCCGCTTTCAGCAGTCCGCGACGATCAAGCATCCGCATCAACTGGCCCCTTCAGATCATGGCCGATTTTGAACCACCTTCTCACGAGAGATCAAAGGGCGGTGTATCGCCGGTCGAGGTGACATAGGGCACCTGCCGGTCATCGGTCAGACGACGAACCGCCTCGGAAACCTCCAGCATCAGTTCGCGGGTCGGGGTCCGGGACGGCAGCCGATGCAGAAGTTCCCTAGCGAAAGGCCCGTTGCGCATCCCAGGTAGCGAGTCATAGGCAGCCGCCCCCAGTTCCGCCGCATAGCAAAACAGCACACCCCGCGCGGCGGCCGAAGCCTGGAAGATGGCGCCCTTGGTCGGAGAGGCGGCGGTCGCTGCGGCGCAGTTCGCTGCAGTCGCTACCGGGCCGGGCTTCGGGGCCCTGGCTTCCTCGGTATAGTCGACGGAACTGGTATCCATGATTACAAGCCGGCTGTGGGGCTGGCATTGCTCGAGTTGCTCCAACACCGGGTCCAGTAGAGCGACGCCGCCACCGCCGTCGTGCATCAGGGCGTCCGCTACCAGCAGGAAGCTCATATGCTGTCCGCGGTCCGGCATCGTGACGAGGCCGCCGGCGCCATTGAGATAGATCATGACGTCCGCGTCCGGACGCAGGGTGCGGAAAAAGCTTTCAAGGTCCCGTTCGAACCGCGCCATGTCGGGATCGAGACTGACGGTCACGTCAAAGCCTTGGGCCTGGAGCTGGCCGGCAAGATCGCGCGCGTCGTTTGTCGGCCCGATCCATTGGCCAATATCAGGCTGTTGATAGGACCCAACTCCCACCAAGAAGGCGGCCCGCTGACGACCGCCAGGCGGACGGGGCCCGAAGACTGACCGTGTGTCGCCTAGATCCACAGCGGGTTCCCGCCCCAGGGTCCGGGGCCGGGCCTGCTGCGCAAGACGGATGAGGGCGGGATCCCGCACGCCGGAAATGGCGCTGTCGAAACAGACCTTCGTCGAACAGGCGGCGGCGCGCATGGCGGCAGCCATCTCCATTTCGTTGGGAGCCGCAGCGCGGGCTTCGACCCTCGCCGCTTCCGGATTGAGCACATAGAGGCCGCCGCTGCCTGCGGCCAGGGTCCAGGGTTCCTGCCGGCCCTTGGAGCGACGTTCGACCCCGCCCGATACTTCGGCCAGCAATGTCGCCACCGTCAGGCCAGGACGGCGAATCTGTTCCAGCAGTTCGGAGGTATAGAGGCCATTGGCCTCTCCCGGACGGTCCTCCGCCAGGCCTCCGGGCTTGGTCGCATAGGCCACCACGGCGCTGCGGGCCACCTGCTGTGGCGGCGCCCAGCCGGCCGGCGGCGCCAGACCCCGGGTGTCATTATCCCAGGTCTTGGCGAAACCGTTCTCGCGGCAGGCGTCCAGCACAATGACCGACACCTTGGCGCTGGAGCGCCGCAGTTCCTCGAACACTTCCGAAAGGGCCAGGCATTCGGAAGACAGCCGTTCGGCGCTGGCCAGTTCCGCATCCAGCGGAATCAGGAAGTTCTCCGGGCCCGCATCCGAGTTGGCATATTGCAGACCATGGCCGGCATAGTAGACTAGGGCCACGTCATCGGTCTGGATCGACCGGCGAAACCCCGACAGGGCGCTCTTCATG
>CAMAVA010000095.1 GCA_945861515.1 Brevundimonas vancanneytii | reverse complement strand
CCATGACCGCCTATGTGATCTTCATTCGTGACGCCATCACCGACGCCGAGTCCTTCGCCACCTACGGCAAGATGGCGGGCGAGGCCCGGGGCGACCACAAGATGACCCCCCTGGTCTTCTACGGCCCTCTGGAAACCCTGGAAGGCGCGGAAGCCGAAGGCGTGGTGATCGTGGCTTTCCCGACCATGGAAGAGGCCAAGGCCTGGTACAACAGCCCGGCCTATCAGGCGGCTCTGCCCTATCGCCTCAAGGGCGCCGACTACCGGGTCATCCTGGCCCAGGGCCTGGGTTGATCCGTCCGCGTCTCGTTTTCGTCACGCAGCGGCGGTAGGAAACCCCATGACCCGCAAACTTCCCTTCGCCACCATCGAGAACCTGCGTGACTTCGGCGACTATGCCGCAGGCCACCGCCACATGAAGAAGGGCGTCCTCTATCGCTCTGCGCACCAGGCCGAGGCCAGCGATGAGGAACTCGACGCCCTGGCGGCCCTGGGGCTGTCCCTGATCGTCGATCTTCGGCGTCCGGGCGAGCGACAGCGCGCGCCCTCCCGGCGCTGGAAGGGCTTTGCGGCCGAGGTCATCGCCAATGATCACCCCGAAGAGGGCGATGATCCCTGGCAGACCTTCATGAAGGAGGCCGAAATTACGGCCGACAGCATGCGTCGCTACATGGTCGACTACTACCACGCGGCGCCGTTCGAACATCGCCACGTCGATCTCTACACCCGCTGGTTCCAGCGGCTGGGCGAAACGGAAGGCGCGACCCTGGTCCATTGTGCGGCTGGCAAGGACCGGACGGGCATTCTCTGCGCCCTGACTCACCATATCGCCGGGGTGCATCCCGACGACATCATGGCCGATTATCTGCTGACCAACGACGAAGAGCGGTTTGCGCGTCGCATGCCGTTGTTTGCCGCCCATGTGGAGGAACTGACCGGTCGCCGGCCCGATGATGCGGCCATGCGCACCACCATGGGCGTGGAGGCGGAGTATCTGGAAACCGCCCTTGCCGTCATGATCGCCCGTCATGGCTCCATCGACGGCTATCTGACGCAGGCGCTGGGCGTCGACAGCGCGCGCCGGGCCGCCATCGAAAGCCGCATTCTGGTTTAAGACAAACGACCGGTTCGGCCTTTCCAGACAGGAAAATTCGGCCCACGCTACAACAAAGGCCGCAACTGCAAAGACGGTCACAATCCCTGGGGATACGGAGACGTCAACATGGCCAGACAGCCCGCGCCCGGCGCGTTCGGCGATGGTTTGCCGGGCAGCCTAGCGCCCGTGGCCGAAGCAGCCGCCGACGCGGCTGGCTACGCCCGGGCAGGCTTTCACAACCTGCCCCTGGGAGCCTGGGCCTGGTCAATCTTCCAGGGCGGCCGTGATCCCTACGTCATCCTGATCACCATCTATATCTTCGCGGCCTATTTCACGACCCAGGTGGTGGGCGACCCGGTCAAGGGTCAGGCCATGATCGCCAATGTCACCACCCTCAACAGCCTGTTCATCGCCCTGACGGCGCCCTTCCTCGGCGCCTCCATCGACCGGTTCGGCGCTCGGAAGCCGCTGATGCTGTTCCTGGTGGTCCTGATGGTCCCGCTCATCGGCGCCCTCTGGTTCGCCAAGCCGGGCGGGGCCGGCCTGCCGATTGCCGGAACCCTGTGGATCTTCGCCATCGTCGGCATCCTGTTCGCCTATTGCGAGGTCATCCATAACAGCCTGCTGATGGCCGCGGCCGGCCCGCGCCATGCGCCCCATGCCTCGGGTCTCGCCCTGTCCATGGGCAACTTCTTTTCGGTCATCTCCCTGACCTTCTGCCTGGTGGCTTTTGCCCTGCCGGGCGCGGTGGACTGGAGCTTCATTCCGTCAAAACCGCTGTTTGGCCTGGACCAGTCCACCTTCGAAACCTCGCGGATCGTGGCGCCGATCGCCGCCGTCCTGCTGGCCCTGGGATCGATCCCCTTCTTCCTCTTCACCCCGGACGCCAAGGCGACCGGCGCGAAGATGATCGACGGGGTTCGCGACGGCGCCGCCAATCTCTGGGAAACCCTCAAGAGCCTGGTGAAGGAGCGGGACCTCGCCACCTTCCTGGGCTCCCGCATGCTTTTCACCGACGGCATGACCTCCTTCCTGGTGTTTGGCGGCATCTATGCCTCCGGGGTCATGAAATGGGGCGTGCTGGAAATGCTGGCCTTCGGCATCCTGCTCAGCATCTTCGCCGTGGCCGGCGGCCTGCTGGCGGCGGTGTTCGACAACGCCCTGGGCCCCAAGCGGGCGCTCCAGCTGGAAATTCTCGGCGCCATCCTCTGCATCGTCGGGCAACTGGGCATGTCGCGGGAAAAGATCCTGTATTTCTGGTCCTACGACCCGGCCGCCCATGCCCCGCTCTGGGATGGCCCGATGTTCCGCACGCTTCCGGAAATCATCTATCTGCTCATCGGCTTTGCCGTGGCGATCTTCGTCACCGCCCACTACGCCACCAGCCGCACCCTGCTGACCCGCCTGGCGCCGCCCCGCCAGCTTCCGGCGCTGTTTGGCCTCTATGCCCTGTCGGGCACGGTCACGGTCTGGATCGGCTCGCTTCTGGTCGGCATCTTTACCGGTGTGTTCAAGACCCAGCAGGCGGGCTTCATTCCCATTGCCGGTCTGCTGATCGCCGGCCTGATCGGGTTGCTGTTCGTCAAGGGCGGCGGCAAGGACGAGTTCCGCACCGACGACTGACTCAGGCGGCGCCCTTTGCGCAGGCCGCGCCGGGCGCTATCTGGCGGGCATGAACCTGGTCGCCCTCGAGTCCCGCCCCTGGCGGGCCCCCATGGAGGTCCTGCATGGTCTGGGCGACCGCGCCGGCGTCTGCGCCTTCCTGTCGGGCGGCGGCGGCCCCCGCGCACGCTGGTCCTATATCCTCTCACAGCCAGACCGCGTTCTCAGGATCGACGGGGCGGACCGGTCAGACCTGTTCGACCAGATGACCGTCCTGCTGGGCCCCCGGGCGGACCATCATCCCGACGGCCCGCCATTTCAGGGCGGACTGGCCGGACTGGCGGGCTACGAGATCGGCGACCGGGTCGAGCAGCTCGAGGCTTCGCGCCATCCCGATGGCTGGCCGGACCTGGCCGTGGGTGTCTATTCCAGCCTGCTGGCCTTTGATCATCATGAACGCCGGGTCCTTGCCGTCGGACGGGGCGAAACCCCGGACCAGGCTCGAGGTCGCGCGATCGCCGTGGCGGCCGATCTTGACCTTCCGGCCGAGGCCCCCTCCGGCGGGCCGCTCGCCGAACCCGACATCCAGGTCACGCCGGCGGCGGACTATGAGCAGGCCGTGGCCGAGGTGGTGAACCGCATCCACGCCGGCGAGATCTTCCAGGCCAATATCGCCCGGGTCTGGCGTGGACGGCTGCTGTCCGGAGTCCGACCGCTGGACCTGCTGCAGCGGCTGGCCGGCGACAGTCCGGCCCCCTTCGCCGGCTGGATGAACCTTGGCGATCTGGCCCTGGTCTCCAATTCGCCGGAGCGGTTCCTGACCCTGGACGCCGGAGATGACTTTCGCATCGAGACCCGGCCGATCAAGGGCACCCGCCGTCGCGGCCTGACCATCGCCCAGGACCAGGCCTTGATCTCGGAACTCTGCGCCAGCGCCAAGGACCAGGCCGAGAACCTGATGATCGTCGACCTGATGCGCAATGATCTGGCCAGGGTCAGCCCCGCCGGGTCGGTGGAGACGCCGGAACTGTTTGCCGTGGAATCCTTCGCCAATGTCCACCACCTGGTCTCGACGGTGACGGCCCGGCTGGCGCCCGGATTGACGGCGGTGGACCTGCTGAGGGCTGCCTTTCCGCCGGGATCGGTCACCGGCGCCCCCAAGGTTCAGGCCATGAAGGTGATCCAGCAGCTGGAGCCGCCGCGTGGCCCCTATTGCGGATCGCTCTTCTGGATCGGCTTTGATGGCAGTCTGGACTCCAGCGTCCTCATCCGCACGGCGGCCTTCGCCCGGGAGGGACAGGGCTGGCGATGGGAGGCCCGGGCAGGGGCCGGCCTCGTTGCCGACAGCCAGCCCCGGGAAGAGCGGCTGGAGACCGAAACCAAGATCAAGGCCCTGCTGGAGGCCCTGACCGGTGCGGCCCCCACGGCGGCCCTGGGCGAAGCGTCATGACCGGCGTTCCCCTGGATGACAGGGGCCTGTTGCTGGGAGATGGCCTGTTCGAAACGATCCTGGCCCTGGCCGGCCGTCCTGTGGCGATGGAGGCCCATCTCGACCGCCTGATGGCCGGATGCGGGTCCCTGGGATTGCCGCAGCCGGACCGCGATCAGGCCAGGGCCCTGTGCCTCGAAGCGCTGCAGGCCCTGCCGCAGTCTGAAGGCCGGGCGGCGATACGCCTGACCCTGACGGCCGGGTCAGGCGGCCGCGGCCTTGATCGTCCCGCCCAGGTCGGTCTCCGGTTGCTGGCCCGCGCTGCGCCGGCGCCCCGGCCGGAAGGGCCGGCCCGGCTTCGGCTGTCCACCGTCCGTCGCAATGAGGGGTCTCCGGTCAGCCGCCTGAAGTCCCTCTCCTACCTGGACAACGTCCTGGCCCGCCAGCAGGCTGCTCCCGACGAGGCCCTGATGCTCAACAATCGTGGCGATCTGGCCTGCGCTGGCGCGGCCAATCTGTTCTGGCTGAGCGGGCAGCAACTCTACACTCCGGCCCCGGACTGCGGCGTCCTGCCAGGCATCGTGCGGGCCCAGGTTCTGGCGCTGGCGGGACGATTGGGTCTTGAAGCCAGGGAGGTCCATGCGGAACCTCAAACGCTCGCCGCCGCAGACGGGGTCTTTCTGACCAACAGCTTGATCGGGGTCCGGCCAGTGGTCGGACTGGACGGTCAGACCTTTGCGCAATCAGATCTGGTCAGCCGCCTTGCTGCGGAGATTGACGGCCTCAGCTCGTCTTGTTGATCGTGTCGGACTTGCGCGGCCGCAGGAAGAAGACCTTGCTGAAGGTCACCGCCTTGGGGACGAAATAGTCAACGGGCGAGTCATAACTGAATTCGACCTCTGACATGATCACGCTCTGGCCGGCGACGGTCAGCAGATTGTTGGGCAGACTGACCTTTGTGCCATTTGCCAAGGCGGTCATGCCATCGCCGACGCTCCAGGCCGACATGGGCTTGAGCGTGGCATCGGCAACCACCGAGGTGATCCGCATCTTCAGGCTGGTGGTCGGGAAAGGGCTCATGATGGTGTCGCCGATGGAGAAGATATCGGTGAGGGTGGCGGAGCTGACCTGCGAGGACTGCGCCACCAGATCGCCGATGGCCGAGGCCGTATGGGCCACCCGCCGTTCGGCCATCATGGCCTGGGTCAGCTCGGCCAGACCGAAGTAGAAGGCGATCAGGGCCGGGGCGATCAGGGCGAACTCGACCGCCGACACGCCGCGCTTGTCGCGACCCAGACGTTTGAACAGGCGCATCATGTGGCCCAGGGCTCGTTGCGGAAGGAGACGGTGGAGGAAATCAGGCGCTTGCCGCCGCTCAGGGTCTTGAGGCAGGTGTTCAGCAGCGGTGTGAACAGAGTCCAGACGTAATAGACACGCACCACCACGATGTCCTCGGCGTTGCCTGGCTGAAACTGTGTCTTGGTGGGATCCACCACGCCATTGGTCACCGGGTCGGCAAAGACCACGCTGGTGAAATTGGAATAGGTCCTCACATCGATCATCAGATTGGTTGAACAGTCAGTCCCCAGCCAGGTCATTTCCGCGCAGATGGCGGCCTTGAAGGTTTCCGCCGTCCCGCTTGTTGCCTGAAGCTCGCCGGTCCGTATCTTTCGACCGGCGGCATCGGCGGCATTCTGCAGGGTGGTGGAAACCAGGAACACCATGCCCAGTTCCAGTACGGCGAACAGCAGGGTCAGGAAGGGCAGGGCGACAAAGGCGAACTCGACGGCTGCCGATCCCCGCCGCTCCGCAAGGAACCGTCTTGTCAGGCGCTGGGCGCGAAGGAACGGGGTCATGGCTTTCACAGGCCCGGTTGTACCGCCTCGTCCTTAAGGTCAGGTTTAGACGGCCATTGGCCGGGTGGCAGGCCGCCAGAGGGCTATTGCCCGGGCGCAGGCTGACTCAGTTCGCAACGCGGGTTGCAGGCGTACTGCGACGGGACAGCGCCCTTGTAGACCGAGATGCGGCCGGCGTCCGGCGCTGTCACATTCACTACCCGGTCGAGGATCAACCGGCCCGACCGGTCCAGCACCACGACATTGGTGGTTCCATAGGACTTGCCCAGGATCAGGATGTTGCGTTCGTCCATGACCGTCACGTCGGCGATGGCCGGGTTGCCGATGGCGACGTCCTTGGCCGTGGAGGGCAGGCCGATCCGCACGGCCCGGTCCACCGGAACAGTCAGGGACTGGGCCCAGGCCGGGGCAGAGACCGCCGTGGCGGTGAGCAGGGCCAGCACGAGGCGACGCATGGACGGCTCCGGATCTTTCGGATGAATCAGGCCATAAGGATCGGCAAGATTGGTCAACAAAGGCTGAAGGCCCGGGCCGCCCAACCGGCAGGAACCCGCATGGTGAATCGTTGTTAAGTAAAACACTCTGTAAACCAAAATAAATTCGATTGTCATTTTCGTTTTACTTGAAATTAAGAAGCCCGGGTCATTCTGTTGTTTCATCTGGGGCGAGCGGGCAACGACCTGAAATCCCCATCGTTGACCGCCAACAAGGAGAGATACCCATGACCAAGTTTGTTTCGCGCTTCGTGAAGGACGAGTCCGGCGCCACCGCCATTGAGTATGGCCTGATCGTCGCACTCATCGCCGTCGTCATCATCACCGCCGTGACCACCCTCGGCACCAAGCTGAACACCGCGTTCGGCGACATCAACGACAAGCTGCCGTAAGACAGCGGGCTGAAAAGCCCTTCTCCACAAGAGAAACTGAGGGCCCTGGCGAAAGCCGGGGCCCTTTTTCTTTGTCCCGCTTTCGCTCAAGGACGACCGGCTGCGGGCCCTCTCCGGGCTGGCGCCGCCTCATCGGCCTGAGACCGGCGCCTGGGCCTTGGGACTGCTGGCCGTTCAATGCGTCCAGGTCGTCCTGCGAGGACAGGGGCCTGGCCCGCCCCGGATCGATCGCGCCCCTCAACCCGGGCGGAAGCAGAAAATTTCTCCTGCCGTGCAAGGCCTTCGGACGCTCTTTAAGTGCCTGAAAAACACAATAATAATGGGATAGTTAAACAATATTAATAGTAAAAATAAGTAAACTATAACAATAATTACAAATCAACTTCGATTTTTACTCAAGTTTAAGCAGCCGACCCCAAGATGGCCTTGTTTTCGGGGCGAGCAGGCCAAGCGGCTTGAACCCGCTAACGAGGCTTGCAACAGGAGAAAAAGCCATGACCAAGTTCGTTTCGCGTTTCGTGAAGGATGAATCCGGCGCCACTGCCATCGAGTATGGCCTGATCGTCGCCCTCATCGCCGTCGTCATCATCACCGCCGTGACGACCCTCGGCACCAAGCTCAACACCGCCTTCGGCGACATCAACGACAAGCTGCCGTAAGCGCATCCGCTCTACTGCTGCTAAGAAAACGGGAGGGCCGCGGAGAAATCCGCGGCCCTTTCCGCTTGCAATCAACCTTTGCTTCACCGTCCCGCTGCATTGTGTCGAACCATGTTCCAGATCCTGCAAACCCTCCTGCTGACGGTCTTTCCCGCCCTGGTCATCACGGGCGGTCTGAAGGACATCACCAGCTTCACCATCCCAAACTGGATTTCGGCGGCGCTGATCGGCGGATTCCTGCTGGCCGCCCTGGCGCTGGGCCTGCCCTGGCAATCGGGTCTGACCATGCTGGGCATCGGGACCGCCGCCCTGTTTGTCGCCATGGGCATGTTCGCCATGGGCTGGATCGGCGGCGGCGACGCCAAGATGTTCGCAGCCGCCGCCCTTTGGCTCGGCTGGCCGGCCTCCCTGACTTTCGTGCTTGTCACCGGCCTGGCCGGCGGCGCCCTGGCGGTGTCCCTGCTGGGCCTGCGGTCGGTCTGGCTGCGTCCCCTTGCCGTTCGCGGTCCTGACTGGGTCGGCCGGCTGGCGACCCCGGGCGGCGACGCCCCCTATGGCGTGGCCATCGCCATCGGCGCCCTGGCCGCCTTTCCTGAAAGTCCTCTGGTCCTGGCGCTCGCCGCGCTGCCTTAGTCGCGCGTTAACCATGGGCGGGCCATGGTCGAGCGGTCGCCAGAAGGCTGCGACACGAATCACCGGATCGGGCAATCCAAAGGGGCGCTCATCCAGTCACCACCTCGCCCGCCGGGCGGGCCAGACATTCGAGCCGCATGAGCCCTGTCCGCCTGTTCATTCTCGTGATCGCAGCCCTGGCCGCCATAGGCCTGGCCCTTGTGGTCCGTGGGGCCTTTGGTTCCAAGTCCGCGCCGCCAGCCCAGGTGACCCAGGCCGCCCCAGCCAAGCCGACCCTCCAGGTTCTGGTCGCCCAGAATGACCTGCCGATCGGCCTTCGGATCACCGCCTCTGACGTGAAATGGCAAGACTGGCCGGCGGAATCCCTCAACGCCGCCTTTATCTCTGACGGCGCCGCTCCCACGGTTGCCAAGGCTGGCGCCGAAGGGGCTGCGCAGACGGCCGCAAAGACCGCTGGCAACCTGTTTTCCGGGGCCGGCATGGAACAGGTCGTCGGCGCCATTGTGAAGGAGCCCTTCGTCAAGGGTGAACCGATCGTACTTCGAAAGGTCGTTCGCGGCGGCGAGGGCGGCTTCATGGCGGTGGTTCTGGGCGCCGGAATGCGGGCCATTTCCGCGCCTGTGACCGTCGATACCGCCGTGGCCGGTTTCATCCTGCCTGGCGACCGGGTCGATGTGATCTACAGCCGGGACCGCCCCGACGATACGGTGGGCGGCTTCGAGACCCGGACCATCATGCGCAATGTGCGCGTCCTGGCCATCGACCAGAAGCCCGAACCCGAGAAGGACGCCAAGTCCATGGTCGGGACCGTGGCGACCCTCGAAATTCCCGCCGCCGCCGCGGAAGCCGTGGTCGGCGCCCTGGCCCAGGCCAAGCAGAGCGGAGTCCTGATGCTGGTGCTGCGGGGCGTCTCCGATACGGCCGGCGGCCCCACCCGGGGTGGCGGCGCAAGCGGTTCCGAAGCCGGGTCAACGGTGCGTGTTCACCGGGCCGGTGTGATGACCGAAGTAAAGGTGTCCCCATGAAGCCGCTTCGGCTCCTTCCCGCCCTGATCGCAGCGGCCGGCCTGCAATGGGCTGGATCGACCGCCCTGGCCCAGACCCTGTCCGGCGGGCCGGACGCCAGGGCCTACGGCGCCCAGGCCGCCTCAACGGACACCGTCCGGGTTGATCTGTCCTCCGGCGCGGCGGCCCAGTCCCTGTCCCTTCCCAAGGGAAAGTCGGCAATCGTCGAACTTCCGGTCGATGTCCGCGACGTCCTGGTCACCAATCCGGCCGTCGCCGACGCCGTTCTGCGGACCAGCCGGCGCATCTATCTTCTGGGCCTGGCCGCCGGTCAGACCGATGCGGTGTTCTTCGACGCCGCCGGCCGCCGCATCCTGTCTCTCAATGTCCGGGTCGATCAGGATATCTCGGCCCTGGCCGACACCATCAACCGCGTCCTGCCCGGATCCAAGGTGCGGATCGAGCCCATCGGCGATTCGCTCATCCTGACCGGCCTGGTCCTGACCCCCGGCGATGCCGACAAGGCTGGGCAGATCGCCGCCCGGTTTGTCTCCAAGCCCGAAATGGTGATGAACCTGCTGCAGGTGGCCGGCAAGGACCAGGTCATGCTCAAGGTCCGGGTGGTCGAGGTGAACCGCGACGTGGTCAAGCAGCTGGGCTTTGACCTCAACGCCATCCTGGGCCAGCTGGGCCAGGACCAGCTGACCTTCGCCAAGTCGGCGACCTTCGGCATCAGCGGCGCCCTGCTGGGCGGGCTTTCCGGCGGCTACAACCTCGATACCACCAAGGCGACCATCATGGAGCAGCCCTGCACCGGCGCCGGCTGGACCGCAGGGGCGCTCTGCCCGGTGATCGTCAACGGCCCAAAGGACGCCGCCAACTGGGAAACCGCGACAACCCAGGATGTGGCCGGGTCCAACGAGCTCAACAAGGGCAGCGCGACCATCAAGGCCTTTGAACGTGTGGGCCTGGTCCGCACCCTGGCCGAGCCCAACCTGACCACCTCCAACGGCGAGCCGGCCAACTTCCTGGCCGGCGGCGAGTTTCCGGTTCCGGTCGGCCAGGACAATGCCGGCCGCGTGACCATCGAATTCAAGAAGTATGGCGTGGGTCTGGGCTTCACCCCGATTGTCATGGGCGGCGGCCGGATTTCCCTGAAGATCTCGGTCGAGGTTTCGGAGCTGAGCAGCGCCGGCGCCTTTTCCCTGCAGTCCGGGACCTCGACCCTGACCATTCCCGGTCTGTCGGTGCGGCGGGCCGAAAACGTGGTCGAAATGCCGTCGGGCGGCACCATGATGATCGCCGGGCTGCTGCGCGAGCGCACGGCCCAGAACCTGGATTCCATCCCCGGCATGATGAACATGCCGGTCCTGGGCAGCCTGTTCCGCTCGCGCGATTTCATCAGCGGCCAGTCGGAACTGGTGATCCTGGTGACCCCCTACATCGTCGATCCCCGCGCGCCCCGCCAGTTCCAGACCCCGGCCGACGGCCTCCAACTGGCCAGCGATCCGGAAACCCTGCTGCTTGGAAAGCTGAACAAGGCCGTGAAGGCCCCGCCTGGCGCCAATGCCGACCGTCCCTACCAGGGCCCCATTGGATATGTGATCGAGTAGCTGCATGACCCAGACCCCTCGCCCCACAGGCCCTGCACGCTTCGTTCCCGCCTTGTCGGCCCTGGCCGCCTTGGCCCTGCTGGCCGGCTGCGCAACAGCGACGGGGCCCCAGGCGGAAAATATCGCCCCGACGGCGCTGGATGCCTGGTCCAGCCAGGTCAAGGTGCTTCCCGCCCCGGTCGATATCCGGCTTGCCCCCCATGACACGGGCCTGTCCGCCCCGCAGTCCACCGCGCTCGAAGGCTTTGTCGCCGAGTGGCTGAAGGCCGAAGGACGTCAGATCGTTGTCCGGGCGCCGGACACGGGTCCCGAGGCCCGGGGCGCCAACCGCGTCGCCTGGGACGCCCGCGATCGCCTTCTGGCGCTCGGGGTGCCGCCCGGCGCCATCCGGATGCAGGCCTATGACGGCGGAGACCAGCCCCGCGCGCCGGTCGTCATCAGCTTCAGCCGATATGTCGTGGAAACACCGACCTGCGGAACCTGGCGCAACCTGAGCCACAGCAACGACAACCGCGTCTATGACAATTTCGGGTGCTCTCTGGCCGCCAACATGGCCGCGCAGATCGCCAATCCCGAAGACCTTCTGGAACCCCGGGACATGACGGCAGCCGACGCCCAGCAAAGGGGTGTGATGTTCGAGAAGTACCGCCAGGGCAAGGCCACCGGATCCGAGCGGGATGAAAAGGCCACGGGCGCCGTATCTCAGGTGGTGAACTGACATCATGCCATCCCGATCCACAGCCCCGGACCCCTACTCGACAGGCTTTGACGCCGATGACGATTTCGCTGTCGCCGGCTCGGCGCCCGCCGTCGATCCCTGGGCGGACCTGACCCCGGGCGCGCCTGGGGCCGGCGCCGATCCCTATGCCGGCGAAGCCTTTGCGCCGGACCCCTTTGCCGATTTTCCGCCTGCTCGCAGCGGCGATGAATTTGGTCCGACGGCCCGCTCTGCCCCGGCAGCGGCCCGCGTCGCTGCAAATCCGGTCCATGAGATGATCGCCGGGGCCGAATCCTCGATCGGTGAGACGCCCGTTCCCAGGATCACCATCCACGCCTTCTGCGCCCGGGCGGAGACGGCCGGCCTGATCGAAAAATCGGCGGGCGACCGCCGGCTGTCTCGCGCCACCACCAGCGTCCGTCCGGGCGGTCTGGCGGCGGCGGTGGAGGCCTACCAGAATCAGCCGACCCCCAGTCTGGTGATCGTCGAAAGCCTCGACCCGGCGCCGGTGATGATCGCCCTGCTGGACCGCCTGGCCGAGGTCTGTGATCCGGGCACCAAGGTCATGGTGGTGGGCAGCGCCAACGACATCGCCCTCTACCGCGAGCTGATGAGGCGCGGGGTCAGCGAGTATCTGGTGCCGCCCCTCAA
>CAMAVA010000094.1 GCA_945861515.1 Brevundimonas vancanneytii | reverse complement strand
CTATCGGCTATAGGGCGAGAGCCGCGCCAGCGTCGCCGCATCCAGTTGGCCGCTCGGAGCCAGTCCCTGGTCGCGCTGATAGGCCCGGACCGCTCCGGCAAGCGCAGCCGAAGCCGAACCATCCTGCGGCCCCTGATAATAGCCGAGCCGCGAAAGGGCCTTCTGGGCCTGGGCCGCGGCTGGCGAGGTCCCGCCCGCCAGCGAGGCCTGGGTCGAGGGATTGGGCAGGGCGGCGCGATAGCCGGCGGCGGCGCGCTCGGCGCCGGCCCGGGCTTCGGCGCTCAGGCTGGAGCGGATGCGCTCGGCGCTGCCCTTGGATTCGGCGTCCCCTGCCCGACCGGCGATCAGATACCACTTGTAGGCCTCGGCCCCGTTCTGGGTGACTCCGAAACCCTCTTCATACAGCTTGCCCAGATTGTACTGGCTGTCGGTCAGGCCCAGGTCCGCCGCGCGGCGAAACCATTGAGCGGCTGAGGTCAGGTTCTTGGGGCCGCCCGTGCCTTCGAAGAAATAGAGACCCAGATTATGCATGGCCTTGCGCTCGCCGCCCTGGGCCGCGCGTTCGGTCCATCGACGCGCTTCGAGGGCATCTTTCCGAAGGCCGCCCTCGCCATTTTCATAAAGCTTGGCGAGATAGAACTGGGCGGGCGCATAGCCCTGATTGGCTGCCTTTTTCAGGCTGTCCAGACCGGTCAGGTCCCGGGCGTCCAGGCGGCGAACGGCATCGGCGTAAAGGGCGCTGGCGGCCCGGTCCGCTGGAGGCGAGGCCAAAGGCGCCGCCGGGACGGCCGGCGCTGCACCCGGAAGAGCCGCTGCGCCGGCATCCATGGCCGCGCCGGGCGAGATCGCCATGGCGACCCTCGGGTCCTGGCCGCCGGCATCGGCGGGCTGGGCCTCGGCAGACTTGATCTCGGCCTCATCGGCCTTGCGGATTTCCAGGGCCCGCGCGATCCGGTCGACCTCGCCGCCGTCCCTTCCGCTCTGCGATATGATGTAGCCCGTCAGGGCGATGCTGCCGCAGGCAAGCAGCCCCACCACCCCCAGGGTGGTCTGCAGGGCGGCGCCCGCCTTGCGGCGGCTTGCGGGCTCCCGGCCGCCAAACAGGCTCTTGGCCGGACCTGCCTTGGCCGACCGGGCTTCCGGTTGACCCGACAGTCTCGCCGCGGCCCGCGCCTGCTCGATGACTTCACGTGTGCTGGGCGCCCTGCCGGGCTCCGGATCAAATGCCAGCGGCGCCTCATCCACTGGTCCGGAACGATCGTTCCCGCTGGAAGCCAGGGCGTCCGCAGCCTCATAGTCGGCTTCCGACATCATGCCGGGACCGCCAGGCGCGCCAAAGGCGGGCGCTCCATAGGCGGGAACGCCGGCCACGGCGGCAGGCGCGGTCATCCCTGCGGAAAAGGCCTGGGGTTGAAAGGCAGCCGGCTCGAAGGCGTCTTCCGGAATGGCGCTGTCCCGGACCGAGAAGGGATCGGCCGCGAAGGGGTCCGGACCGAACGCAATACCATTGGCAACGTCCGGACGGCGGCCGGTTGCGGCGACAACCGGCGGGGTCTGGGCAACCTGTTCCGCCAGTCGGCGCGTCGCACTGGTCAGGGTGGCGTCGATCTTGTCGCGGGCTTCGTCCAGCATCCGGGCTGTCCGCTCTTCGCTCTGGCGAATACGGTCGGACAGATCGCTTGAAGCCCGCTCCTGCCTCTGGCCCAGCCGCTCGGAGACCCGGGCGACCTGTTCTCCGACCTCGTCGATCGCCTGGGCGCCGCGTCGTTCGGAATTGGCGATCCGTTCGGACAGTCGCTCGGTGATCCGGGCAATCTCTGCGCCCAGTTTCTCCAGGGCCAGGGCCTGGGAGCCGTCAGTATGGGAGAGGCGCTGTTCGACCAGTCCGGCAATGCGGGAGACTTCACTGCCCACCTGCTCGACGGCCTGGGCGCTACGCCCCTCCACAGTCTGAACCCGGCGGCTGAGAGTATCGGCCATGCTGACCATCTCCCGTCCCATGCGTTCGATCGCCTGAGCCGATCGCTGCTCGGCCGCCTGGACGTGGGCGGTCATTTCACTGATCTTGGTCTCGACCCGGTCAAACCGTCCGTCTGTCGCGGCGCGCAGATTTTCGGCCATTTCCCGGCGAGTGGCCTCCAGTCGGACCGTCAGGCTCGAGGCGAGTGTCTTCAGCGGAGCTGCGTGGTCCAGCCCCTCCATGCGCCGCAGCCGGCCATCCAGTTTGACGAAACTGGACCCCAGGTCATACAGCGCCGAGCTGGTCTGTTTTTCTGCGGATTCCAGCCGGGTCAGAACCTGTTCGGCGACGGTCCTGGCAATCTGGTCAACATCGGGTTCGGCCCCGGGGGCTGGCTCGACGGCTTCGAGATCGGCGATCTTGGCTTCCAGCGCGGTCAGGGTCTCCCGATGGCGGATGTCGCCCTCATAGACCTGGGCCGCCACCTTGCCGATCGACCCTTCCAGGACGCGCAGCGCTTCTGCGGAACGCGGACCGACGGCCTCGACCTCGACCCTGTCCAACCGCTCCTGGGTTCTCTGCTGCTCGGTCCGCAGGTCTTCGAAGGCCCCCTCGAAACGGGCCGCGACGGCGATATGTTCCCGCTGGGAGACCTCAAGCCGGGTCAATGCGCCGCGAACCGATTGGTCAATGCCGGTGATGGCCAGGGTTGACCGCTGTTCCGCCGCCTCGATCCGGGCAGTCAGCCGTTCGATGGCGTCGGCAACCTTGCCCACCTCATCGGCAGGATGATGCACGGCCTCGTAGCGAGGCGGCGCGTTCCTGCGCGGCGTCTCGATGACCAGCGGGTCTTCGATCATTGGCTGGGGATCGAAACTTGCGCGGTCGTCCTGAGCGACCAGCTCGTTGATCCACTCACTCAGGCTCATACCTGACCGACGCGCCAGATCTTTCGCGATCTCTCGCGCTTCAGGGTCGATTCCCTTAACGCTCCAGGGCGCCCCGGCAGTCATTCGAATCGCTCTCCCGGCCTACAACGACCGACGCTAGCCACCGAGCCATTGTGTGTAAACGAAGGGTTAACGCTATATCTAGCGTAGGGCGCGATAACCTGTGGATGGATGCCCCGGGTTGGTCGCAGGCTGTAATCTTCCGCGCCAGGAAGGTTAACAAGTTCCTAATTCGACCTCGGAGCCCTGCGCAGAAATCCGCACAGCCCGACGACCCTTGCGCCCCGGTCGACCGGGCGCCAAATCGGCCAATGGACCTGACCCTGACACTTGCCCTGATCGCGGCGTTTGCCGCCATCACCGTCTTTGCGGGCTGGCGCGGCGCCAGGCCGCCAGACTTTGTCCGGGGACCCCGAATGATCCCCTGGCGCCCCATCATGGTCGCTGGTGCGGCCAGCGCCATGATGCTCATGCTGCATCTGGCAAACCTCCTGGGCCTGGTTACGGGGCGATAGGAGCAGCGGTCAGCGCGGGTTCCTCGCGACGGGACTTGCGGGTCAGTCCCGCCATTCCGCCGGATGACAGCAATCCGGCGTCCGCCAGCAGAAAGGGAATCTGCCATCGGTGCGGCGCGGCGATGTAGCGGGGCCGCCATAGCGGGTCATACTTGTCCTTGTATCGTCGAACCCCGCGGAAATTGTAGAAGTCCTCGCCTCGCTCGAACAACAGACGGCCGACACGCGACATGATCGGAGCCAGGGGCCGATCCTCCAGACCCGCCAACGGCGCGACCCCGAAGTCGAAGGCGCGGTATCCCTGATCCCGCCCCCAGGTCAGAAGTTCGACGAACAGGAAATCCATGATGTTCTTTGGGCCGTCCTCGCTATAGCGCATCAGATCCATGGAAAAACTGCTGTGCGAGGATGCCGGCCAGAGCGTTGCGAAGGCGATGATCCTGTCCTCGAACCAGACAAGCGCGACCGGAAACTCATTGACGTAGCGGGGAATGAAGCCGCCCAGCGAGAAACCCTTTTCGGCCCCGGCATGGGTGGCAAGCCAGGCATCGGAGATGGGTTTCAGCTGTGCCAGCGGCGCTGATCCGGGCGGCGCCACTTCGAAGCGGGCCCCCGCCTCGCCGGCCTTGCGCCAGTTTCGACGCAGGACTTCACGTCGGCGTCCGGCGAGCGAAAAGTCTTCCAGGGGGACCGAAGCGGACTCGCCAATCTTCTGGACGAAGAAACCCAGTTCCACGACATCGGCCAGATCCTCCGGATCAATCCCGTAGAGGCCCGGCCTGGCGGCATGGGCATCCGCCATTTCCCGGAACCTCCAGAGCAGTTCCAGGCTCTCGCAACGACGCCCCACCGGCGGTCCCATGGCCACCCAGGACCGGCCCCGCACCCCGAACATCAGGAAGCTCTCGCCGCTGTCGGAAAAGATGAACCGCTTGTCGCCCAGCAGGGCCAGGTTCGACTCCGGCTCTGCGCTCTCGGCCGAGGCCAGGATGGCCCGGACCCTCGCAAAATTGGGATCATCTTCCCCGGCCACGGCAGGCGTGGCGGCCGTGGCGAACAGGCGCCAGATTCCGACCGCCATGAGCAGGATCGCCGCCCCCACGGAAGACCGGATGGCCCGTTCCGTGTCCGCGTCGGCGAGCATCCGCAAAAGCGGTTGATCCATGTTGCCGACACTGTGGAACGACCACCACCCCAGGAAACCGGCCCCCGCCAGAAGCGCTGCCGCAGAGAGCAGCCAGCCCGGCGTGATCTCCATCCGGCTCAGCCGGGCCGTCCGCGGAAAGGCCGCCTGAAACGGCGCCACAAACAGCAGCAGCAGACTGAGCAGCGCTGTTTCTTCCAGGTTGAAGCCCTTGAGGGGGGCCAGAAGGGCTGCGAGGACAAGACAGCCGATCGTCGCCGCCCAGGCCGCGCCCAGCCGGGCCCGTAGCCCGAAGGCCAGAAGGATCAGGACCAGGCCCAGCAGCGAGGACGCCAGATGGCTGGCGTCGATCAGGGCCGGAAACAGGACGTCAATCAAGAGGGCCAGACGGCCCGGATCCGTGGGCGTGGCGCCTGAAGCCAGCAGGACAACCCCGCCGACCAGGGCCGCCCCCGCCGACAGGGTCGGCGCGGCGGCAAGCCCGGCAGAACGAAGTTCGGATGTGCGCATGCGACTCTCTGCCGGGACGATCAGGCGCAAACCTAGGGCCAAGGTGTGACAGTCGCCAGTGGGGCGGAAAACTGATTCAAGCGCTTCGACGGGCCAGCCAGATCACATGTTTTGCCCCGCTTCTGCCGGCGCGGGCTCGCACAGTGCGCTCCTCCACGACCAACCCGGCCTGGGCCAGCCGTCGTGAAAAGACAGCGTGGGGCGCCGAAGACCAGACGGCCAGGACACCGCCGGGGCGCAGGGCCTGGCGCGCCGCCGCCAATCCGGCGGCGCTGTAGATCCGGTCATTTTCCTTTCGGGTCAGACCTTCTGGGCCATTGTCGACATCCAGCAGGATGGCGTCCCAGCCGCCGCGCGGTCCCGGGGCTGCAGCCTCACTTCGGATCAGCGGCCCGATGTCGCCCAGATGAAAGCTGACCCGGGGATCGACCAGGGACGCGCCGTGCAGACCCGCCATCGGCCCCCGCGCCCAGTCCAGAACCTCCGGCACCAGTTCCGCCACGATGATGCGGGTCCGGGCGTCGGAAACGGCAAGTTGCGCCCTGAGGGTGAAGCCCATGCCCATGCCGCCAATCAGCACCCGGGCGCCATCGGAAATCGAGTCCCCGCCGATCGCCGTCCAGGCAAGGGTCGCAAGCGCTTCCTCCGATCCGCTCAGCCGACTGTTCATCAGTTCGGTGGACCCGGCCATGATGGAAAACTCCTGTCCGCGCTGCATCAGGCGCAGGACGCCGCCATCGTCAGGCACGACGGCGCTGGCCAGGTGGACCCAGGGAAGCATGGCGAAAACCTAGTCAGCGGCGTGGCGGGACCTCGCCTATAGCCTTCGACAACTCCGAGCGCACCCTGGACCTGGCGATCACCCGGTCGTGGCGGGTGCTGGCGCCTTGCAGGTTTTCCGGAGTGACCAGACGATGCCCGACGCCAGGCCCTCAGCGCCCCGGGTCAGGTTTGGGGCGCCGCAGGGAGGGCGGCGTCGCGAGGGTCGAGGTCGAAGAGCTCGCAAAGGCGAAGCACGGTTGCTTGTTCGTCCTCGTCGAAAGTCCCGTCCGAAGCCGCGACCCGGCAGGCTGCATCAATGATCAGCCGCGCCGGGCCGGCATGGCCCCGCAGTCGGATAATCGCGGCTTCCGCAGCGGCGACGCCGTCGTCCGGATCACGCATGAACCGGTCGACAAGGCTTTCGAAGGCGGCAAGCGCTTCCTCGATGCCAAAGACCGATACGGCATCAAGGCGTCGCATCCGCTCCAGCGCACTGCGACGCTCATCGGATGTCACCCAGCCATCTGCCAGCGCGACCAGCGCGCAGGCCGACACCAGGGCATCAAGCTGCGCCGACTCGCCGGGAGTCCAGACATCCTGCGGCGTTGAAAACTGCGGACGCCGCAGCCCGGAACGGTGGCCGGTCATCGGCGCTCGCCCCCGGACCGGTATCCGGTCCCCAGGGACCACCGGCGGGCAGCCGCCTGAATCATGATCAATCGCGGCGCAGGACGGCGATAGCGGCCCCGCGAAGACCGCTCGGGGCTCAAATGGCTCCTCATCATCCGCGCGAGCAGATAGACGAACCGTTCCATGAAACCATGCATTATGACGCTCTCCTCTGATCAGTGGATGGATGCGCCTGACGCCGGCCGGGGGGTTTGGGAGGCTTCGGACCAGACATCAGGCGCACCCAATGCGGTCCGACATCACGTACCTCCGGGGGAGAGGTGTTCGTCAGAGGGGCCCGGCCCGCTGCATTGAGATGGGAAGACTCTTCAGGGTCTCAAGCCCTCCGCTCATGAATGATCACCATGGTTATGATGAGATTTCCTCATTCACTCCGGAGCTGATCGCCGATCCAGCGACGACAGGATGAACTCCGCCAGACGATGGCCAGCGGGCGGCACGGCGCTTCTGGCTTTCATCAGGGCAATCTCGGCGTCCGCCAGATTCGGCATGCCATCCCGCAGGATGCAGAGATCCCCGGGCGCCATGTCCCTCGGGAGAACGGCGATCCCGAGGCCAGCCCTGAGCGCAGCCAGCTGACCGGCCAGGGAGGGACTGGAATAGGCGGCGCGCCAGGGACGACCTGCTGCCTCCAGCGCCGAGATGGCTCGTTTCCGGTAGACGCAGGGAGACGGCGCCACGACCAAAGGCGTGGCTGTTTGCGGCTTGAGAAGGTCAGGCCCCAGTCCGACCCAGACCAGCGGCTCCCGCCAGACCCGCACCCCCAGCTCCGGGCCCAGGGGTTCGCGCTTGATCAGGGCCAGATCCAGGCGGCCGTCCCGCAGTTGTTCCAGCAGGTTGAGGGTCAGGTCGCAGGTGACCGACAGCGCGACCCTCGGGTGGCTTCGGGCAAAGCTTCCCAGAACGGCAGGCAGGTGGGTGGTTGCGAAGTCCTCGGGCGCGCCCAGCCGGACCTCCCCCTCGACGTCATCCGCCGCCATTCCGGCCAGGATCTCGTCATTGAGCCGGATCAAACGCCTGGCCAAAGGAAGAAAGGCTTCGCCCTGTTCGGTAAGCGCCACCTGACGCGGGTCCCGGGACAGCAGGGTCTGGCCCAACTGCGACTCAAGTCGGCGAATCTGCAGACTCATGGCCGACTGCGTGCGGCCCAGCCGGGCCCCCGCCCGGGTGAAGCTCTGGCATTCGCAAACCGAGATGAAGGCCCTCACAAGGTCAAGATCCAGATTGGTGAGGCGGGGCAATCGACAGCTCCATTCGCAGCAGGCTTCAACCGATATAGGGATGGCCAGGACGAACCTTAACCGGTGCGAATCCCCCTTGGCGTCCAGGTCCGTCGAAACTGGGGAAACAGGTCGCACCGGATGAATCTGGACCGCTGAAATGGCTGAAGCCCTCGCACTCCCCCATCGCCATCTGGCCGACCTCACCCTGAAGGTCGCCTTCGACCGCATGAACACGATCGGCGAGACCCCGGCCGGCCTGCGGCGGATCGCCCCGATCATCGGCGGGTCCTGCACCGGCGCCCGGCTCGACGCAGTGGTGGTCGAAGGCGCAGACTGGGTCATCAACCGCCCCGACGGGGTCATGGTGATCGACGTCCGCCTGACCCTGCAGACCCAGGACAGCGCCCGCATCTACCTGACCTATCAAGGCCGGTTCCTGGCCTCGCCGGACGCCATGGCGCGATTTCGTCGCGGTCAGCTGCTCTCTCCCGATGAATACTCCCTGGCGATCACGGCGCGGTTCGAGTGCGGCATGGAAGCCTATGCCTGGCTGAACAACGCCATCGTGGTGGGCATAGGCGAACAGACCGCGACCGGACCGATCTACCGGCTGTTCGAGATCGGCTGATCGCGCTGGCCCCAGTCCGGTAAACATCCGTTTGAAAGTCTTGCCCAGACCCCGGCAAGGCCTCTAGTCTGCATCGACACGGCGAGCACCCCCTCGGCCGACGCACAGCTTGCGAGAAACCAACATGGCTGATTTTGGCGCCACCGAACTGGACACCTTCCGCACCGAAACCCGCGCCTGGCTGGAGGCCAACTATCCGCCGTCCCTGCACGCGCCCATGACGGAAGACGACACCCCCTGGGGCGGTCGAAATGCCCGCTATTCCAATCCCGACATCCAGCTGTGGATGGACCGCATGGCGGCCAAGGGCTGGACCGCGCCCATGTGGCCGACCCAGTATGGCGGCGGCGGGCTGACCAAGGAACAGAACAAGGTCCTCGACCAGGAACTGCGCCGCCTCAAGGCCCGGCCGGCCCTCAGCAGCTTCGGCGTCTGGATGCTGGGCCCGGTGCTGCTGGAGTACGCCACCGAGGAACAGAAGCAGAAATTCCTGCCTGGGATCATCAAGGGCCAGATCCGCTGGTGCCAGGGCTATTCGGAACCGGGCGCCGGCTCCGACCTCGCCGGCCTCCAGACCCGCTGCGAGGACCAGGGCGACCACTTCCTGATCAACGGCCAGAAGGTCTGGACCTCCTATGCCGACCAGGCCGACTGGATTTTCTGCCTGGTGCGCACCGACACCACCAAGAAGCACGAGGGCATCTCCTTCGTCCTGTTCGACATGACGACGGCCGGGGTCGAAACCCGTCCGATCAAGCTGATCAGCGGCTCGTCCCCCTTCTGCGAAACCTTCTTCACCGATGTGAAGGTGCCCAAGGAACAGCTGGTGGGCCGGCTCAACGGCGGCTGGGAAATCGCCAAGCGGCTGCTGCAGTATGAGCGCCAGAACATCTCGGCCGGCGGATTCGGCGGCGTGTCAGGATCGGACATCGCCGATGTCGCCAAGAGCTATGTCGGCGAAGACTCGGCCGGCCGGATCGAGGATCCCGACCTGCGCGCCCGGATCGCCAGCCACAAGATGGACCAGCACGCCTTCACCCTGACCATCCGCAGGGCGGAGGCCGAGTCCAAGACCGGCAATGGCCCCAGCGCCGCCACCTCGATTATCAAGTACGCCGCCGCCAAGCTGAACCAGGAACGCACCGAGCTGCTGGTCGAATCCATGGGCCTGCAGGGCCTGGGCTGGGAAGGTCCCCAGTTCAAGCCGGAAGAAAAGGGCGCCATCCGCTCCATGCTGCGGGCCAAGGCCAACAGCATCGAGGGCGGCACCAGCGAGGTGAACCTCAACGTCATCGCCAAGCGGGTGCTCGGCCTGCTGGACCACCAGTAGGCGCCCCGGGGGTGCTGTCCAGGCAGGGGGCGTCCTTCGACACGCCCCTCCGGGGCTGCTCAGGATGACGATTTTCATGGACCGCAAGCCACCCTCTTTCGTCATGCTGAATCGCGCGCCGAAAGACGCGCGTGTCGAAGCACGCAGGCGGGCGCCGCTCAATTGGACTTCAGAAAGCTCGGACGAATGATCGAGTTCTGGTACGAGTTCGCCTCCACCTACAGCTATCCCGCCGCCATGCGCCTCGAGGCCATGGCGGAAGAAGCGGGCGTGGCTGTGGCCTGGCGGCCGTTCCTGCTGGGTCCCCTCCTGCATGAGCACCAGGGCATGACCGACAGCCCCTTCAATGTGGTGCCGGTCAAGGGCCAGTACATGTGGCGGGACATGGAGCGGGTCTGCGCCGAGGAGGACCTGCCCTTCACCCATCCCAGCCACTTTCCGAGAAACACCCTGCTGGCCGCCCGCTGCGCTGTGGTGGGCCTGGACGAGGGCTGGACCCCGGCCTTTACCCGGTCTGTCTATGCCGCCAACTTCGTGGCCGACGCCGATATCGGCAACCCGGAGGTTATCGGCGCCCTGCTCGAAGAGGTGGGCGCCTCGCCCACCGCCGTTCTCGCCGCTGCCCATGCCGCGCCTGCCAAGGATCGCCTCAAGGACCATGTGGCCCAGGCCCGGGCCCGCGGCGTCTTTGGGTCCCCCAGTTTTGTAACCCCGGACGGCGAGCTGTTCTGGGGCAATGACCGACTTGAACAGGCCCTGACCTGGGCCTCCCGCCACCAAGAAAGGGAGACCGCCTGACATGGCCGTCCTGACCGAAGAACAAACCATGCTCCGCGATTCCGCTAAGAGCTGGACGCAGGAAGCGTCGCCGGTGTCGAAACTCCGGGCCCTGCGCGACAGCAACAGCGGCCAGTCCTTCGACCCCGCCGTCTGGGCCCAGATGGGCGAGATGGGCTGGTCCGGCGTCCTGGTTCCCGAAGAGCATGGCGGCTCGGCCTTTGGCTATCTGGGCCTTGGCCTGATCCTTGAGGAAACCGGACGCACCCTGACCGCCTCGCCGCTCCTCTCCACCGCCCTGATCGGCGCCTCCGCCCTGGCCCTCGGCGGCTCGGACGTCCAGAAGGCCGCCTGGCTGCCGAAGATCGCGGCGGGTGAAGTCGTGACCGCCCTCGCCGTTGATGAGGGCCCGCATCATGCGCCGGAAAAGACCGCCCTGGCGGCGGTGAAGTCGGGCGACGGCTGGACCCTGTCCGGTACAAAGACCTTCGTCATCGACGGCGACGCAGCCGACCTGCTGATCGTCGCGGCCCGCACCAGCGGCCCTGCCGGCCAGACCGCCGGTCTGACCCTGTTCCTCGTCCCCGCCGACGCCGCCGGCGTCACCCGCGAACATCTGGCCCTCGCCGACAGCCGCGGCGCTTCCCAGATCACCTTTGACGGCGCCACCGTCGGAGCAGAGGCGGTTCTCGGCGTCGTCGACGGCGGCTGGGACATCCTCGAGCCGGTGCTCGACCGCGCCCGGATCGGCCTGGCGGCGGAAATGCTGGGCCAGGCCCTGCAGGCCTTCGAGATCACTCTCGACTACCTCAAGACCCGCACCCAATTCGGCCAGGTGATCGGGACCTTCCAGGCGCTCCAGCACCGCGCCGCCAAGATGTTCACCGATCTGGAAACCACCCGTTCGGCCGTCGAAGCCGCGCTGGAGGGCCTGGACGCCGGCGGCGCCGACCACCGCGCCGCTGCCTCCCTGGCCAAGGGCAAGGCCAGCGAACTGATCCATCTGGTGACCAACGAAATGGTCCAGATGCATGGCGGCATCGGCATGACCGACGTCCATGACGCGGGCCTCTACCTCAAGCGCGCCCGGGTGGCCGAGGCCCTGTTCGGCGGGGCCGGCTATCACCGCGACCGCTACGCCCGCGTCCTGGGCTTTTAAGGGTCATGGATCTCGCCGGGCAGGTCGCGGTCGTCACGGGCGGCGCATCGGGGATAGGCCGGGGCATAGCCCTGGCCATCGCCCGGCGCGGCGCCCGGGTCATCATCGCCGATATCGAACTGGACCGGGCGCGCGAAACAGCTGCGGAACTTCAGGCCCTGTCCCTGGAAGCCCATGCCCTGCCGCTCGACGTCGCCGACCAGGCCGCCTGGACTGAACTGGCGGAGGTGGCGGACAGCCTGTGGAACCAGCCGGTTACCCTGCTGTTCAACAATGCCGGGGTCGGGGCTGGCGGGCAGGTCCACACCACGCCCCGCAAGACCTGGGACTGGATCTTCGCCGTCAACCTGATGGGGGTCTATAACGGCGTCAGCACCTTCGCGCCCCGGATGCTGGCCAATGGACTGGCCGCCCGGATCATCAACACCGGCTCCGAGCACGCCCTGGGTCTGCCGCCGACACCGCGCGGCGGAGTCCTGGCCCCCTACACGGCCGCCAAGCATGCCGTCATGGGCTA
>CAMAVA010000093.1 GCA_945861515.1 Brevundimonas vancanneytii | reverse complement strand
CGGGCGGTTCAGCGGGCTCATCGACGACCGGTAGGGGTCTACCTGGCCGTCAGGCCCGTGCCTCGGCGGCAAGGGGTGACATGGGCGTCTCTCTGTTGACCCGTTAAGACTAGCGCGACGAACGCCGTTCGCCAAGCTGGACCGTAAGGGCGATCACCGCCGCCCAAACAGCTTTTCGATATCGGCCAGCTGCAGCTCCACATAGGTGGGCCGGCCATGGTTGCACTGACCCGAATGGGGCGTCACCTCCATCTCGCGCAGCAGGGCGTTCATCTCGGCCCCGGTCATCCGGCGGCCGGCCCGGACCGAGCCGTGACAGGCCATGGTCGAACAGACCTCCTCCAGCCGTTCCTTGAGGGCCAGGGCGGCGCCATTCTCGGCCAGGTCGTCGGCGATATCCCGAACCAGGCCGGCGGTGTCTGTTTCTCCCAGCAGGGCCGGGGTTTCCCGCACCAGGACTGCACCGGGCCCGAAGGGTTCGATGACCAGCCCCAGGGCAGCCAGTTCCTCGGCCCGGGCGCAGACCCGTTCGGCCTCGGCCGGATCGAGATCGACCACCTCGGGCAGCAGCAGGGTCTGACGGGACACGCCGCCGGCCGCCATCTGGGCCTTCATCCGCTCATAGACCAGCCGCTCATGGGCGGCGTGCTGGTCGACGATGATCATGCCGTTGCGGGTCTGGGCGATGATGTAGGTCTCATGGACCTGGGCCCTGGCCGCCCCGAGGGGAAAATCGACCAGGTCGGGAGCCGAGGGACCGCCCTGAGCCCCTTCTGCGCCCCGGAAATCCGGGGCCGGTTCAAAAGCGCCAAAGGCTTCCTGGAATCCGCCGCCTTCGACCCGCGCAGAAACGTCCGACAGCCCGGGCAGGCCCTGGGTGGTCGGCGCCCAACCCCCGGACCGCCAGGCCGAAAACCCGGCTGCCGAGGCGGACCCGCCGTAGCCACCCGGCCTGAACCCTGAAAGGGCGGCTCCGGCGACAGTGGTCGAGGCTCGATGGCCGGCGCCGGCCAGGGCATGCCTCAAGGCCCCGATGATCAGGCCCCGCACCAGGGCCGGATCGCGGAACCGCACCTCGGCCTTGGCCGGATGGACATTGACGTCAACCAGGGTGGGCTCAAGCTCGAGATAGAGGGCTGCTGCGGGATGCCGGTCCCGGGCCAGATAGTCGGCATAGGCGGCCCGCAGTGCGCCCTGCAACAGCCGGTCGCGCACCGGTCGACCATTGACGAACAGATACTGGTGGCCGGCATTGCCCCGATTGTAAGTCGGAAGACCCGCAAAACCGGAAAGACGCACACCGTCCCGCTCCTGGTCGATAGACAGGGCGTTGTCCTGGAAATCCCGCCCCAGGACGGCCGCCAGTCTGGCAAGCCGTCCTTCCGGCCCGGGAGATTCGGCCAGCAACCGAAGGACCCGCTTGCCGTCGAGGTCCAGCGTGAAGGCGGTGGCTTCATGCGCCATGGCCTGGCGCTTCACTTCCTCGGTGATGGCCATCTGCTCGGCCCGCTCGGACTTCATGAACTTCAGGCGGGCGGGGGTCGCGTAGAACAGGTCACGGACCTCGACCCGGGCGCCCTGAGGGCCTGGAAACGCCGATGGGCCGGGCGTGCCGGTGGCGCCGCCCTCGACAAGCAGGGAAAAGGCGTCCCCGGCGCCCCGCGCCCGGCTGGCGATCGACAGCCGCGCCACCGACCCGATGGATGGCAGGGCCTCGCCGCGGAAGCCGAGCGTGGCGATATTCAGCAGGTCCCAGCGACCCTCGGCGTCCGGAAAAAGCTTGGAGGTGGCGTGCCGCTCAACCGCCAGGCTGAGCTCTTCAGGCGACAGGCCGGCGCCGTCATCGGCGACGAGAATCCGGGACAGTCCGCCGCCATCCGCCTCGATCACGACGCTGAGGGCGCCGGCATCCAGGGCATTCTCTACCAGCTCCTTCACGGCGCTGGCCGGCCGCTCGACAACCTCGCCGGCGGCGATGCGGTTGACGGTCTCTGGAGGCAGGCGACGGATAGGCATGGCTCAGCCTATCCGATTCCTCGCGCCAGGATCGCTACTGTTAATGTCTGCGAGGCCCTCACCCACGGGAGGCCCCGACGGGCAGGTCGCGCTACAGCCCGGGCAGCTTCATCCAGCCGGATTTTTCGCGCTGGATGATGACGGCCTTGCCGCCGGTCAGCGTCTTCAGGCGCGCTTCTTCGGCGGCTGCGTCGGCGATCGGCGCGGCCGCCGGATCAGCAACCACCGTCTGGACCGGGCGGTCCTTGCGCCAGAACATCACCGTGTCGGCGAAGTCCTTTTCCTTGTGCGCCACGTCGCCGAATTCATCATCGACGACATAGCGAACCAGGGGGTCGGCATTGGCGGCGCCAGCCCGGACGATGAGCAGTTTTTCACCGTCGGAACGCTCGGCGGCCGCAAACCGGGCCTGGGCGCTGGCCCGGGCGGCGCTGTCAGGCTCAAGCTCGGCAGGGCGCGGCTCTCCCGGAGCCGGCGGGCGCAGGGAATAGTCCGGTGGCACGACCAGAGGCGCCTTGGTCACGACCCTGAACTCGTCCGGCGTGATCTTGGAGATGCCAAGGGCCTTGGACGCCGACTGGCAACCGGCCAGGCCCGTGCTGGCGACCAATGCGGTGAGGAGGATGGCGCGGTTGAGTTTAATGACCACAGGTAACTCCTAGAGGCCCCCCGGCCGAATTCGGATTGTTCAGATACGACAAACCACGTCGGGCGCCAACCGCTTCAAACAGCGGACTTGGCCTTGCGGTCGGTCAGGTAGGTATCGATCAGCAGAAGGACGACCCCGATGCTGATGGCGCTGTCCGCCACATTGAACACCCAGGGAAAATGCAATGCCCGAAAATCAAGGAAATCGGCGACGGCGCCGAACCTGACCCGGTCGATCATGTTGCCGATCGCGCCGCCCATCACCAGGCCAAAGGCCCAGCCCAGCAGGGGCCGCTCGACCTTTCGAGCCCAGACGGCGATGACGATGGCGACGGTCAGGGAAAAGGCGCTCAGCAACCAGCGGACCCAGTCGGCCTCGGCGCGGAACAGGCCGAAACTGACACCCCTGTTCCAGACCATGGTCAGGTTGAAGGGACCGAAAACCGGCACTGACGCCAGGGCCGGCAGGTTCAGGCTGTAGAGCACCCAGAGCTTGGATAGCTGGTCGGCCAGAATCACGGCGATCGCCAGGCTATAGGCCAGGGGTCCCTGGCCCTGAACGGCGACCGGTGACTTTGAAGGCGTCACGGTCGCGTCCGGGACAACAGCAGGGTCCTGTGGGTCCAGGGTCAAGTCGGGGCTCCGCAGCAATGTCTATGCTCCATAGCTATCAGGCGACCTTCGCCTTGTCCCGGACCTCGACCGCATCCTCGCACCTCAGGCACAGGGCGGCGGCCGATGTCACTTCCGGCAGTATCCGCCAGCATCGGGCGCATTTGTGTCCATCGGCCAAGCCTGGGACGATGGACACCGAATCAAGACCGGCTTCCATCTGCAGCACAGCCTTGCTGGTGCGGAAGATCTCTGCGGCGTCCAGACCGTCGAAGGCGGCCATGAGGTCCGGTTGCCCCAGTCGAACGACCGGCGCCGCTTCCAGGGCAGAGCCGATCCGTTTTTCACGGCGCTCCAGCTCCAGCGCGGCGGTCACGGCCCCGGTCACCTCGCCGATACGGGCCCAGCGCTCGGCGACCGCCTCATCCCGCCACTCCGCCGGCGTCTCCGGGATCACGCGGAAGGCGTTATGTCCGGCGTCCGGGAAGCGGGTCAGCCAGGCCTCGTCCATGGTGAAGGGCGCGATGGGGCTGAGCCAGGCGGTCAGCCGCTCGAAGACCAGATCCAGGACCGTGCGATAGGCCCGGCGGGTCAGGCTGTCGGGCCGGTCGCAATAGAGGCTGTCGCGGCGGATATCGAAAAACAGCGATGACAGGTCGCCCTGGCAGAAATCGATCAGGGCCCGGATGACCGAGGAATAGTTCAGGCCTTCATAGCCGGCGCGAACCTCGCCATCCAGAACCCAGAGCCGGTGCAGGATGTAACGTTCAAGGGGCGGCATGTCGGCCAGGGCGACCCGCTCTTCCTCGCGGAAGTCGGCCAGGGCGCCCAGCATGTAGCGCAGGGTGTTGCGAAGCTTGCGATAGGCGTCGGACACCCCGGCCAGGATGGTCTTGCCGATCCGCTGGTCCTCGGAATAGTCGACCATGGCGGTCCAGAGCCGGAGGATCTCCGCCCCGCTTTCCTTGATGATGTCCTGGGGCTCGATGGTGTTGCCCTTGGACTTGGACATCTTCTCCCCCTTTTCATCGAGGGTCATGCCGTGGGTCACCAGGGCCTTGTAGGGGGCGCTGCCGCGCGTGCCGCAGGCCTCCAGCAGAGAGGACTGGAACCAGCCGCGATGCTGGTCGGAGCCCTCCGAATAGAGGTCCGCCGGCCAGCGGGTGTTGGGACGCCCCTCCAGGGTGAAGGCATGGGTCGATCCGGAATCGAACCAGACATCCAGGATGTCCTCGATCTTCTCGAAGGCTTCCGGATCGCGGTCGCCCAGGAAGTCGGAGGCCGGGCGCAGATACCAGGCGTCAGCCCCCTCGGCGGCGATCAGGGCGATGATCCGGGCATTGACCTGCGGGTCCACAAGGGGCTCGCCCGTGGCCTTGTCGACAAACATGGCCAGAGGGGTTCCCCAGGCGCGCTGACGGCTGATCAGCCAGTCGGGCCGGGTCTCGACCATGCCGCGCAGGCGGTTATAGCCGCTGGCCGGGTAGAATTTGGTCGCGTCCACCGCCGCCAGGGCCTTGTCCCGCAAGGTGCCGCCCTCACCTGGACCGTCCATCCGCACAAACCATTGCGGAGTATTGCGGAAGATGACCGGCGCCTTGGACCGCCAGCTATGCGGATAGCTGTGTTCCAGGCGGCCCCGGGCCAGCAGGTTGCCGGCCTCGATGAGCTTTTCCATCACCGCCGGATTGGCCGGACCGAACTTGCCGAGCTTCTTTCCGTCCGTCTCAAGCACCTTGAGCCCGGCAAACAGCGGGACATGGGGATAATAGGCGCCGTCGGGGTCGACGACTTCCGGGATCTCCTTGAAGCCGTTTTTCAGCCAGACCAGATAGTCCTCGGCCCCGTGGCCCGGCGCGGTATGGACAAAACCGGTCCCGGCGTCGTCGGTGACATGGTCGCCGGCCAGCAGGGGCACGGCGAATCCATAGCCCGCCCGATCATCGGCGTCCGGGGCCAGGGCGGCCAGGGGATGGGCTGTGGTCAGGCCGGCCGGGTTGACCGTCTCGAGGCGGCTCCAGCTGGCCGCCTTGGCGGCTTTCAGCACCTCATCGGCCAGCTTGTCGGCCAGGACCAGGCGATCCCCGGGCTTGACCCAGGGTTCGAAGGCCAGGTCGGTTTCCAGGCTTTCGATCCGGTAGAGGCCGTAGGCGATGGCCGGGTTGAAGGCGATGGCCCGGTTGGCGGGGATGGTCCAGGGGGTGGTGGTCCAGATGACCACACAGGCGTCATCCAGACCGGCCGTGACCGGGAACTTCACCCAGACCGTCGGGCTGACATGGTCCTGATACTCCACCTCGGCCTCGGCCAGGGCGGTGCGCTCAACCGGGCTCCACATCACCGGCTTGGAGCCGCGATAGACCTGCCCGCTGGCGACAAACCTGTGGAACTCGGCGACGATCGTGGCTTCGCTGGTGAAGTCCATGGTCGCATAGCGGTTGGCCCAGTCACCCAGGACGCCCAGCCGCTTGAAGCCGGCCATCTGCACATCGATCCAGCCGGCGGCATATTCGCGGCAGCGGCTGCGGAATTCGGCGGACGGCACCTCGTCCTTGGACCGGCCCTTGGCCTTGAATTCCTTCTCGATCTGCCACTCGATGGGAAGGCCGTGGCAGTCCCAGCCGGGCACATAGTCCACATCAAAGCCCAGCAGGAACCGGCTGCGGACCACGAAGTCCTTCAGGGTCTTGTCCAGGGCATGGCCGATATGGATGGCGCCATTGGCGTAGGGCGGGCCGTCATGCAGCACAAACAGCGGCGCGCCATCGGCCTGACGCCTGGCGCGGATGGCGTTGTAGAGGTCGGCGGCGTCCCAGCGGGCCAGGATCTCCGGCTCGAGCTTTGGAAGGCCGGCGCGCATGGGAAAGGGCGTGTCGGGCAGAAAGACGGTCTCGCGGTAATCGCGGGCGGGGGTGGCGTCGTCAGCCATGGCAGGAACTCTGATCAGGGGTGTCGGGATTGGAGCGGGCTGTTAAGCGTCCCGGCGCGCGCAACCGATGCCGGCGGCGTCACGCCGGGAGGGTAATTCGCAGGCTGGTCTGTTCCAATCGCATGAGCCGGCTCTAGCAGAGCCCGGGCGACGACGCCAGCAGAGAGGGCCCTGTCAGGACCGGCCGCCAGGCTCCCGCAGCAGCTGATCGCCGATCCAGCTGCAGACCCCGATGACGATGGCGCCCAGCAGGGCCGGGACAAACCCGGCGACCGTCAGCCCCGGCATGACCCACGCCACCAGACCCAGCATGGCGGCGTTCACCACCAGCAGGAACAGTCCAAGCGTCAGAAGGGTAAGCGGAAAGGTTATGAAAACCACGACGGGCCGGATGATGGCGTTGGCCAGACCCAGCAGCAGGGCGGCGATGACCAGGCTGGTCCAGCCCTTGGTGTCGATGCCATCCACAAACCGCTGGGCCAGCCAGAAACCGCCGACACCAATGGCAAACCGGACGAGGAAACGAAGCATGAGATCTGCCTTGTCTTGGAAAATCGGCACATTACGGGGTTCCGGGGCGCCTTCAATGCCGACATGGCGCTGTTCGTTCCAGAATTTCCACTGCACAGACTGCAGCGCTGAAATCCCGATGCTCGCGCCATTTTTTAGTTTATGTGAATAAACCAAACCACCCGGGAAACACGGTTGAGGGTCCTTTACTGTACTTGTTGAACATATCCTAAGACGCGAGGAACAGGCTTCTCTCCAGTTCAGGGATTCCGCTGGGCGGGATCGACCATCGGGGACCTGCCTGCCATGCGTCTCGCCACCATCATAAGCCTGGTCGTCTCTGCGACTCTTGGGGTCGGGGCGCTGGTCGTCGCCCGGGTCTGGCTGCCGGACGGAAAGTCCGGCCAGGGGCTGGCGGCGGCCGCTGCGCCCGCCCAGGCTCTGGTTCCCGTCGTGGCCGCCCGCACGGACATCGCCTTCGGGGTCAAGCTGGCCGCCAAGGACCTGACCCTGATCCGCCTGCCAAAGGACGCTGTGCCGGTCGGCGCCTATTCCAGTATCGAACAGGTGACGGCCCTGGATGGCGGGGCGCCGGTCACCCTGGCCCGGCTGACCGCCCGTGAGCCTCTTTTGCCGTCCAAGCTTTCCGGCGGCGGGGTCAAGGCCAATGTCGCCGCCGTCATCGCCCCGGGCATGCGGGCCTATACGATCAAGGTGACCGACGTCACCGGCGGCGGCGGCCATGTCACCCCGGGCGACCGGGTGGATGTGCTGGTGGCCATGGAGCGGCCGACGGGCGGCTATCAGGCCGAGGGTTCCGAAAAGACCATGGTCAGCGGGGCCGTGCTGCAGAATATCAGGGTGCTGGGCATGGACCTGGTGGCGGACCCCGCCGCCGTGGACAAGGTCATTCCCAAGACCGCGACCCTCGAGGTCAGCATGGACGACGCCGCCAGACTGGCCCTGGCGTCCGAGACCGGCATCCTGTCCCTGGCCCTGCGCCGGACCGGGGCCATGGAGATCGAGGACGAAAAGCCGACACGCACCCTGGACCTTGGACAGCCGCCCCCGGCCCAAAAGCTGCGACGGGCTACGGCTCCATCAGGCTCCCCACCAGTCGCCGCGCCTGCCGTCCGGGTTGCAACCGAATCCAGCCTGACCCTGGTGCAAGGCTCCGAACGCACCATGGTCCAGGTCGCCGCGGATCGTCAGGGAGGCCTGTGATGCGTCAGTCCACACTGCTCCTGTCCCTCCTTTTGGGCCTGATCGCGACACCTGTCCTTGCCCAGACTCCTGGCTTTTCCGGAGCGATTGCCGACACCGGCTTCCAGACCTTCACCACCGAGGCCGCCCCCAGCCGGCTGCTGACCGTGGCCAAGGACAAGTCCACCGCCTTTCGACTGAACAGCGCCGCTGGCAAGATCGTCGTGGCCCAGCCCGACATTGCCGAGATCGTCGCCAATACCGACCGCAGCCTCTACATCCGGGGCAAGGCCCTGGGGGCCACCAACATCCTGGTCTATGACCAGTCGCGGCGGCTGATCGAGGTGATCGACGTCAAGGTCGGCCATGACCTTGCCGGCATCCAGGCCGACCTGGCGGCCGCCCTGCCCGGCGAGGTGATCAAGGTTTCCAACCTGGCGGACGGGCTGATGCTCAGCGGCGGGGTCTCGACCAGTTCGGTGGCGTCCCGGGCCCGGACCATCGCCGAGCGCTATGCCCCCCAGGCGGTGTCTTCCAGCCTGACCGTCGAGGCGGCCCAGCAGGTGATGCTCGAAGTGCGGATCCTGGAGGCCAGCCGCGACAGCCTGAAAGACTTCGGCATCAATATGAGCCTGCAGAACAACAGCGGGGTCATCTTCGGTTCCGGCCTTGGACTGGTCGGCAACAATCCTCCGCAGGGCGTGCTGCAGGTCTCGACCAATGTCGGTCCGACCTCCATCGACCTGACACTCCAGGCCCTGGAAGAGAAGGGCATCATCCGCACCCTGGCGCGGCCCAACCTGGCGGCGATTTCCGGCGAGGAGGCCAGCTTCTTGGCCGGCGGCGAGTTCCCCTATCCGGTGCCCAGCGGCAAGGACAATGTCACCATCGAGTTCAAGCCCTTCGGCGTGACCCTGAAGTTCACCCCGACGGTCGAGGACAGCGGCCTGATCCGGCTGAAGGTGGCGCCGGAGGTCAGCGCGCTGGACCCGACCAACGCCCTGCGGCTGGGGCAGTATGAGCTGCCGGCCCTGACCGTGCGCCGGGCGGCGACGACCATCGAGCTGCAGAACGGCGAGAGCTTCGCCATCGCCGGCATGTTCCAGCAGGACTATGTCAACGCCGTTCGCCAGATCCCCTGGATCGGCGATGTCCCGGTGCTGGGCGCCCTGTTCAAGTCGGGCCGCTGGCGCCGGTCGGAGACAGAGCTGCTGATCCTGGTCACGCCGCGCCTGACCACCGCGGCCCAGAGCCGGGCCCTGACCCCCAATCCCGAAATCGCCCGGCGAGAGCCCAGCGCCATCGATGTGATCTTCGACAGCCTGGTGATGGACAGGCCGATGAGCGAACCCGTGGGATTTATTCCAGGCGACCGTCCACCCGCCCCCTGACCGATCTGTCCGCCCAGTTGATTGCCATCCGCCGCGAGGACGCCAGACCATGACCGCCACGACCTTCACTGCCCGCCGAATCCTGGTCATCGGAGAGACACTTGGCCAGGCGGCCGTGACGGCGTTTCCCGAGGCCAGGATCGAGGTCATCGCCGCCAGCCAGATGCCGGACCGGTGGACCTTTGGCGATGAGCCGGAACTGGTGGTGATCGCCGCGGCCGCGGCCCCCGCCGACCAGATCGCTGCGTTGATCGCCGCCATGGCAAGAAACACGGCGCCACCGGCGGCCATCCTGGCGGGCGCGGACATTCCGGTGAGCCTGGTCCGGGCCCTGCTGAAACTGCCCCGGGCCGATGTGGTCGAGGCGCCCTATCGCCCGGAGGACCTGGCGGAGGCAGCGGCGCCGCTGCTGCGACCGATCGACCTGCCGACGGCGACGCCCACGGGCGGCCGCTGCTGGACCGTGGCCAGCGCGGTGGGCGGCGCCGGCGCCACGACCCTGGCCATCGAGATGGCGGCGGCCCTCGTGGAACGGGCGGCCGGCAAGAAGCGGGTCGCCCTGGTGGACCTGAACCTGGCCGACGGCGCCGCAGCCGCCTATCTGGGCGCCGCCGCCAACATGATGCTGGGCCGGGCCTCGGCCGCGCCCGACCGGATCGACGCCGCCCTGCTGGAGGTCTTTGCCTCGCCTGCCGCCGGCGGTTTCGACCTGATCGCCCAGGCCCGGGATCCGCACGGCTTTGAGTCGGTCTCGCCAGAGGCGGTGGTGCGGGTGCTGGAGACGGCCTGCCAGGTCTATGACTTCGTCATTGTCGACGCGCCGCGACATCGGCGGGCCTGGACCCTGGATGTCTTTGCCGGGTCCGACGCCCTGCTGATTGTCTCGGAACTGACCGTGCCGGCCCTGCTGGCCGCCCGGGCCCTGGCGGCCGAACTGGAGGCCGACCTGCCGGAAGGGCCAGCGCCGCGCATCATCCTGAACCGCCTGGCCAAGCGGGTCTTCGGACCGGCGCCCTCCATGGGCGAGGCCGAAAAGGCTCTGGGTCGAAAGGCTGACGCCGGCCTGACCAGCGACTGGGAAGCCGCCGCCGCCAGCGTCAATCTGGGCGGTCCCATCCGCTCGCACCGGCCAAGGTCGCGGATTGCAAAGGATGTCGACGCCCTGGTGGACCGGTTGCTGGCCACCGCCCTGCCCCTGCCCGGGTCCGCTCCCCTCACGCTTCAGACCAGGGCCGCCTGATGGCCCGGTTTTCCTTTCGCCGGCCAATCGCCGCCGCCCCTGCCCCGACGCTCCAGGTCGTCGCCGCCCAGGGGCCAGCCCTTAACCTCGCCCCGGCGCCCGAGCCCACGCCCCCGACGCGCCAGGCCAGCGATGAACTCCTGGACATGCGGCTGCGACTCCATGCCCGGCTGATCGAGGAGATCGATCTGGGCAAGCTGGGCGAGCTGGATGAGGCGGAAATGCGCCGCCAGGTCCGGCGGCTGGTCGGGGACTTCGCCAGGGACAGCCGGCTGGCGCTCAATACGGTCGAACTCGACCAGTTGGGCGCCGAGGTGTTTGACGAGATGGTGGGGCTGGGGCCCATCGAGCCCTTGCTGAAGGACGAGTCGATCAACGACATCCTGATCAACGGTCCAAACCAGGTCTATGTGGAGCGGCGGGGCGAACTGGAACTGACCCCCGTCCGGTTCCGGGACAACGATCACCTGCTGCGGATCGTCAACCGCATCGTGGCAGCTGTGGGACGGCGGATCGACGAGAGCTCGCCCATGGTCGACGCCCGGCTGGCGGACGGCAGCCGGGTCAATGCCGCCATCTATCCCATCACCATCGACGGCGCCGCCGTCTCGATCCGCAAGTTCTCCAAGAAGCCCCTCAGCCTGGAACGGCTGGTGGGGGTCGGGGCCATGCCGGCTTGCGTGGCGGAATTCCTCTATGGCGCCGTGCGCAGCCGGGTTTCCACGGTGATCAGCGGCGGCACCGGGTCCGGCAAGACCACCCTGCTCAACGCCTTTTCGGCCGCCATCAGCCCGGGCGAGCGGCTGATCACCATCGAGGACGCCGCCGAACTGCAGCTGCAGCAGCCCCATGTGGTGCGGATGGAGACGCGGCCGCCCAATATCGAAGGCAAGGGCGAGATCCGGCAGCGGGAGCTGGTCAAGAACGCCCTGCGCATGCGGCCGGACCGGGTGATCCTGGGAGAGGTGCGGGGCGAGGAGGCCTTCGACATGCTTCAGGCCATGAATACCGGCCATGAGGGCTCCATGGCGACGATCCACGCCAATACCCCCCGCGACGCCATCACCCGCCTGGAACAGATGGTCGCCATGGGCGGCATGAGGCTTACCCCTGAAAGCATCCGGGGCCAGATCGCCTCGGCCGTGGGGATGATCGTCCAGGTCATGCGACTGTCCGACGGCAAGCGGAAGGTCATGAGCGTCTCGGAAATCACCGGCATGGAGGGCCAGGTGGTCCAGATGCAGGAGATCTTCGCCTTCCATCGGCTGGGGGTGGAAGCCGACGGGACGGTGGTGGGCGAGTTTCGCGCCACCGGCCTGCGGCCCCGCTGCCTGGACGAGATGCAGCGGCGCGGCATCCATTTCGACACGGCTCATTTCGATCCCCAGAGGGCCCTGACATGACGTCGTATCAGCAGCCCAGGCGGGGGGCCCGGCATGCCTGACATCCCCCTGGACGCCCGGACGGCCTTCCTGATCCTGATCTTTGCGGCGGTCTTCACCGCCTGTCAGGCCGTCTGGGGCCTGGCCCGGGTCGGGGTGAACCGGCGCAAGGTCAACCGGCGACTGGCCACCGTGGAAAAGACCGGATCGCTGGAGCAGCTGGTGGTCGAACTGCGCAAGCAGCGGGGGCTGACGGCGGACGGGGCGGTCAAGGGCGGGCTGGGCTGGTTCTCCGACCTGGTGGTCCGGTCGGGCCTGCGGTTCGAG
>CAMAVA010000092.1 GCA_945861515.1 Brevundimonas vancanneytii | reverse complement strand
CAAGGTCAAGGGCTCCGGCGGAGTGACGATCAAGCGGGGAACCCTGATCAGGGGTATCCGTCTCACAGATGACCCGGCCGAGATCGAATGCCGCGCGGAAAAGGTCCGCGACCTGGTCCTGCGGACGGAGTTCGTGAAAAAGGCCTGAGTCCCCGGCCAGGCCTGCTTGGGCCCGTTGGTAATCCGCCAAGGCTTGTCTGCTATCCCTCCAGCATCTTCGGAGGCCTTACCCGGTGCAGCCAGCGCCACAGACCGAATTTGAACCGCCACGCCTTCAGGCGATCTCTGCGGTGGTGTTGGGCTCGACCACCATGGTCGCGTCCAGCCTGCAGTCCCTGCTGCTGGGCGAAATGGCAGCTGCAGGACAGTTTCCCGCCAGCCTGATCCAGCCCGCCGGGATCGCGGCCATGCTGGCCATGGGCCTGTCTGTGGCCGTCTGTGGCCTGTTCCTGCCGCCGCGCCAACTGCGCATGAAGGCCGCCGGCGCTGCGCTGGTCCTTCTTGTCGTTGGCCTCGCCGGCTTCTGGCTCCGGTGGGAGGCCCTGCTCGTCCTGCGGGTCATGGCCGGGCTGGCAGGCGGAGTCACCCTGTGGATCACGGTGGGCCTGATCGCCCGCCTGGCGCGGCCAGAACCCTGGGCGGCAGCCTTCTTCATGATCCAGGCGGCCGGTCAGGTCTTCGCCGCCGGCCTGTTCGCCAGTCTGATCCTGCCCAGGCTCGGTCTGGCGGCCGGGCCGGTGGTGCTGACCGCCCTGGCCGGGATCGGCCTGCTGGCCAGTCTGGCCCTGCCCCCCGCCATGCCGGACCTGGCCGACCCTGACGGTCGTCGCCAGCCCTCGCGGTCCGGCCTGGCCGGCCTGATGGCCCTGTTCCTCTATTTCGCCGGAGCCGGCGCCGCCTGGTTCCACATGCGCGCCCTGGCGGCAGAGCAGGGACTGTCCGGCTGGGTCGGTCTTGTGGGTCTTGCGGTCCTGGTCGCCCAGATGCTGGGGGCCCTGCTGGCTCTGGCCCTGGCGGACCGGGTCCCGCGCCGCAGCCTGTTTGTCGCCGTGGCCCTGGTCACCGTCAGCGCCTACGGACTGCTTGCCCTTGGGCCGCCGCCGTTGGTCTTTCTGGGCGGCTACGCCCTGGCGGGCCTGGCCGGGCTGGTTCTGGGCGCCAGCCTGTTTTCGGTGCTTCAGGCCTTTGACCCCAGCCGCCGGGCCAGCGCCGTCAGCGCTACCGCCCAGCTGCTGGCGGCGGGCCTCGGTCCCCTGGCCGGCATGGCCCTGGCGGCGCCCCTGGGACCGCGCGGCGCTCTACTGGCGGCCGTGCTGTTGATTCTGGGCAGCCTGGCGGTGGTCTGGCGCGTCTGCCCCACAGAAGGGCGACTCCGCGATCAGACCCAAGCGGCCGACTGAAATTGCCGCCTGGCCGCCGCGGTCCGCTTGCGCGCCATTGACGCCCCCGTCCTGCGCGTTGGAACCTTGCGCCATGCAAGACTCCCTGAAGATCGGCCCCCTTCTCGCCACCCTGCTCGTGGCGGGCAACATGATCGGCGCCGGAGTCTACCTCCTGCCCGCCTCCCTGGCGCCCTTCGGAACCTCCAGCCTGATGGGCTGGCTGGCGGCGGCCGGCGGGGCCATTGCCCTGGCCGGCGTATTCGCCATCCTTGGCCGGTTGCGGCCCGACGCCGACGGACTGCTGGACTATCCCCGGATCGCGCTGCATCCCTTTCTGGGGTTTGTGGCCTGGATCGCCTACTGGGTCGGCTGCCCGCTCAGCAATGTGGCGATCGCCCTCGCCGCCGTTGGCTATCTGACATCCCTGTTTCCCGCCCTCTCGGGCGCCGTTCCGACCCTGATCGCCCTGCTGGGCGTCATCTGGCTCTTTGTCCTGATCAATCTGGCGGGCGCCAGAACCGTGACTGGGCTTGGTGGGGCCGCCCTGGCCCTGGGCCTTTTGCCGGTCCTTTCGGCCATTGTCCTGGGCCTGGCCGCCTTTGACCCGGCGCTGTTCGCCGCCGCCTGGAGCCCGGAAGGCAAGTCCCTCTCCCAGACCGTGCCGGGTGTCGTCCTGCTGGTCTTCTGGGCCTTTACCGGGCTGGAATGCGCCAACGCCATCGCCGCAAAGGTGCGAAATCCGGCGCGCGACCTGCCCATCGCCGCCCTGGGCGGAGTCCTTCTGGCGGGGACCATCTACATCCTGGCCTGTGTCGCCGTTCAGGGCGTGATCCCCCCGGCCGAACTGGCCCGGTCGACCGCGCCCTTCGCCGATGTGGTCACCCGGCTGGCCGGGCCCATCGCCGGAACCCTGGTGGCCATCTTCGCCATCATCAAGGCCTTCGGCACGCTTGGCGGCTGGATTCTGGTGACCGTCGAAACCGCCCGGGCCGGAGCCCTTGCGGGCTATTTTCCAAGGTTCCTGACCGAGGCCGACCCGGCGGTCACGCCCCGCCGTGGACTGTTCTTTTCCGGCATCCTGATGTCGGTGATCGCGGTCACCACAGTCGCCCCGACCCTGGCCAAACAGTTCAACGCCCTGATCAGCCTCACGGTCGCCACGACCATGATGACCTATGGCCTCTGCTGCATCGCCCTGGTCATCCTGGCCCGGTCCATCGCCGCGCCGGGGCGGAGACTGGCGGCCCAGGCCCTGGGACTGGCCGCTCTGGCCTTCAGCCTCTGGGTCATCTGGACCTGGATCGCCAGCCTGTAGGTCGCGCTTACCAGTTCCAGTCTGAGGCCTTCGCCCGGCAACCGCCGTCAGCCCAGCCGGTCCAGGCCCGGCCCCGGACAAACCGGCCGCTGCGCACCTCGGTCGGCTCCCCGTCCTTCAGGACCCAGCCGCCATTGACCACCACCTGCCGGATGCCGGTGGCGAACTGCCGGGGGCTGTCATAGGTGGCGTGGTCCGCCACCGTCACCGGATCGAACACCACCACATCGGCCATGTAGCCGGGCTTGAGCAGGCCCCGGTCCTTCAGGCCAAGGTTATGGGCCGGCAGGCCCGACAGGCGATGGACCGCGTCCGCCAGGGTCAGGGCCCGGTCCTCCCGCACGTACTTTCCCAGCACCCGGGCGAAGTTCCCATAGGCGCGGGGATGGGTGGAGGATTTCAGGAAGATCCCTTCCGGCGCCAGGGCCGAGGCGTCCGAGCCGAAACTCATCCAGGGCAGGCTGGTCTGGCGGCGGACATTGTCCTCGCTCATCAGGAAATAGACCACCTGGATGCGGCTGCCGTCGGCGATGACCAGGTCGATCATGGCGTCCTCCGGCGACTGGCCCCGATGCTTGGCTACAGCGGCCAGGGTGCTGCCGGTCAGGGGCTTCAGGGCCTCGCTGCGAAAACCGACCATGATCGTCCCCTCCGCCCCGGCATGGCGATAGAGGTTCTCGTAAGGCGCCGCCGGATCGCGGATCTCGGCAATCACCTTGGCGCGGACCGCCGGGTCCTTCAGGCGGTTGATCCAGGCCTCACGGCCGCCGGCCTGGACCCAGGGCGGCATGGCGGCGTCAAAGCCGGTGCTGCCGGCTGTATAGCTGTACATGTTGGCGGTGATCCGCAGGCCCTGCGCCCTGGCCGCCTCGATCCGGGCGATGGCGGCGTCCAGCTTGCCCCAGTTGGTCTTGCCAGCCTGTTTCAGGTGCCAGATCTCGGCCGGGGCGCCCGACCTTCGGGAAATCTCGATCAGCTCGTCGATCCCGTCCAGCAAGCGGTCGCTTTCATAGCGCATGTGGCTGGCATAGATTCCGCCGCAGCGGCCGGCGACGCTGGCCAGGGCCGCCAGTTCGTCGGTCTCGGCATAGCCGCCAGGGGCATAGATCAGCGAGGAACCCACCCCAAGGGCGCCTTCCTCCATGGCCTGTTTCACCAGGCCCTTCATGGTGTCCAGCTGGGCCGCATCCGGGTCGACATCGCCCTCGCCCAGCACCCAGGTCCGGGCGGTCTCGGCCCCGATCATCGAGGCGACATTGATGGAAACGCCCCGCGCCTCCATGGCCTCGAGATAGCCGCCCAGCGTCGTCCAGGTGATCGGATACTTGATGTCCCCCTGGCGAGCAGTCTCCTGGGCGATCATTTCCGGGTTCCAGGGGCCCATGGACGAGCCTTCGCCCATGACTTCCAGGGTGACGCCCTGTTTCAGGTCTGAAAGCCCCCGCCCGTCGGCGATGAGGGTCTCGCCGGACCAGGACAGCATGTTGATGAAGCCCGGGCTGACGGCCAGTCCGGCCGCGTCGATCTCCTGGACGCCGCGCCCGGCGACCTTGCCCACGGCGACGATCCGGTCGCCCTTGATGGCCAGGTCCCCGGCGAACGGCGCGCTTCCCGAGCCGTCAAGGATCTGCCCGCCGCGGATCACCAGGTCATAGGCAGGCACAGGGGCCGAAGCCGGGTCCGCGCCCGGCGTGGCGCAGGACAGCAGCAACAGGGCCAGCAGCGGGACAAAGCGTTTCAAGGCGACCTCTCGGGATTCCTCCGTCCGGGCAGGGCGGGGACGCCAAGGGACAACGATTATCCGATTTCGTCCAGCCATCCGGGAAGGTCGGCCAGACTGGCCAGTTCCTGGTAGCGGGGATGGTCATGCGGCGCGCTGGCCGCTTCATGGGCCCAGACCAGGGGATAGGGGATCAGGGCCGCCCAGGCGCCGGCCTCCAGGGCCGGAATCACATCGGATCGCACCGAATTGCCCGCCATCACCGCAGCCTGCGCGCCGGTGCCGTGCCGGGCGAAGACCCGCTCATAGGTGGACCGGTCCTTTTCACTGACGATTTCCACGGCCGCGAACAGGTCGCCCAGTCCCGACGCCGCCAGCTTCTGCTCCTGATGCAGCAGGTCGCCCTTGGTGATCAGCACCAGGCGGTGGGTTCTCGACAGCTGGTCCAGCGCCGTCTCCACCCCGGGCAGGGGCTCGACCGGCTCGCTCAGCATCTCGCGCCCGGCCGCCAGAATCTCCCGGATGACCCGGGTCGGAACCTCGCCATCGGTCAGGTCCATGGCGGTCTCGATCATCGACAGGGTAAAGCCCTTAACCCCATAGCCATAGAGCCGCAGGTTATTCGCCTCGACCGCATTCAGCCGCGCTTCCAGCACCCCCTCGTCCGCATGGGGGCTCAACAGCTCGACGAACCGCTTGTGGGTCAGGCGAAAGATGGTCTCGTTGTGCCAGAGGGTGTCATCGGCATCGAGGCCGACCGTGGTGATGCGCATGGGTGGGTTCTAGCGACGGGGACGGCGTTGGTGAAGTCGGTCTGTTGCTTGCAGAGTGCGTGCTTCGACACGCCCCTTGCAGGGGCTACTCAGCATGACGAAAACTGTGCAAATTCAACAAAATCGTCATGCTGAGTAGCCTGCGCAGCAGGCGTGTCGAAGCACGCAATCCGCCAGCAACCGCTCCCTCATCACACCGTCCGACCCGCCCATCCGTGATAAGGGTTTGACCCGCGCCCCGACAGTCCCTACCAACGCGCCCGTTTGCCCACCCGCCGGAGATTCACCCCCATGACCGATCTGCTGCCCGGCGCTACCGGCCTGCTCGTCCTGGCGGATGGCACGGTGCTTCAGGGGATCGGCGTCGGGGCGACGGGCGAGGCGGTGGGCGAGGTCTGTTTCAACACTGCCATGACCGGCTATCAGGAGATCCTGACCGACCCCAGCTACATGGCCCAGATCGTCGCCTTCACCTTTCCCCATATGGGCAATGTCGGGACCAATCTGGAAGACCTCGAACAGATCAGCGGCGGGGCCGAGACAGCGGCCCGGGGCGCGATCTTCCGCGATGTCCCGACCCTGCCGGCCAACTGGCGCTCGGACGCCACCCTGAATGACTGGATGACCCGCCGGGGCGTCATCGGCCTCGCCGGGGTCGATACCCGGGCCCTGACCAGGGCCATCCGCGAAAAGGGCATGCCCCATGCGGTCATCGCCCATAGCCCCGAGGGTCAGTTCGATATTCCGGCCCTGGTCGCCCGGGCCCGCGCCTGGAGCGGGCTGGTCGGCCTGGACCTGGCCAGGGACGCCACGACCCGGCAGGTGTTCACCTGGGAAGAGGGGCTGTGGTCCTGGCCCGAAGGCTATTCCAAACTCGGCGAGACGGCGAAATACGAGGTCGTGGTCGTCGACTACGGGGTCAAGCGCAACATCCTGCGCAGCCTGGCCTCCATCGGCGCCCGCGCCACGGTGGTGCCTGCCGACACCAGCGCCGAGGACATCCTGGCGCGCAACCCGGACGGCGTCCTGCTCTCCAACGGTCCGGGCGACCCGGCCGCCACGGGGATCTATTCAGTGCCCGAGATCCGCAAGCTGGTCGACAGTGGCAAGCCGGTGTTCGGCATCTGCCTCGGCCACCAGATGCTGGCCCTGGCGCTTGGCGCCCGCACCGTGAAGATGGAGCAGGGCCACCACGGCGCCAACCACCCGGTCAAGGACCTGACCACCGGCAAGGTGGAGATCGTATCCATGAACCACGGCTTCACCGTCGATCGCGACAGCCTGCCGGAACCGGTGGTGGAAACCCATGTCTCGCTGTTTGACGGCAGCAATGCGGGCCTGGCCCTCAAGGACCGGCCGGTGTTCAGCGTGCAGCACCACCCGGAGGCCTCGCCCGGCCCGACCGACAGCCTCTATCTGTTCGAGCGGTTTGCCGGGCTGATGGACGCAGGCCGGTAAGCCGACCGATCAGCTCAGGCTGCGGCGACCGCCGCGACCTTCTTCTTGCGGGGCGGGGCGGCAGCGCGCTTGGTGGCGGCAGCGGCCAGTTTTGCGGTCTTGCGCGCGAGGGCTTCGGCTTCCAGGGCGGGCAGGATCTCGCCTGCCGCAGCCTGCTGCCGGTTGTCGCCGGACTCGCCCAGACGGCGGGCGTTGGCCAGCAGGTTGGTGACCTGTTCGTCACTCATGGACGGGATTTTTTCGAGAAGGGACATGGGCGCTCCGGAGGCGGGCTCCGCCGCGGTGCGACAGATTTCACCTGATTATATCGGTATTTCCGGTCAGTTTTGAATGGCTGAGCAAGTTTTTTTGGTTTCAGCTTGCCAAGGCGGCGAATTGAGAGGATGATACCTCATCGAATTCGTTTCGGTTCGGCCGTATATCCTTTGCTTCAAAATCTGAAGCCCCCGGACCTGCACCCCGATCCCCATCGAACTTTGATTGTCTGCACGAGGTTTTCGTGCGGGCAAATTCTATGCACTAAAGGACTAAACTCAAATGGCTACCGGCACCGTCAAGTGGTTCAATGGCACCAAGGGCTTCGGCTTCATCCAACCTGATGAAGGCGGCGCTGACGTGTTCGTCCACATCTCCGCGGTGGAGAAGGCCGGCCTGCGTTCGCTGAACGAAGGCCAGAAGATCAACTACGAACTGGAACGCGACAGCCGCAGCGGCAAGATGTCCGCAGGCAGCCTCCAGGCGTAAGCCTGAACAACCGGCCCCAGGGCCGATTGCGATCAATGACGGGCCGGTTCCTTTGCGGGAGCCGGCCCGTTTTGCGTCCTGCCAACCGCCGGCTGGCGACCTGCATTTTTTCTGACAACTGACTCAGGGCTTTTCGTTACCTGAGCCCCGGACTCAGGATTACAAATGCGTCATGGCCTTCAACCGGCCAGAATGGGTTCCTATGTGGAACCATGACAGGGGGCGGGCGGTTCATTCCACAGTCGGGTGGACGCTTTAAATCGCCTGTCTTTGCGAGGGGATAGATCAAGATGGCCGCCACTTCTGTTTCCGTGATGTCGCCCGATGGCGGCCTGTCGCGGTATCTCAGCGAGATCCGCAAGTTCCCCATGCTGGCCCGCGACGAGGAGTTCATGCTGGCCAAGCGCTGGAAGGAACATGAAGACCCCGAAGCCGCCCACCGCATGGTCACCAGCCACCTTCGCCTGGTCGCCAAGATCGCCATGGGCTACCGCGGCTACGGCCTGCCGATCGGCGAGGTGATCAGCGAAGGCAATGTCGGGCTGATGCAGGCGGTCAAGAAGTTCGAGCCCGACAAGGGCTTCCGCCTGGCCACCTACGCCATGTGGTGGATCCGCGCCTCGATCCAGGAATACATCCTGCGCAGCTGGTCCCTGGTCAAGATGGGCACCACGGCGGCCCAGAAGAAGCTGTTCTTCAACCTGCGCAAGGCCAAGAGCCAGATCAGCGCCTTCGAGGACGGCGACATGCGTCCCGAACAGGTGACCCAGATCGCCACCAAGCTGGGCGTGCTGGAGGACGAGGTCATCTCGATGAACCGGCGACTGTCCGGTCCTGACGCCTCGCTCAACGCCCCCATGCGGGTGGATGGCGACGCCGAATGGCAGGACTGGCTGGCCGACGACAACCAGGTCAGCCAGGAAACCCGTCTGGCCGAGGACGAGGAAAAGTCCCTTCGCATGGGCCTGCTGGAAGAGGCCATGGCCGAACTGACCGACCGCGAGCGTCACATCATGACCGAGCGCCGGCTCAAGGACGACCCCTCGACCCTGGAGGAACTGGCCGCCCAGTACGGCGTCAGCCGTGAGCGCGTCCGCCAGATCGAGGTCCGCGCCTTCGAGAAACTCCAGAAGGCCATGCAGACCGCCGCCCGGGAACGCAACCTGGTCAACGCCTGACGATCCTCCCCCTGACGCTTCGCTGGGGAAGGAACCCGTAAGGTCCTCCCCCAGACGCGTAGCGCCGGTTCGGGGGAGGTGGCGGCGGGCGATAGCCGGCCGTCGGAGGGGGTCTCCAACGGACCCCGGCCAAGGCTTCGCCGTCGAGGATCAGGCCGGCACCGGCGGCTGATTATAGGACGCGCCCGCGGCAATCGCCTCATCCGGCGCCTTCAGCATCTGCAGGTACATTTCCTTCGGATAGGCCATGTGCGGCTTGTCCGGGTCATAGGCCGGCTGCGGCACGGGCGAGGCGCCGTCAAAGGCGGCCGGGGCCCGGAACCGTGCGGCTTCCTCGGCATTGATCCCGGCCTTCGCCAGCACCGCCGGGTCGATCCAGCGTTCCGGATCAATCGCCGTCTGTGAAGCAGCGACTTCCAGGGTCATCTGGTCGGGACCGGCGAAATAGATCGAATGGCACATGCCGTGATCGATCGGGCCGATGACATTGACCCCGTGGCTGCGGATGCGGTCGCGCATGGCCAGCAGATCGGCATGGGAGTCCGCCCGGAAGGCCAGGTGCTGCAGGGTGCCCGGCGCCGAGGGCAGGGCGCCGTTGCCCGCATGGGTCTTGCCCAGCTCGATCGGGATATCGCCGACCTTGGGCAGCTGCACGATCGAGAAATAGCTGTGGTCGTTCATCCGCAGAAAGGCATGCAGGCCGCCCGGCACGCCATGCATGTCGAAAAGGGCGACCAGAGGACAGCCCATGACCTGGGAAAAGAAATCGATGTGTTTCTTGATGTCCCCGGCCATGAAGGCCAGGTGGTGAATGCCGGATGGCTGCTGGCCCATGGGGTCCCCCTGATTTTTTCTTGGCCCCATCAAAACATTGACGGCCCATGATGCGCAACCGCGTCTAGACTTGGCTGAAGCCGACAGAGTCAAAATCGGAACAGATCGGGGAGGAAGCCATGAACGTTGTCAGGGAGCCCTATGGCTATGTCTACAAGGAAGAAAGCCGGCTGAAGGAGGTCTATGGCGGCCCCACAGGCCGGGTCTTCGTTGAATGCATGCGCATCCGCCCCGAGACCGGCGAGTCGAAGACCGCCCTGCTGTTCACCCACCCCATCGGCGGCGGGTCCTTCCTGCCGCTGGTCACGGCCCTGGCCCGGGCCGGACACCACATCATCTATTGCAACACCCGCTATCGCGGCAACGACACGGCCCTGATCCTGGAAAAGTGCGTCCTCGACCTGGGCGCCTGCATCGCCGACCTCAAGCAGAGGTTCGGCTATGAGAAGGTGGTCTTTGGCGGCTGGTCCGGCGGCGGATCCCTTTCGCTGTTCTACCAGGACCAGGCCGAGCATCCGACCATCACCGCCACGGCGGCCGGCGACGATGTCGACTTGACCGCGGCCAACCTCCAGCCGGCGGACGGGGTCATGCTGCTGGCGGCCCACATCAGCCGGTCCGTGACCATGACCGAATGGATGGACCCCTCGATCACCGACGAGGACCGGCCCTTCGACCGGGACCCCGAGCTCAACATCTATGATCCGGCCTGCCCCAATCAGCCGCCCTATAGCGAGGCCTTTGTCGCCCGCTTCCGCGCCGCCCAGATCGCCCGCAACCGCCGCATTACCGCCCGGGTGAAACAGACCCTGGCCGATCTGAAGGCGTCCGGCCAGCCAGACATGGAGCGGCCCTTCGTGGTCATGGGCACCATGAGCGATGTGCGCTGGACCGACCCGACCCAGGACCCGTCCGACCGCCGGCCCCATACCTGCTATCTGGGCGAACCTCAGATCGCCAATGACGGCCCAGTGGGTCTGGGTCGCTTCACCACCCTGCGGTCCTGGCTCTCGCAATGGAGCTATGACGAGAGCCCTGCCAACGGCGTGACCAATGCCGGCCGGATCAGCTGTCCGGCCCTGGTGATCAACAATACCGCGGACCTGGCCTGCACTCCCAGTCACGCCGCCCGGCTGTTCGAGGCTCTGGCCAGCCCCGACAAGACCTATGTCGATATCGAGGGGGCCGACCACTACTATATCGAACGGCCCGACCTGCTGCCCAAGGCTGTCGAGGCCGTATCGGGCTGGCTGGCCGATCACGGATTCTGAACGCAGATGGCCGGCGACGGGGACCCGCCCGGTCGGCGCCGCTGGCCGGATTAATTCGTCTTCACATTGCAGGTTTTCAGGCCCGCCGCGCTTGTCGAAGGGCAGGGCCCGGTAGATTTTGCTCCGGGATCGGGCCTCGCCGCAGGGGCGGCCGGGCCGCCGGAAGCGAGAACGGGGATGACGATTTCAACGGGGCCTTCACGGCGGGACCTGGGTCTGGGCGTCCTGGCGGCAGGGGCCGCCGCGGCGCTTCCGGCGGTGGCCGGCGCCCAGACGGCGACGCCCTGGCGAAAACTGCCCACAGTGGCCTATCCGGGCAAGCAGGATGACATCGCCTTCGCCAGTCCCGACATCGGCTGGTACGGCAATGGCGCCGGAAAGCTCTACCAGACCGTCGATGGCGGCGAGACCTGGTCGGCCGTCTGGGAACAGCCGGGGACCTTCATCCGGGCCCTGGGTTTCATCGATGACAAGGTCGGGTTCCTGGGCAATGTCGGGGTGGGCTACTATCCCAATGTCTCCGATCCAAAGCCCCTGTATCGCACCGAAGACGGCGGACGCAGCTGGACCGCCATCACCGCGCCGGGGATCGAGGCCGTGGGCGGCATCTGCGGGATCGACATCCTGCCGGTGAAACAGATCTTCCAGGGCGAGGTCCGCACCGGCCATATCATTCATGCCGCCGGCCGGGTGGGCGGCCCGCCGGCCATGCTGTCCTCCCGGGACAGCGGCCAGACCTGGAGCATCCAGGACCTGTCCAGCCAGATCGGCATGATCCTGGATGTGAAGTTCCTCAGTCCCTCGACCGGTTTCCTCTGCGCTGCCTCCAGCGCTGATCTGGAACAGGCCAACGCCATGATCCTGCGGACCCAGGACGGCGGAACGACCTGGACGCCCGTCTACCGCTCCAGCCGGCCCTTCGAGAACTGCTGGAAGATGAGCTGGCCCTCGGCCCGGGTCGGCTACGCCACCGTCCAGAGCTATCTCGACAGCCCGGAAAACACCCGCCGCCTGGTCATCAAGACCGTCGATGGCGGCGCCAGCTGGCAGGAGCTGGACCTGGTCACTGAGGCTGGCGTCCAGGAGTTCGGCATCGGCTTTGTCAATGACCAGTGGGGCTGGGTCGGCTGCCGGGCCGGCGGCTATGAAACCCGCGACGGCGGCCGGACCTGGGCGCCGGTGGCCTTCGGCCGGGCCGTCAACAAGATTCGGGTGGTCCAGGCCGGCCGGGTCGCCCGGGCCTTCGCCATTGGGGTGGACGTCTACCGCCTGGACCTCTGAAGCGGCCCGTAAGGTCAGCCGAACAGGGCGGTCCAGCCGGTGCCGGCAAGGATGCTGTCAACCTGGGCGCGGCCTGCATCGCTGAGCGCCGCCCGTTCCTCCCGTAGCCATTTCAGGCATTTGGCCTGATACGGAAAGGCCTGCTGGCTCCAGGCCTGGCCATCAATCACGGTCTCGAGGGACTGCGCCCCGGCCGCGATCGCCTGCGCATTGGCCATCAGCAGTGGCGGATAGACCCGGCCCATTTCCGCCAGAAGGGCCATCAGGGTCGGCGGCAGATCCGCCGGATCGAACATCGGCCCGGGCTCGAGCCCTGAAAGATCCTCCAGCATGCCGATCCAGCCCATGATCCGCGGGCCGCGATCCTGG
>CAMAVA010000091.1 GCA_945861515.1 Brevundimonas vancanneytii | reverse complement strand
CTCTGGACGCCGGACGCCGGACCGGCGGATCTGGAGGTCACCCTGGAGGCCAATCCAACCGACGCGGAAGCGGACCGGTTCGCCGCCTTTGCCGCCGCCGGCGTGACCCGCCTGTCGCTCGGCCTGCAGGCGCTTGAAGACGCCAGCCTCGAATTTCTGGGCCGCAACCACGACGCCGCCGCCGCCAGACGCGCGGCCGCCGTGGCGGCGAAAGTCTTTCCGCGCCTGTCCCTGGACCTGATCTACGCCCTGCCCGGACAGACCGGGGCGCAATGGTCGGAAGCGCTTCAGGCCGCCCTGGACCTGGGGCCGGAGCACATATCGCCCTATCAGCTGACCCTGGAACCCGGCACGGCCTTTGATCGCGCCGTTCGCCGGGGCCGGTTTCAGCCGGCCGACGAGATCCGCAGCGAGGCGCTGTTCAATGTGACGCAGGCGGTGCTCGAGGCCGCCGGGTTCGACGCCTACGAGGTGTCCAACCATGCCCGGGGCCAGGGCGCCCGATCACGGCACAATCTGGTCTATTGGCAGGGCGAGGACTATGTCGGCGCCGGCCCGGGCGCCCATGGCCGGCTGACCCTGGACGGTCAACGCACGGCCACAGCCGCGGCGCGCGGGATAGGCGACTACATCGCAGCCGTCGACGCCTCAGGGACGGGCTTTGCAGCAGAGGGTCTCAGTCCCGTCGAGGCGGCCGAAGAGCGGCTGCTGATGGGCCTGAGGATCGACGCCGGCGTTTCCTTCGCAGACCTGGCGCCCCTCGGTCTTCGGCCAGACAGTCCGCTGGTTTCCGACCTGGCCGCCCAGGGCCTGATCGTCCCTGACAAGGATCGCCTGCGCGCCACCCGGTCAGGCCGGCTGGTGCTGGACTGGCTGACCGGGCGTCTGGCCAGCGGTTGAGGCCCTATGGCGGCCGACAGAATGCCGCCGTCAGCCACCGACAGCGATCCTCTGCATTTCGAACAGCTCTCCAATGCCCTTTTCCGCCAGGCCGAACAGGGTTTCGAACTCGCCCCGGGTGAAGCCGCGCTTTTCGCCGGTGGCCTGGATCTCGACGATGTCGCCATTGCCGGTCAGGACGAAGTTGCTGTCCGCCTCGGCATTGGAATCCTCGTCATAGTCGAGGTCCAGCACCGGCGTTCCGTCGAACACGCCACAGGACACGGCGGCCACCTGATCAAGGATCGGGTCGGTCTTGATGACCCCTTCCTCCAGCAGATAGCGGGTGGCCAGGCGCAGGGCGACCCAGGCGCCGGTGATCGACGCCGTGCGGGTGCCGCCATCGGCCTGGACCACATCGCAGTCCAGGACGATCTGGCGCTCGCCCAGGGCCTGCATGTCGACCACGGCCCGCAGGGACCGGCCGATCAGCCGCTGGATTTCCTGGGTGCGGCCCGACTGCTTGCCCTGGGCCGCTTCCCGGCGACCACGGGTGTGGGTGGCGCGGGGCAGCATGCCGTATTCGGCCGTCACCCAGCCGGCGCCCTTGCCGCGCATCCAGCCCGGCACGCCGGTCTCGACCGTGGCGGTGACAAGGACCTTGGTATGGCCAGCCGTGATCAGGCAACTTCCCTCGGCGTAGCGATTGACACCGGTCTCCAGGGTCACGGTACGCAGCTGGTCAGGAACGCGAAGAGACGGGCGCATGGAGCTTCCATTCATGGCGGACGCGCGCATTGCGCGCCGGGGCGAGGGCGCGCCTTGCGCGCCGGGTCAGGGGGCTTATCCTGTAAGCTGTGCGCCACGTCCACCGGCGCGGGATCCGAACCCTGCTCATGACGCCCCTTCTGACCGGCCTGTCCCAGACATCCAGCCTGGCCCAGACGCCCAGCCTGTCTGATCTCGACAGCCGGGCGCGGGACATTTTTCGCCGGATCGTCGAGAGCTATCTGGAAACCGGCGAGCCCGTGGGTTCACGCACCATCTCGAAGGGCGGGGTGCATCTGTCCCCCGCCTCGATCCGCAACACCATGCATGACCTGGCCAGCCTGGGACTGCTGAACTCACCGCACATCAGCGCCGGGCGAATGCCGACCCATGCCGGCCTGCGACTGTTCGTGGACGGACTGCTGGAGGTCGGTGACGTCGGCGAAGTCGAGCGCAACGCCATCGAGGGTCGCCTCCACGCAAAAGGGCGATCCATGGAAGACGCCCTGCAGGAGGCCAGCGCCATACTGTCCGGACTGGCCGGCGGCGCCGGGGTGGTGGTGACCCCCGCCCGTGAAGCCGGGGTCAAGCATGTGGAGTTCGTCTCGCTGGGTCCTGACCGGGCCCTGGTGGTGATCGTGCTGGAGGACGGGGCGGTGGAGAACCGCCTGATGCGGCTGGCCCCCGGCATCACCCCGTCCGCCCTGGCGGAGGCCTCAAACTTCCTGGCGACGCGTCTGCAGGGTCGCACCCTGGGCGAGGCCCGCAACGACATGCGCGGCGAGCTGGAACTGGCAAGACGAGAACTCGATTCCGTGGCGGCCCGGCTGGTCGAGGAAGGTCTGGCGGCCTGGGGCGGCGGCGCCGAGGATGCGCGGGCCCTGATTGTCCGGGGCCAGGCCAACCTGATCGACGGCGGCGCCTCCGAGGATCTGGAACGGATCCGGCGGCTGTTCGAGGATCTTGAGCAGAAGGAACAGCTGATCGGACTGCTGGACGGGGTGCGGGAAGCCGAGGGCGTGCGGATATTCATCGGCGCCGAAACGCGGCTTTTCTCACTTTCGGGTTCCGCCGTGATCGCGGCTCCCTATATGTCGGGCCGACAGAAGGTGCTGGGCGCGATCGGCGTGATCGGTCCGGCAAGATTGAACTATGCCCGGGTCATCCCGTTGGTGGACTATACCGCTAGGGTGCTGGGCCAGATGATGGACGGATGAGACAAGACCATGAGTGAAGACGCCACTGTCCCTGCCCCCGACGATGATGCGGTGCTGGACCTGCAGGAAGCCGAGGACGAGGTCCTGGCCCTGAAGTCCGAGGTCGCGGCCCTGAAGGACCAGCTTCTGCGAGTCGCCGCCGAGGCGGAGAACACCAAGCGCCGCACCGAGCGCGAGGCCAACGACGCCCGGGCCTTCGCCATCACCAAGTTCGCCCGCGACCTGCTGGACGCGGCCGACAACCTTTCCACGGCGACGGCCTATGCCCCCCGGGACAGCCAGGACCCGGCGGTCAAGAACTTCGTCATCGGCGTGGAGATGACCGAGAAGAAACTGCTGGAGGCCTTTGACCGCAATGGCCTGAAGAAGCTGACGCCCGTCGCTGGTGAAAAGTTCGACCCCAATTTCCACCAGGCCATGATGGAAGAGGTCTCGGCCGGGGTGGCCAGCGGCGCCGTGGTCAAGACCCTGCAGTCCGGCTACGCCCTGTTCGGCCGGATCGTCCGGCCGGCCATGGTGGTGGTCGCGGCCAAGGGCTCGGGCTCAGCGGCCCCGGAGACAACCGCCGGGGGAGCCAATCCCTATGGCCATCATGACGATGCGTCAGGCGAAACCGTGGACACCAAGGCATAAGGGTCACAGGCCCTTCCGTGCGCCGATGTTTCCGCTAATGTCACCGGCCAACTTTCATGGCGGATCAGCGCTGCGCTTCGATTCGCCCGGACGCCGGACCAGACATGAAGCTGACCATTGAGCGCGCGGCGCTGCTGAAGGCCCTGGGCCACGTTCAGAGCGTTGTCGAACGTCGCAACACCATCCCGATCCTGTCCAACGTCCTGCTGTCGGCGGACCGCGAACGGGTGAGTTTTTCGGCGACGGACCTGGATGTCGAGATTGTCGACGAAGGCGCAGCCCTGGTCGACGTGCCGGGCCAGATCACGGCGCCGGCCCACACCCTTTACGAAATCGTCCGCAAGCTGCCGGAAGGCGCAGACGTCTCCCTGAGCTATTCGGGCGAGGATCCCCGGCTGCAGATTTCGGCCGGCCGGTCGCGGTTCAACCTGCCGGTCCTCCCCGCCGGCGATTTTCCGGTGATGAGCGCCGAGGGCCTGTCGGCCCATATCCAGATCGACGCCGGCGACCTGATCCGGCTGATCGACAAGACCCGTTTCGCCATCTCCACCGAAGAGACGCGCTATTATCTCAATGGCCTCTATGTCCACACGGTGATGGATGGCGGCGAGGCCAAGCTTCGCGCCGTGGCCACCGACGGCCATCGCCTGGCCCTGGCGGAGATGCCGGCCCCCGAGGGCGCCGCCGGCCAGCCAGGGGTGATCATCCCGCGCAAGACCATCAATGAGGCGCGCCGCCTGCTGGAAGACGCCGGCGAGAATGTCGGCTTCCAGGTCAGCGCCCAGAAGGTGCGCTTCGAGTTCGCCGGCGCCTCGGCCCTGACCAGCAAGGTCATCGACGGCAGCTTCCCCGACTACATGCGGGTCATTCCGCGCGACAACCAGAAGATCATGACGGTGGACGCCCAGCTGTTCGCCAAGGCCGTCGACCGGGTGGCGACTATCTCGGTGGAAAAGAGCCGGTCGGTGAAACTGGCCATCGAGACCGGCCGCATGACCCTGACCGTCCGCAACATGGAGGCCGGACAGGGGGTCGAGGAGCTGGAAATCGACTATGACGGCGAGGCCTTCGAGATCGGCTTCAACGCCCGCTACCTGCTGGACGTGGCCGGCCAGATCAATGGCGAGACCGCCGAGTTCCGCTTCGCCGACCCCGCCTCCCCGACCCTGGTGCTGGACCCCACCGACGCCGGGGTGCGGTATGTGCTGATGCCGTTGCGGGTCTGATCGAAGACCCTTGCTCGCCGGCCCCGGCGCTCCATGTCCTTCGAAACGGAGGACGCGTCGATGTCTGCAATAGCTCTGGCCCTGTTTCTTGGTGCGACGCCGCTGGCCGCCACCGCACCGGCCCTGGCCGGCGACTGGACCATCGACCTGTCCAGCGAGCCTGGCCAGCCCTACACAAAGCCCATGTCCCTGACCCTCCACCCCGATGGAACGGTGACCGGCAGCTTCTATGAGAGCGAGATCCTGGCCGGCCGCTGGAAGACCGACCGGGGCCGGACCTGCGCCAGCTTCCGCACCACCGACGGTGTCGGCCCCTATCACAGCAGTTTCTGCCTGACCGGAACCGGGGTTATCGGCCAGACCTGGGCCGAACAGCGAAGTTTTCTGTTCAACTGGAATGGCGTGAGGCGGTAGGGCCCTCAGGGCATGGTAATGTCGGGACACGCGACACATTGCCGTTCGATGTGAACCCCAGGCCCAAATTGGAGCCCCTGGAATTGTTGTGCTGTCACCCTCGCTCCAACTCATCGCACTCTATTCGTCATTCTGAGTAGCGGCCGCAGGCCGCGTGTCGAAGAACGCACTGTTTTTCAACGGCTTTCGAGGGCGGCGGCGATCAGTTTGCGTCCTTCGACACGGTCGCTTCGCGACCTACTCAGGATGACGAACAGTTGAGTTTGGTTGCGCAGGATATTGCCAGGTTCGCTCAACCTGGTGGTCGCTTTCCCCCGGCTCCTGTCCGGCCGCTGTCAAGCCACTGTCGCGGGAGGGGCCTATCCAGAGGACTGTCAATCCATCCGGGACCCCTGCCATGCGTCTGATCCTGTCGGCCCTCGGTCTGGCCAGTGTGCTGATCTGCAGCCCGGCCCTGGCCCAATCGGCCCCGGTCAGGGAGCCCAAGGTGGTGCTGGTGACCTTTGACGGCATCCGCTGGGAGGATGTCTTCCGGGGCGCCGATCCGGTGATGTCGGCGGACAAGGCCTATGTCGAGCCGGACCTGTATGAATCCTGGGTCAAGCCGGCCTATCTGGACCCGGTCAACCGCCGCAGGGCCCTGATGCCCTTTGTCCATGGCGTCATGGCCCGGGACGGAGTGGTGATCGGCGACCGCGACGCCGGCGACTGCGCCCGGGTGGCCAATGACATGTGGTTTTCCTATCCCGGCTACAACGAGATCCTGACCGGGCGGCCCGACGCGCGCATTGTCGAGAACGACGACAAGTGGAACGAGAACGTCACCATCCTGGAATGGCTGAAGAAACAGCCCGGCTTCGAGCGTCAGGTCCAGATGGTCGGGACCTGGACCCTGTTTCCCAAGATCGTCAACAGCCAGCGCAGCGGCGTGCCGGTCAATCCGCGCCTGGAGGGCCGCTATCCCACCGACGTCCTGACCGCGCGGTTTGCCCGGGACGCCCTCCGCACCGACCGCGCCAGGCTGCTCTATGTGGCCTTTGGCGACACCGATGAACTGGCCCACCAGGGCGACTATGACCAGTATCTGGCCGCCATGGAGCGGGGCGACGACTTCCTGCGCGAGCTCTGGGACATGCTGCAGGCCGATCCTTTCTACCGGGACCAGACCACCCTGATCGTCAGCACCGACCATGGCCGGGGTCACGCGCCCCTGGCCGCCTGGAAGGACCATTCGGCCATCCGCTATCACCAGCTCAATCCCGACTATGACCCGCAGTACAACAGCACCGGCGTGGTCGGATCGGGCGATGTCTGGTTTGCGGCCCTGGGTCCGGGCCTGAATCCGCAGGGCGCCGGGGTCTACAAGGGCGCCAGCTGCGCAGAGACCCGGCAGGTGGCGGCCAGTATCCTGACCCTGCTGGGCCAGGACTGGAAGGCCTTCGACGCCGGGGCCGGGCAGCCCTTCGCCTTCATCGCGCCCCGGCGCTGAGGGTCGCTCGGTCTGGTGGTCAGACTCTGACTTTTGAGTGCCGGAGGTCGCACAGGGCCGGCGAAAACCCCAAGGTCCGCTTTGCGCTCTGAACTCAACCGGTAGAGGCGACCCGCTGCAGACATTCAGGACAGCGACAATGCGCTCAGACTTCCCCAAGGAAGGGAAACGTCTCTTTGAAACGTCCCATGACTTCCGGGTGCCGGCTGAGCGCGGTTTGAGCTGTGGCGGGGTTGAATAGGGTGGTATCGACCGTGCGCCCGCGTTTCAGGGCGATCCCGGCGATTGCGTGACGATCGGCGTCACTGCCATGCGGCGCGAACCCGATCACGCGATAAACATGGTAAGGCGCTTCCTCGAAAGAGATCAGGTCGAAGACCCAGTCCGGAACCTCGGCTGACGTGACGATGAGATGCTCGCACCACGCCCTGGGTTCGGGGACGTCGATCGCCCCTGTCATCAGGCATTGAACGACAAAATCAAGGCCGCTGCTGTCTTCTTTCGTCACTCGCATTTCGTACCCGGCCCCGCGTGGTCATCGCAGTTGTCGCCCGCCACGCTCAACGCGCCAACGACCGCTTCCCATCCATCTCTGCCGATCGTGACGTGACCCCCGTTTCCCATCCAGCCATGACGGGCGTCATCAGCCGCAGTCACCCGCGCGGATCGCCGTGATCTGTATGCCCACCATCTCCATGAGCGCCGCGCCTGCGGCGAGCGCGCGCTGCTCCTCCGGAGGCAGGGCGCCGGGGACGGGTTTGGCGCTAAACTTCGTCCGGCTGGTTGCGACGACCCGGTCCGCGGACACGACGCCCTCGTAGTCGATGGTGACCCCGCCCGTCATCGCCTTCGGGTCGAGCGGGCAGGTGATTGTTCCGCGAAAGGCATTGCCTGCACGGGGTTCGGGAATGGCGGTGCAGAATGGGGTCATCGAGAGATAGTTGCGGGCTATCCGATCGGGGAAGCGCGTAACGTCGTCCGAGCGGACGCAGATCTCATCTTCGGTTTCGCTGGGACCCTGCTGGGTGAACCGGGCAATGCCCGCGCCCGAGAGGGTAATCTGATACAGGCCGGGAGCCAGTTCGACCGGCTCCTGGGAGGCGGGGTCGCCCGCCGGTGAACAACCCGCCATGAGCCCGGACAGGCCTGCGGCCAGGATGGTGACCTGGATGATGCGGATCATGGCGATGCCCCCCCCCCCCAAAGGAATGCCATGGGTCTAGAAGCCTCGCATTGATCGACGATGAACGATTGTGGTCAAGAATGATCGAGGGTCGTCAACGGGTCAGATTGGGCGATCGTCAGGACGCGAGCAGCCAATACTGCCCCGGGGGGAGCGTGGCGTCTAGGCCGGCTACGAGCAGGGTCCGATCCTGGGCAGATCGCCAACAACCGCTCCCCACCCCCTTTGCCGAAGTCCGGAGGGTCTGGTTCCGGGTACAGGCGCAGCCCTGTCCGCCCGCCCTTGGCCCGACGGACGCCGAGCGTCAGGGTCTATCCCCTAGAAGGCCTTGCTCAGGGTGATGAAGGCGGTGCGGGGGGCGCCGGTCAGCAGGACCTGCTGGTCGCCGTCCGGATCGCGCTCCACCAGGCCGGCATTGGCGGCGATGTAGCGCTCGTCGGTCAGGTTGCTGACATTGAGCGAGATCTCCAGGCCCCTGGCCCAGGGTCCCTTGAACCGGTAGCCGAGGTTCAGGTCGACCAGGCCATAGGCCTCCACCGGATTGTCGTTCTCGTAGGTGTAGAACCACTCGCCGTTATAGGCATAGGCGATGCCGGCGAAGAGGGCGCCGTCGTCATAGGACAGGTCCAGCTTCAGCAGGTCCTGGGGCGCCCCGGCCACCCGCTTGCCCCGGGTGGCGATCTCCAGAACGCCGGCGTCGGTCAGGACGTCGTCCTGATATTCGGAGTGGTTGTAGGTATAGCTGGCCATGGCCGACAGGGCGTCGGTGAACCGGGCCCGAAGGGTGGCCTCCAGGCCAAGCGTGTCGACCGAGCCGACATTGCGATAGATGGTTTCCGAGACCAGGATCGGGGAATCCGAGGCCGAGAAATAGGCCAGGCGGTTGTCGAACCGCACGGCATAGGCGGCGACCAGGGCCTCCAGCCGCTCACCCCGCCAGCGCCAGCCCAGTTCCAGGGTCTTGGAGCGTTCCGGCTCGAGATTGGCGATGGCGTCATCGATGGCCGCCTGACCGCCATTGGCATTGACCCCGCCGGCCTGGGAGGCGAAGGCGGCGACGCTCTCGCCATAGGAGCCGAAGATCTCGTTGGCGGGGTTGATCCGCCAGGCAAAGCCGGCCTGGGGCAGGAAGCTGTCCTCGACCTCGATCTCGCCGAAGGTATAGCCGTCGTCGCCGGGGCCGACGGGGCTGTTGTCCTCGATCTCCTTGGTCGCCCGGCTGACCACCGACAGGGCCTTGAAGCCGAACTGCAGGGTCAGGCCATCCACGGGGCGCCAGCTGTCCTGGACATAGAGCTTCACCGTCTCGGTTTCGAAGCTGTAATAGTCGTCGACATAGAAGGGGTTTTCCTGGAACGACAGGGAACTGCGGCCCGGCCGGTCACGGTCCAGGCCGTAATAGCGATAGCCCTCCCGCGAATGGTTGGACTCATACCAGCCGCCGGCCGACAGCCTGTGCTGGCCCAGGGTCACCTCGGCCGAGGCCAGGGCGCCCCAGCGGGTGAAGTCATAGCTGAAGCCCCGGAAGGACAGGGGCGAGTTGTCGCTGGTCGCCAGGGGGTCCAGGGCGTTGGGGGACGGCACATAGGGGGTGAACCAGGGACCCTGGCCCTTGTTGGTATGGCTGTAGACCGTGCCGCTGACCTGGACCATTTCGCCAACCGGCAGGTCCAGGCTCAGGGCGCCGATGATGTCGTCCCTCAGGCCCGCGCCCTGGTAATAGGCGTCGTCCGGGGTTTCGAACCCGGCGGGATAGTCGGTCCCGGCGGCGGCGTTGGTGACGATGCCCAGGCCCGTGTCATCGCGGTTGTTGGCCACATCGGCGATGAAGACGGCCAGGTCATAGTCGGGCTGCAGATAGTTGGCGAAATAGCCCCGGCGGGCCATCTGCTGGCGGGACTGTTCCAGATAGTCGTTCTCGCGGCGCTGGCTGCCATTGACCCAGAAGCTCAAGCGGCCCTCGGCCACGGGCTGCTCGACGCGGAAATTGACCTGGCGGGCGGACTGTTCCCCCTCGCCCTTCCACAGGCCGGTAAAGCTGTCGGCATAGGCCAGGGAGGCCGTCAGGCCGGTCGGGCCAACCTCGCCGCTGTCCAGCCGGGCGAAGATCCGGCGATAGTCGTCGCTGCCCGCCGCCGCCGAGACGTCCATCCCGAAGCTGTCGGCCGGCCGGCGGCTGATGAACCGCAGGGTGCCGCCCAGATTGCTGGTCGAGGCGGCGTCCAGGTCGCTGGCGCCCTGGGCCAGCTGGGCCGTGGCGATGTTCTCGCCGATGGTCGCCCGGCTGATATGCAGGCCGTTGTGGTTGGAATAGTTCATGTCGCCAAGCGGCACCCCGTCCAGGGTGAAGCCCAGCTGGGTCTGGCTGAAGCCGCGCAGATAGAGGGTGGCGGCATATTCGTAGTTTCCGAACGGATCGGAGCCGCTGAAATAGACGCCGGGCAGCTGTTCCAGGGCCTTGATCGGGCTGGCGCCCGGGACCAGGACCTCCAGGGCCGAGCCATCGACGGTCTGGACCTGCCGGGGCTGTCCGCGGCCCAGAACCACCAGGGCCTCGACGGAGCCGGCCTCGGCCTCGGCGCCGGGGGAGTCCGCTGACTCCTGGGCCAGGACTGCCACGGGCGTGAGGGCCAGGATGAGCGGCGCGGCGAAACCCGCCACGGTCAGAGATTTGAGATCAAGCATGGTCGGTCCCCGAGCAATTCGGGAACCGCCATAGCGGTGTAATGTGAAGCTTGATTGAGGGGCCTGAACGGTCGCCGGCCGAATCAGGAGCCGGTGCAGCTGCTGGCCTTGCAGGCCTCGTCGTCCGACCAGGCCAGGATGCGGACCAGCATGGAGCCGGCCTCGCGGGTCGGGGCCGTGGCCAGGGCGGTGACCTGGCCGTCCAGGGGGGCGGTCTGTGTCACCTGGATCCGGCCGAAAGGGTCGGAGATCGTGGCGACCGGCTGCCCGGCCTTCACCCGGTCGCCCAGGGCCACCAGGATGCGGGCATAGCCGCCGCGGCTGGCGATCACATCCACGCTGCGGTTGCCGAGGAAGGGTTCCGGGCCGGACAGGTCGGGCGATCCCGGGGTGATCCCCATGTCGATCATGACATTGCGCACGCCTCGCAGCCCGCGCCGGACCATTTCCCGGTCAAAGACCAGGGGCGCGCCCAGTTCGAGGGTGACGGCGGGCACCCCGGCGGCATTGAGCATGTTTTCCACCGAGCCCTTGATGCCGGCGTCCATCGCGATGACGTCCGGCCGGATCAGGTCTGCCATCCGCCGGGCGGCGGCGGTCTCGGCAAAGACATAGACCGGATAGACCGTGCCGGTGGACTGGGTGTGGAGGTCGATGGCGGCGTCGGCATTGCCGATGAACAGCTGCGACCAGAGGCGGCCGGCATAGAGGGCCCCGATGCTGTCGCCGGCGGGTTCGGTGCTGCGGACATCGGGCATTTCCCGGTTGAGGTTCTGGCCGCCGCCGCCATGGCTGGGGGTGAAGTTTCGGCTGGCGTTGAGCAGGCCCGGCGCATTGAGGCCGGGAATGGCCACCACGGTTCCCGACATCCGGGCCGGGTCGAGCCCCGCAAACAGCTGGTGGATGACGTCGATGCCGTTGAGCTCATCGCCATGGATGGCGGCGGTCAGCAACAGCCGCTTGCCGGGTTTTGCGCCCCGGGCCACCAGGACCGGAACATACCAGCCCTGGCCCGCTGCCTGGTCGGTGACCCGGAAATAGTAGCGGGTGATCTGGCCGACGGGCGCATCGGAGACATCCAGCCGCTCGATCACCGGCACGCCGTCCAGCCGGTCGCCGGTGAGGACGGTGGCGGCGGTGGCGGTCGGCGCGGGCAGGGCCAGCGCGGCCGCGAGGCCGGCCGCGAGGAAAAATCGCCTGATCATGTCTGTCCTGCTCCAGGAGGGGCGCCCGAGGCGTCGACATAGCCCAGGCCCGGAGGTTTTGCGCGCAAAGGTTCCAGATGGTCGCCATCACGCCCCGCAGCGTGCTGGCCGGACCCGCCGCTCAGGCCGGAATGCGGACCGGCAGGCTGAGATAGCCCTTCACGAAGGGTGAGGGGACCCGTTCGGGTTCGCCCATGACCTCGATGACCGGATAGCGCTTCAGGATCTCTTCCCAGATCACCCGCAGCTGCAACTCGGCCAGGCGGTTGCCGACGCAGCGGTGAACGCCATAGCCGAAGGACATGTGCTGGCGCGGCCGCTCCCGGTCGATGATGTAGCGGTCGGGGGCCTGGATGACGCTGTCGTCGCGGTTGCCCGAGACATACCACATGACCACCTTGTCGCCTTTGCGGATCGTCTTGCCGCCCAGTTCGATATCCGCCATGGCCGTGCGGCGCATATGGGCGAGCGGCGTCTGCCAGCGGATGGTCTCCGACACCATGGACGGGATCAGGGCCGGATTGTCCCGCAGCTTCTGATACTGGTCCGGGTTCTGGTTCAGGGCATAGATCGAGCCGGTGATGCTGTTGCGGGTGGTGTCATTGCCGCCGACGATCAGCAGGATCAGATTGCCCAGATACTCTTCCGGACTCATGTTGCGAGTCGCCTCGCCATGGGCCAGCATCGAGATCAGGTCGCCGCTTGGCGGGGCGTTGACCCGCTGGTTCCAGAGCTCGGTGAAGGCGCCCAGGCACTCCATCAGGATGGCCAGCTTCTGCTCTTCGGTCTCCACAGCCATGCCGGGCCCAGG